>JAGBOW010000024.1 GCA_017633675.1 bacterium | reverse complement strand
TTTTTTTTAAATCTTCTTGTTTTGGGTGCACGTGTTACTAAAGGTGTTGCAAGACTGTTTGATAAATCTTTAATCAATGTAAGCAAAGAAGATTCCAAAAACTTCTTTAAATGGATTGCAAATTCTTCGTTAAAATCCAGAGATGAAGTTTTGTATGATGCATTGAAAAAGCAGGGGAAAGAAATTTACAAAAACGGAAAAGAATTACCGTTTAAAGAACTTTTGAAAATGGCTGATAAAACTACAAAGGGCAAATTAAGAGCATTAAACATTTCTCAGATTGTCGGTTATTTGTATTCAGGTCTTGTACTTGGTTTTGGTGTTCCAAAACTCAATATTTATATGACTAATAAATCCGAAGCAAAACGCAAAGCAAGATTAGCTCAGGAAGGTAAAACCGAAAACATTTCTCAGCCGAAAGAAATGAAACAGATGCTTTCTGCGGAGAATTTGGCATTTTTAAAGAGTAATGCATAGATTTGTCGGGTTTCACCAAACCTACAGCTTAATCCTTAAAATTTATTAATATCGCTTTGATATTCAGAAAGAACTCTTAATATTTTTAATTCTCCGTCTGATAATCCGTATACAATAATATAACGTTTGAAAACAAATGAGTAAATATCATTTTCTTTAAACTCATAACGATATTTTCCTAATTTTGGATAACAAACTAAATTTAGAAATACTCTTTTCAATTGAGCAACAAAATAAGTCGCTGCTTTTTTATTATCATGCGCAATATATTCTTTAATATTTCGGATATCCTCTTTTGCATTTCGGGTAATTTTAATCCGTATTTTTCATATCTTCTTCAATTAAACTGTCCATAAATTCAATACAGTCAGAGACTCTGCCCGCATTAACATCATCCAAACCTTTTTGCACATCATCTTTAAACCTTTGCAAAACATCTTGAGGAATTGTTTGTTCTGTCGAAATAATTATGCTCAAATTTGCATTTATAGCATCACTCAAAGTTTTATAAATTCCTGCAGTAATTTGACTTTGCAAAAATTTTTCATTATCAGATGAAAGTGAAATATCCATAATATTCTCCTATAAGCATATTATAACAAATTAACAATAAATATTCAATATACTATCCCAGTTGAGCATTTGCGCCTGAAACAACCTCAATAATCTCATTTGTGATAGAGTATTGGCGGGTTTTGTTGTATTGGACGGAAAGTTCTTTGATAATTTTTTCGGCATTATTAGATGCTGCCGACATTGCGGTCATTCTGCTTGCAAGTTCGCTTGCCTGAGCTTCCAAAAGTGATTGATAAAGGATATTCGTCATATACATAGGAACAACTTTTTGTAAAATATGATGCATATCGGGAGTAAATTCCATCAACGGTTCAAGAATATTGTCATGAAGTTTTTCATAATCGTCATTCATACCTTTTAGAGGCAAAACTTCCCAGTTTTCAACATAATAGCTCATCATGTTTTTAAAACGGGTTGTTACAATCTCAATTTTATCGATTTTATGAGAAACAAAATACTCTGCAATATCCGAAATAATCAGATTAGCACCCTCAGGGGTAACATCATTCGCTATAGACAAATATGTCTTTACAATTTCACAATTTTTCCCTTTTATCCTGCGTTTTAAAGTCGAAATCCCCTTTTGACCGACTATATAAAGATAAGTCTTTATACCTTTTGCTTCATATTTGTCAATCATTTGAATTGTTTTTCGAACAACATTCGTATTATATGCTCCCGCCAAACCTTTGTTTGATGTTAATACAAGAAGTCCGACAGCTTTTGTTTCTCTTACTTTCAAAAGTTCAGGGTAATTGTCAATAGCCGATTTTATTTTTAAAGAATAAGAACTGTATGTACCAACAGAATTTAAGAGTTTTTTGAACATGTTGTTCAGTTCCTGAGTAAAGGGACGTGAAGCTTTTACGGTACTTTCAGCTTTTTTTACTTTTGCTGCCGCAACCATCTTCATTGCCCTTGTAATTTTCTGGGTGCTTTTTACACTTTTTATTCTGTTTTTTATTTCTTTTAAATTGGTCATGTTGTTCCTTGATTGTCAATTTATAATTGTTGGTTTTGAGTTAATAAGTGAATAGACGAATAAGTCGATATCGTTATGTTATTTCAGTAAAATTTCGCTAAGATTGATTTTATTAAATAGCCTGCCTTCTTGACCTCCTGACCTCCGTTCGCTTTTTAAAACGTCTTTTTAAACTTTTCAAGTTCAGCTCTCAACTCAGCCTTATCATCATCAGACAATGCACTTCCGTCATTAAGATTGTCGGATAATGCTTTTAAATTGCTTGCAAGGTGATTACACCATTCATTTTTGAATCTTTGAATATCTGTATTTTCAATATCATCAAGCATTCCTTCATTTACGGCGAACAATATTGAAACCTGTTCCGCAACACTCAAAGGTTTGTATTGAGGCTGTTTTAATATTTCTGTCAATTTTTCTCCGCGCAGTAACTGATTTTTTGTAGTTTGATCAAGGTCTGACGCAAACTGCGCAAACGCTTCGAGTTCCCTATATTGTGCCAAATCAAGTCTCAATTTACCTGCAACCTGTTTAATTGCTTTTGTCTGAGCATTACCGCCAACACGTGAAACTGAAATACCGGCATTTATTGCTGGTCTTACACCTGAGTTGAACAAATTCGATTCCAAGAAAATCTGACCGTCCGTAATTGAAATTACGTTTGTCGGAATGTAGGCAGAAACATCTCCCGCCTGAGTTTCGATAATCGGGAGAGCCGTAATACTTCCTCCGCCCAAGTCATCATTCAATTTTACGGCACGTTCAAGAAGTCTTGAATGTAAATAGAATACATCTCCGGGGTATGCTTCACGTCCCGGCGGTCTTTTAAGAAGCAAACTCATAGCACGGTAAGCCTGAGCATGTTTTGACAGGTCATCATAAATTATCAAAACATCTTTGCCCTGTTCCATAAATTCTTCCCCGATTGCAACACCTGCAAACGGTGCAATATATTGTAACGGTGCAGGTTCGTTTGCCGTTGCGGAAACTATTATTGAATATTCCATAGCACCTTTATCTTCTAAAGTTTTTGCAATCTGTGCAACAGTTGATGCTTTTTGACCGATTGCAACATAAATACAAATAACGTTTTCATTCTTTTGGTTAATTATTGTATCTATTGCGATAGCTGTTTTACCTGTTTGTCTGTCACCTATTATAAGTTCTCTCTGACCTCTGCCGATAGGAGTTAAAGCATCAATTGCGGTTAAGCCTGTTTGTAGAGGCTGGTGAACGGATTTTCTTGTAACAATTCCCGGTGCAACTCTTTCAATCGGTCTTGTTTTTTCAAAAGAAATATCCCCTTTGCCGTCAAGCGGTTTTCCTGTCGGGTCAACAATTCTTCCGATTAAAGAATCCCCTACGGGAACTGATGCAATTCTGCCGGTTGTTTTAACCGTCATACCTTCTTTTATCTGAGTGTATTCACCCAAAATTACAACATCTACACTATCTTCATTAAGGTTCATGGTAATTGCCAAAGTTCCTTTACCGTCCTCAAACTGTACAAGCTCATTTGCCATAGCATTTCTCAGTCCGTAAATTGATGCAATACCGTCACCGATTGACAATACCGAACCCGTATTTGAAACTTCGGTTTGGATATCAAATTTTTCTATTTTACTTTTGATGATTGAACTGATTTCATCAGGTTGTATAAGTGCCATTGTTCACTCCTTATATACTTAAATTATCTAACTTGTTTTTCACACTTGTATCAATAACATCATCACCAATCTTGATTACAAGCCCTGCTATAATACTTTTGTCAATTTCATAATCTGCAATAATTGATTTATTTAATCTTGTTTGAAGTTTATTTTCTATTTGTTTTTTACGTTCTTCCGACAAATTTATTGCGGAAACCACTTTCACTCTTTCAATATTTTTAATTTCGTCAACATAATTGTTGTATTCATCAATGATACCGTTTAATAAGGAAAATCTTTTTTTATCTGTTAATATTTCAAGAAAATTAATTATTTGAGGATTTACAGATGTTTTAAAAATATCATTAATCAATTCTTTTTTGATGTTTGAGGAAACAGTCGGATTATTCATGATATCAGACAACTCAGAAGATTGTTCAAAAGTATTTTTCAGCAACTCCAAATCCTTTGGAACAAAATCGCTATTCAAATCAATTAATGCTTTTGCGTATACTTTTTCTGTTTTCATAATGTTCCTAACTGTTCTATGCATTTGTCAATTATTTTTTCATGAAGTTCCGGTTTGTCTTCTAATATTTTGCGAATCTTTTGAAAAGCAAGTTCTTTTGAACGTACGGCCGTTTTTGAAATTAATTCGGAAGATGCCTTTTTTTCTTCCATTTCCACTAATTTTTCAATATTATTTTTCATTTTTTCAACTTTTAAATTAGCGGAATTTATTATACTTTCTTTTAAATTATCTGCATTTTCTTTTGCTTTGTTTAAGGTTTCTTCTATTTCATTATCAAGATTTTCAACTGATTTATTTGCTTCCTGAAGATACAATTTTTTGTCAGCTTTTTCTTTTTCGGAATCGGATATTTTATTTTTGACGGAAGTTAATGCATTTTCAATAATCGACATTATATCAATTTTCTTTGCAATAAATAATAAAATACCGACCATTACAAGAAAATTAAATGTATTGCTTGATACAATTGTGTTCCAAATTTCCATTACCTGACTCCCTCAAGAATTTTGTCTACAATTGCCTGCGATAACTCATCTGCCGCAGCGTTAATATCCGTTGAATTTTTCTCTGTTTCAATTCTTTCTTTTTCTGAATTTATTTTTGCATCGGAACTGCTTTTTGCATTCGCAATCATCTCCTGAGCGGATAAATTTGCCTGAATTTTGTTGTCCGTCAAAATTTGTTTTGCATTTTTATAAGTTTCATTTAACCGTGTTTCTTTATCTTGTAACAAATTATCGGCTTTTTCTTTTGTTGCATTTGCCTCATCATAATTACCCCGTATAAAATTTTCTCTTTCTTCGATTACATTTAAAACAGGTTTATAGAATATTGTATTCATTATCATGATAAATACAACAAAACTTATTATTGCAACTATAAATGTAGCATTAAACTGTAACATTTATCCTCTCTTATTTTACAAATAACAATAACAAAGCAATTAAAAGTGCATAAATTGCGGTAGCTTCAGCTAAACCTGCACCGATAATAAAGTTTTTGAAAGCTTCATCTTTGATTTCAGGCTGTCTTGCAATTGCGTCCAAAACACCTTTTGTCGCAATACCCAAGCCAAGACCTCCGCCTATTGCACCAAAACCGATAGCGATACCTGCTCCTAGTTTTGCCAAATCCAACATTGCTAATTGTTCCATAATATTTTTCTCCTTATTCTTCTTTTATTGCCATAGAAATATATGTTGTCGATAATAACGTAAATACAAGTGCCTGAATTAATGCAACGAATAATTCAAACAACATAAACGGTAACGGTGCAAAATATGCAAAAATTCCAACCATTGTAAACACAAGAACTTCTCCCGCAAAAATATTTGCAAAAAGTCGAAGTGCAAGTGAAAAAGGCCTTACAAAAAGTTCCAAAGTATCGACTAAAGTAATTATTATGCCGTCAATACTGAAACCGTGTACAAAAAAGTGAAAACCCTTCTTTTTTACACCATACCATATATAATACAACGAAACAACAATTGCCATTGCTGCTGTCATATTTATATCATTATTCGGAGAAGCAAGTTCTCCTGTTTTCAAATGTATCAAATGCCATGGAAGTTGTCCGACCAAATTCGCCGTCAAAATAAACATAAATAAAGTCAAAATCAATGGTAAATGACGTTTCGACTCAACCTCTCCCATGCTTGATTTAGTAATATTAACAAAATATTTTATAATACTTTCCGATACATATTGGAGTTTATTTGGAACGACAGACAAATTTCTTGTAGCTAAAAATGCGGTAAGAATTAACAATGCCATGCTGAGCCACATGGTAATAAGTGTGTCCATATTAAGTCCGCACACCTTGCCAAAACAGTTAAAATTTACAATCCAGTGTTCCATGTTCTCCTCTTATTTCTGAATAATAAAACATTTTTTTCAAAAGCGCAAATTTTTTATTTTTGGTTTACAATTATTATATATGAAATTTTTGGAGAGGGCATGAATATAGTCAGACTTTATGAAGTCGATTCTACCAACAAATATGCAAAAACAAATCTGAATGATTTACCCGATAAATCTGTTATAACTGCCGAAAAGCAAACAGCAGGCAGAGGAAGATTTAACAGAAAATGGGCGGATTTAGGTGAAGGTAATGTTTTCATGTCTTTTATTCTGAAACCGTCTTTGGAATTTTCTGAAAATTATGCTAATCTGACACAATATTTATGCGTTACACTCTGTAAAGTTCTTGAAACATACAATCTTAACCCTCAAATCAAATGGCCTAATGATGTTTTAATTGACGGTAAAAAAATAGCGGGAATTTTATCCGAATCCGTTGTTCAAGGGGGAGTTTTTAAAGGTTTGGTTTTAGGAATAGGCGTCAATTTAAATTCTAATCTTAATGACATTATGCAGATTAAAGATAAAGAAGTTACGGCACTTAATATTGAATTAAATCAAGAGCATGTCGATAAAGATGAATTTGTTGAAAATTTAACCGAAGAATTTTTTAACAGATATGAAGATTTTCTGAAAACAGGTTTTGTTATGATAAAAGATGATTATCTCAACAAATCCTGTTTTTTAAATAAAGAAATTTCCGTACAGGTATTTAACGATAAGAAATCAGGCATGGTAAAAGAAGTGAATGATTTAGGCGAACTTGTACTGGAAAATTCGGGTAAAGAACTTGTATTAACAATGGGAGATATATTATGAATGAAACAATACTCGAGGGTTTATCCCTTATGGGACTTGGAATGGGATTTGTTTTAAGTTTCCTTTGCGTAATGATTTTGGCAATGACGATAATGTCAAAAATCGTAAGATACTTAAACACAATATTCCCTGAAACCGTTGAAGTTACGGATAAGAAATCGGTTTCAAAATCAATTGGAGATGATGCCGCAATAGCTTTGGCAATTGTGGCTGCAAAATATAGAAGATAAAGGAAGGATAATAAATATGGCTAAAAAACTTATTAAAGTTATGGATACGTCTTTCAGGGACGGTTTCCAATCAATTTACGGGGCAAAAGTTCTTGTTGATGACTTTATTCCCGCATTGCAATCAGCTGTTAATGCCGGCTTAAACCACTTTGAAACAGCAGGCGGTGCAAGATTTCAGGCTCCGATATTTTTCTGTAACGAAAATGCGTTTGAAACAATGGACAAGATCAGGGAAGCTGTAGGTCCTGATGTTAAATTACAATCTTTAGCAAGAGGGGTTAATGTTGTAGGTTTAAACTCTCAACCTCGTGATGTTATTGATTTGCACGCAAAAATGTTTGCAAAACACGGCATTAATGTTATCAGAAACTTTGACGCATTAAATGATGTTAATAATTTAATTGATTCAGCAAACAGTATCAAAAAACACGGACTTCAACACGAAGTTACAATCACAATGATGGAGCTTCCTTACGGTTGTGAGGGTGCGCATGATCCTGATTTTTACGAAAGAGTATTGAGAAATATCCTTGATGCGGGTATTCCGTTTGACAGCTTGGCATTTAAAGATGCATCAGGAACATCAAACCCCAGAAAGGTTTATGAAACAGTAAGAAGAACAAGAGAAATTTTAGGGGCTGACGCTCATATCAGATTCCATTCTCACGAAACTGCAGGAACAGGTTTGGCAGCATATTTAGCAGCATTAGATGGCGGTGCGGACGGAATTGACCTTGCAATGAAACCTGTATCGGGCGGAACAGGCCAGCCTGATATTATTTCAATGTGGCATGCCCTGAAGGGTACTGATTACGACTTAGGATTAGATATCGGCAAAATCATGGAAACAGAAGAACTTTTCAAAGAATGTATGAAAGATTATCCGATTTCTCCGATATCTTTGGCTGTAAATCCGATACTTATTCAAGCTCCGCTGCCGGGTGGTGCTACGGCTACAACAGTAAATCAGCTTAAAGATATGGGTATGCTTGATAAATTCCCTGCTTTAATCAAGAGTATGAAAGAAGTTGTATCCAGAGCCGGATTTGCTACTTCTGTAACTCCTGTATCTCAGCAGTATGCGCAACAATCGTTCTTGAATGCTACACAAGGTGATTGGTGTGTTGCAAATGAGGATTATGCCAAAATGGTATTGGGATATTTTGGCAAAACTCCTTGCGAGCCCGATCCTGAATTAGTTAAGTGGGCAGAAGAAAAGCTGACGGAAAAAGCCAGAAGTAAAGCAAAAGACGGTATTAGGGAAAATATTATTAAAAATAATCCTAATTTAACTGAAGAGGAAATTAGTACTAAGTTAAATGAAGAACTTGAAAAAATAAAAGTTTTGCCGACAACTGAAAAAGTCGTTGATATAAACGAAAAAGATCCTGAAAAAGGTTTAAAAGCTGCGGAAAAGAGATTGATAGCCGCAGGATTACCTGTAACTGATGAGAACTTGTTTATTGCAGCGGCATGCAAGGATAAAACAGTTGACAAAGGTATAGATTTCTTACTAGGCAAAGGTGAAGTTAAGATTAACAAAAAATCTGCAGATGAAACGAAAGCTGAAAACACTTCAAGCAATTCTAACGAATACACGGTTACGGTTAACGGCAAAAAATATGCAATTGCTTTTGAAGGTCAAAAAGCTACGGTTAACGGAAAACTTTATGATTACAGCGTTAAAGAAGGTATTGAAGCTACTCCGGTTTCTTCAGGTGAAGGAACACCTGTAAAAGCTGCATTACCGGGCGTTGTATTGAAAGTTCAGGTTTCAGCCGGTGATCAGATTTCAGAAGGCGATGTTTTATTGGTTGTTGAAGCTATGAAAATGGAAACCGAAATCAAATCACCTGTTTCTGGAACTGTAAATTCCGTTAATGTAGAGCTCGGCGACAAAGTTAAAACAGGCGATGTATTGGTAACAATAGGTTAAGGGGGAAAAGATGAGTATTAGTATACAACAAGGCTTACAATCCCTCTGGGATTCAACCGGTATAATGGGATTTGTACATTCGGCGCAAAATGCATTTTCTGACCCCGAAATATCAGGTGTTCAGCAAATCTTATCCGCACACGGACAATGGATTATGATTTTAATATGCTTGTTCCTGTTGTGGTTAGGTATAAAAAAACAATTTGAACCGTTATTGTTAATTCCTATAGCATTCGGCGGACTTTTGTCAAACATTCCGATGCCTTTAGGTGAAGAAATTGCAGGTCCAAACGGATTTTTAGGAATTATATTTGCATTTGGAATTGAAAAGGGAATATTTCCTTTGATAATTTTCATGGGAGTCGGTGCAATGACAGATTTTGGCCCTTTGATTGCTAACCCTAAAATGGCATTGTTAGGCGGTGCGGCCCAGTTCGGTATATTTGGGGCATTATTATTGGCTCTGGCTTTGAAACCTGTGGTATTATTAATGGGTGGAGAACCGTTTACAATACAGCAAGCTGCTTCAATTGGTATTATCGGAGGAGCTGATGGTCCAACATCAATTTATGTTACAACAAAGTTGGCTAAAGAACTGTTAGGACCTATCGCAGTTGCGGCTTATTCATATATGGCATTAGTTCCCGTTATTCAACCGCCGATTATGAGGTTGTTGACAACAAAAGCCGAAAGACAAATTCAAATGACACAATTAAGAGAAGTTTCAAAGAGAGAAAAGATTGTATTCCCGCTTGTAATTCTTCTTCTTTGCGTAATCCTTTTGCCAAGTGCATGTCCTTTGCTCGGAGCATTGTGTTTCGGTAATTTATGTAAAGAATGTGGTGTTGTTGAAAGACTTTCAGATACCATGCAAAATGCCTTAATAAATATTGTAACTATATTTTTGGGTTTAACTGTAGGGTCTAAGCTGTCTGCAGATCACTTTTTGACTGTACAGACAATATTTATATTGGTATTAGGTATAATGGCATTTTCTGTTGCAACCGCAGGCGGTGTTTTGATGGCAAAATTGATGAATGTATTCTCAAAAACAAAAGTCAATCCGTTAATAGGTGCTGCAGGTGTTTCTGCTGTTCCGATGGCAGCGAGAGTTGCTAACAAAGTAGGTTTGGAAGAAAATCCGCAAAACTACCTCTTGATGCATGCTATGGGCCCGAACGTATCTGGGGTAATCGGCTCAGCCGTAGCTGCGGGTATATTGCTGGCACTTTGTCATTAATTTTATAGAGGACCAAATGTATAGAGGATTGGAGGATTAGCTATTATCATTAAATAGCTAACCCTCTATTCTTCTAATCCTCTAATAAGCTAAAGAATGACCGATTTTTAAAGTTCGGTCATTTTTTATTATTCAATTTTTTCTTTTTTGATAATTAATCTATCGCTCTCAAACAGAAACTCTAATTTGTCTTTAACGGTTATAAAAAAAACAATAACCATTACGAACAATAATTACAAAACCGATTGCAAATCAGGAAGCGGTTGGGGTTGTTCAAGAATGGTTATTAATAATGAGTTGTAAATTTAATACTTCCATTTGTTTGCGATAGCACCGATAAGGCCTGTTCACGGTTCACAACTCACTGTACACTATCAAACATAATTTATGTAAAAAACGGTGTTGTGGCTGATAAGCATACAATATTAGTTATACCAATCTTTTCAAGTTCATTTATCATTTCTTCAAAGGTCGAACCTGTGGTGCAAATATCATCAATTATCAATATTTTTCCGCCTTTATATTTATCTTTATTAATTTCAAAAGCACCATTGAGGTTTTTCATTCTTTCACTTTTTTTAAGATTATATTGAGGTTTTGTATCTTTTACTCTTTTTATTAATTCCGTATTTAAACAATATCCCGTTAATCGGCAAAATTCCTCTCCGACAAGATTCATATGATTATACTTACGTTTCTTCTCACGTTTTGAATGTATCGGAACAGGAACTACCTCAAAAACTTCATTTTCTGAAAAATTTTTAAAATATTCAGCCATAAATCTGGCAAGATAATATGCCAAATCGGATTGTTTATGATATTTTAACCCTCTTATAAGTTTTTGAAGATTTTTTGAATATATTCCTGCACAATAAACTTTTTTGCCGTTAATTATGCGATTGATTTTTCGAGGCAGATAATCAAGTTCATCAAAACAATTTGAACACATCTTTACTGCCTCTTTTGAACTTTTACAAAAATAACATTTTTTTCTGTATATAAGGTCTAAAAATTTGTAAAATATTCCAAGCATATCAAAATTATATTACAAATCCTATAGAATTAGTCATGTATGAAGATATAATTTTGTTAAATATTTAAAATATTTAAAGTTTTTTATTAATTGGTCGGAATTTTTACGCAAAATTCCGTCTTTACATTTTCTTCGCTTTCAACGGTAATTTCTCCGCCATGAGCTCTCATTATTTGCTGGGATAAATATAGTCCCAAACCTGTTCCGATTTTACGGAATTTTTTTGCTGCGGAATAATATTTATTAAATATCAATTTTAATTCTTTTTCAGGTATTCCCTGTCCGTAATCGATTACAGAAATTACTGCATATCCCGGAATTTCACCTGTTGTAATATCAATTTTTTCTTTTGTGTTACTGTGTGAAATTGCATTTGAAATTAAGTTCTTCACAACCCTTTCCAATTGCATTGCATCAGCATATATATTTATATTACGTTTTGATTTGTAATTTATTTTTATGCCTGAATTTTTTGCAATCGGCTGGGTTTCATTGATTATATCTTTCAAAAACTTATCAAGCATTATGTTTTCTTTAACAAGTTTTATACCTTTATCTTTTACCTTATATGTTTCAAGAATAATTTGTACAAGCTCAATCAATTCTTCATTAGAGGTTTTCATGTTATTCAGAGCTAATTCTTGTTTTTCCGTAATTTCTCCGAATTTGCCGTCAAGTAAAAAGTTTATAATATTAGCTTCGGCAACAATCGGCACTTTCAGGTCATGAGTTAAAGTGGCAACAAAATCTTCTTTTAGTGTTTCAATTTCTTTTTCTGTTGTGATATCTTTTATCAGAATAACAAAACGTTTTTTATCATCTTCAAGAGATAATTTTATTGAAGTCACAACAAAATTGTTTGTCGGAGTATGTTTTATAAAAATCTCAGTTTTTTTTGCTTTTTCAATCGGGACATCACTGCTTATCTGTATAAATTCCGAAATATTTTTTCCTATTAAATCCTGACCTTTTGTGCCAAACCAGTTTGAAACTCTCGGAGTAACTCTTAAGATTACTTGTTTATCGTTAATTATTAAAATTCCGTCCGAAAGAGAATTAATTACGGATTCCAAAAGCTTATTCTGACGCATTAACTCTGTCTGGTATTCGTCAATCATTTTTTCTCTGTCCTTAAGAGTTTCAACCATTCTGTTAATGCTATCAGTTACTGTTTGATAGGTAGGATGGTCAATTTCATCAATTTTTGTGGATAAATTCCCGTATCTGACAGAATTTGCCGTATTTTTAACCGTCCCCAAATAATCATTAAGTCTTGACCAGCGTTTATCCGTTTGACGTGAAATTAAAAACAATATGACAAATACAAGAATTATTCCAAGATTTAATAAATACCAGAGCATTTCTTTTTCCTTTATGCTAAAATTATATCAAATAAGAAGGATTTTGTATATGCTGAAATTACCCAAAACGATAAAAATGGTAATAACCGATTTTGACGGGATTGTTACTGATAATTGCGTATACATAAATGACGATTTTTCAATGAGCCGAAAATTAAATTTTAAAGATATTATGGCATTTTATATATTAAAGCGTAACGGAATAAAAATCGGCATAATTTCCGGCGAAAAAAATTCCGCAATAGAAACTCTATCGGAAAGATTTGGAGTTGATGAAGTTTATCAAAAAATCAGGGTTAAAATAGATATACTTAAAAATATATTAGAAAAGTATAATTTAACGGAAGAAGAATATTTGTATATCGGTGATGATGTTAACGATATTGAATGTTTGGAATATGCAAAATATAAAATTACCGTTCCGCATGCTGTTTCAAAAGTTAAAAATATAAAAAATATACAAATAACCGAAAATAAGGCGGGGGACGGAGCATTTCGCGAGGTGGCAGATTGTTTGACAGATTAAAAATTTTAATTGATAAAATAAAAAATATCAGCAAAGCTATCGACGGGTACAAAAAAGATACCATTGTTCAATCTTTACCGACATTGGCATACGTAAATCGTGCAAAGAAATTTTTGGAACAAAACAGGTACTTGGAAGCGGAATGTTTATTGACCGAAGCTCTATCACTCCCGCAACAAGATGCATTGGTGTATAAATATTTGGGTCTTGTTTATGAAAGAACGGGAAGGCTGGAAAAATCAGTTGAAACTTATCAAATTTCAGCGGATTTAAATCCGCAGGATAAAAATATTTGGCAAAGATTAGGGTTTGCACTTGTATCAATAAAAGAATATGAACGCGCCTTAAAATCATTTGACAATGCAAATCGTGTTCAGGCAGGAAATTCCGATACTTTTACGGGCTGGGGCATGGCATTGATGAAGATGAATGATTTTGCAAATGCCAGAGATAAATTTGAAAAAGCAATAAAATTCAATAAGTACAATTTTTCGGCAGTTTTTTTATGTGCCGTTATGGAAATCAAACTGAATATGCTTGATAAAGCCGAAGGTAAATTATCTTTTCTTTCAAATGTTGCACCAAACGAAAGTAATACTTTTGAATATGCAAGATTAAAAGCTTTAAAAGATGATTTTGATAATGCAATTTTTTATGCTAAAAAATCAATTGAATATAACAAAAAAATGCTTCCTGCATACATTCTTTTAGGTCAAGTTTATACCCAAAAATTTGATGAACAAAATGCCGTAAAATATTTTAAACTTGCCGAAGATGAAAACTTAAAAGCTTCAAATTTATATTTGGAATGGGGTAAATCACTTGTTAAATTTGAAAAATTTGATGAAGGAAAACAAAAGTTATTAAAAGCTTATGAGCTGGACGGTGAAAATATTGAAATTATTGCAAATTTGGGACTGTGTTGTGTTTCCAAAAACGAATTTGAAGAAGCTCAGCCGCTTTTGAATAAAGTACTGGAAAAAGAACCCGAAAATAAAACCGTAAAACAAGCTTTAGGAATTTCGGCATTTGAAAACGGGGATTTGGAACATGCATTACAAATATTCAGAAGTGATGATGAAGATGCCGTAAATTGCTTTTACATAGCAAAATGTTACGAACAAAAAAATGATGATACAAAAGTAAGAGATTATTATGAAGCCTCTTTGAGGATAAACGTTAAGTATACTAAGGCATATATAAATTATGTTAATTATTTAATTTCAAAAAATGATTATACGGAAGCTCAAAGAAAACTCAGAAAAGCCCTTAAACATGATGAAAATAATATTGAATTGTTAAATTTAATGTTTTATGTAAGTTACATACTTGTCAAAGATAATTATTCCGAATATAATTTGAAAGAAGCGGTTTCTGTCGCAGAAAAAACCGAAAATATGGGGAGGGATTTGTTTAAATACCCCGAACAGAAAAGTGAATTATTGGAACTTTTGCAGAAAAGAGATAAAAATTGAGGAAAATAATAGTTCAAAAATTCGGCGGAACATCAGTCGCTGATACGGAAAAGATAAAAAATGTCGCAAAGACCGTTATAATGGAAAAAGAAAACGGAAATGACGTTGTTGTTGTAGTTTCCGCTATGGGACACACAACTGATTATCTTTTAAAAATGGCAAATGATTTAAGCCCGAACCCTTCAGGCAGAGAACTGGATATGCTCCTCTCAACAGGTGAAGGTGTTTCTATTGCGCTTCTTGCTATGGCAATTCAGGCACAAGGTTATGATGCAGTCAGTTTTAATGCCATGCAAATAGGCATTATGACCGAAAATGTTCACTCAAAAGCAAGAATTGTTGATATAAAAACGGATAAATTAAGAAAAAACCTCAATGATGGTAAAATTATTGTTGTTGCAGGATTTCAGGGAGTAACCGAAGATGGTGAAATCACAACTTTGGGACGCGGTGGTTCAGATACGTCTGCCGTAGCACTTGCAGCGGCATTAAATGCCGAAAGATGCGACATATATACAGATGTTGAAGGGGTTTATACAACAGACCCCAGAATTGTTCCGAAAGCTTCAAGGTTAGATAAAATTTCTTATGATGAAATGCTTGAGCTTGCTTATGCGGGTGCTAATGTTCTTCATCCCAGAAGTGTTGAAACCGCAAAACAATTTAATGTTCCTATGCGTGTAAGGAGCAGTTTCAAACTTGATAATTTAGGTACTTTAATTTTAGGAGTTGAAAAAATGGAAATTTATAAACCCGTTGCAGGTGTTGCTGCCGATTTATCTCAGGCAAGAATAGTAGTTTGTGATGTTCCCGATAAACCCGGTGTTGCAGCAAAACTGTTTACAAAACTTGCGAATGAAAATATTTCCGTAGATATGATTATTCAGTCTTATGCAAGAAAGGTTTCTAATACGAACGATATCGCATTCACCGTTGACAGAGCAGATTTGACGAAAACTGTTGAAGCTTTGGAAAGTTTGAAGGCGGATTTGGGTGTAACGGGAGAAATTCAGGTTGATGAAGGTATTGCAAAAGTGTCGATTGTCGGTGCAGGCATGATTGATAGGCCCGGTGTTGCATCAACCATGTTTACAACTTTGGCACAGCAAGGGGTTAATATCAAAATGATTTCGACAAGTGAAATTAAGATTAGCTGTCTTGTGGATAAAGCAGATGCTCAAAGGGCTGTCCAGGCTCTGCATAGCGTATTTGAGCTTGAATCTGATGAAGTTGCGGAAGTTAAAGGCGACCTGCCGAATATTTAACCGAAGTCATATATTCCGTTAAAATGAGTAATGGTTCTTTTTTCCGGTGCATCAAGCCAAATTTGTGAAAAAATCTGTCTGTAAGTGCTTTGGGCGATAGATTTATATAATTCCTTTGTTTGATATAACTGATACATTATGAGGTTTCTTGTTTCTGTATTTGGTTTTCCTTCCAATATACTATACAACTCCCGATTTTTTACAATACTGAGAATTGACAAATTCAATACATCAAATCCGCAATCATCTTTTAGAGCTTTCTTGAGCCTGTCGTTTAGCTTTTGAATTTCGTTAATCTTTCTCATTATCTTGGCATCAAAATCCAAATAAATATATTCCCGCTTAATATTTTTAGTTTCAGCTTCAATTTCTTTAAATTTATCTGCCGTCAAATCCGAAATTTCAAATCCCCGATTATATCTGCCCCGATTCTTTTCTCCGATAAATTTATACAAATCGGTCAAATTTTCTAAGCTGTCAAAAATTATATTATCTCGGGAATATTTAGTGTTTTCTGCAGTTCTCAAAGACATTTCAAATACACCGCCAACCCATGAACTTACACTATCAAACCAATATTTTGCATATTCTTCGGTATACTTTAAATAATCCTTTTTGGCACTGCTTAAAAATTTCTTCCTTTTTTGTAAAGCTATTTCATGTCTTAAGTCCTGTATTGCGCTCAATGTCATTAAATTGGCGGAAGTTGCAGTTACATAATTTCCCGTCGGATTATTAAAATCACCTCTGCTGCACGATTCCCTGAAATTCGATAAAAACTGAAGTTTTTTAGTTTCTATCCTTAAAACATCATCATCAGGCTTTCTGAGAATTATGGATTGGGCATCTTCATAATTTATCCCTTTTATAATATTTATTTTTTCTTTTTCGCTTGTTAATCTTTCAAAAAATGCTCTTAAAAAATAACTGCGTTGTTGGTGATAATTGGCTTTTTCTTTAAGATAATCCTGAAGAAATCTTTTCCCCTGTCTTGTATTGGACATAAATTTTATATAATAAGGAATACCTGCCATTTCAAACATTTGAGAATTTTCACTCATTATAAACGGAGGTAATATACAATTAGGTTTATTTATGAAAAATTCACTTCTTAAAAGTTTTTGTGTCCACTGAAAATCAATTAAATTGGCATTTCCTTCACCGTCAAGCAATATATTTCCGCAATGCAAATCACCGTGATATATACCGTTTTTATCCAATTCAAACAATGTTGAAAAGAAATTTTTAAAATGTTCTCTTGTCCAAGGATTTTTCTTCCAATCAGCTTCTTTGCCGTTCATTCTTGTGCTTAATAAATAGAACAAACCGGTTTCATCATCAAATGCCTGTGCAACAAATTTTTGAACATTTTTCAAAGCCTGAGGCAACATTCTGAGATGCTCAACTTCTTCATTAAAACTGTCATTTTGTTTTAACGATTTTTTAAAAACTATATCTTTTAGCCTTTCAAATCTGTATACGGCAGATGAAACACCCGCCCCCAGCATTTTTGCGTTATCTTCTGTTCTTACAAAGACTTCCAATTCATTTTCTAACTGTGTACGCATGTGAGCATAGGCAGGATTTATCTGTCTTATTTGTATAGCTTCAAAACTTATATTGTTTTTATGAGAGAGAGAGTTTTGACAGTTGTTATTAAATTGTGGGGTTTTTGAGATTTTCATAGATTTAGGATTGTTTATCGGGTTTCTTTTTTAACATATAGCATGTTGAAGAAAGGCCTGCTGTGATTACAGCTACGATTGCCGCAATTTTACCGCCTTTACCTTTTGGAGTTTCAGATGTTGCTGTTTCGGCTGTGTGTTTTACTGTTTCAATTGTTCCTTCCCGAACTGTTTCTTTTGCCATCTCAAGTTGAATTTTAAAATCTTCTTTAAGATTTTGTGCAAATTCGGGGCATTCTTCAGCATATTTTTTTATGGCTTGTTTTATTGCTTCCTGTAGTGTTCCTTTTTCTGTTTCGATTATTCTGTTGAATTGTTCAAAATGTTTGACAAGTTGTTCTAAACTGCTATGTTCACCTTTAATAATTATTCCGACAAATGGTAATTTTCGTAATCTTTCAACGACTGTTTGATTTTTGAGTATTTCTTCAATGTTATCTTCGCTGACATTTTTTAATTGTTTTTGTAAATCGGTATCAAGGTCACTTGTTTCAATATAATTCAGCGGATTAAGCATTTCAATATCGTTTTTGCCGTCCCCTGCAGTTATAACAAGGTCATTATTTTTTATGGCTTTTTTTACTGCTTCTTTTGTGTCATAGAGTTTTGTCAAAGGACTGCCGTCTGCCATTTGGGGAGTATATACAAGTACGGGACGATTACCGCCGTGTACATCACGTTCTTCTTCCCTGACAAATTTTACCCCGTTTTCTTTTAAATATTCTTCAAATTCTTCTTTAATTTTGTCATAAACATAACTTCTTTGACCTACATGAAGCATATCATAAGGGAAACTTGCATATATTTTCAGACTTCCGTCTTTTCTCAAACCGACTTTCCATTCGCTTTTAGCATCAATGCCTTCTTTAAGTTCAAATTTATCATATTTCACATGGGTCATTAATGATTTTTGACCATAATCTCTGCCGGAATTTTCCGATTCGTGGTCAATAATTTGCAGGTAGTGTTTTTGTAATATCTCCCGCAATTTATCTTTAAGTTTCCCATGCCAGCCGGTTGCATTTTTTATATCTTCCTGTTTTTGAGTATTTACGGTTTCATACCTGAACGGAAATATCCCTTTGTTGTAATATTCACTGTCTGCAGCAACTCTCACGTATTCATCAGAACCGTTTTTGGCAATAAAAGTATCCGGCAACGGCATTTGTATACCTTTGGATTTTATTAAATCAGCAACAGTCTGAAATTCGCCGAAAGTTCTGCCGGAAGTAATCGTAAAATGTAAATCACCTTCATTTAAAAGCGGTCTGAATTCATCAAAATAATCATTAAGCTGTTTTGTTCTTTCCGGCGTAATGGTGTATAAATCCGTATGTTTTGCAGGGAAATATGTTCCGTCAAAATCGGAGTATAAATCAACTTTTCCGGCAGTAAAATAAATTTGTTTGTTATTTTTGATGCAGTCGACTTTCATGATGGGTATCCCAATATATAATATCCCAACATAATAAATTTTGTCAGTTTTTTAAAAAATATTAACAAATTTTCATAAAAAGAGAGAACGAATTATTCGTTCTCTCCTGAATCTGCATTATATATTTATTTCTTTAAGAAATCCGGAATTTCTATATTTGTAAATCCGGAAGCAACATCAGGCATTGATGTTCTTCTGATTGTTTGTTGCGGTTGAGAAGCAACCCCAACTGAAGTATTAAATGTATTTGCAAAGAAATCAGATGCGCTCAGCTGTTTCACATCTTTTTTCTGTTCAGGAAGCTGATTCTTCATTTCAAAACCTGTTGCAATTACGGTAATCTGAATTTCACCCTGAATATTTTCGTTTACTGCCGTACCAATAATAACAGTTGCATCATCACTTACCGCATCATGAATAATTTTTGCGGCATCGGAAATTTCGTGTAAAGTCATATCAGGTCCGCCCGTAATATTAACAATCACACCGGTTGCACCGTTGATAGAAGATTCAAGCAGCTGAGAATTAATAGCAATTTCTGCAGCCTTAATAGCTCTGCCTTCGCCCTGACCTTTACCTATGCCCATAAGAGCCGAACCTGATGCCTGCATTACTTGTTTAACATCAGCAAAGTCAACGTTAATAAGTCCGGGAACGGTGATGATATCAGAGATACCCTGAACACCTCTTAACAACACTTCATCAACAATCATAAACGATTCTATCATTGAAACCTGTCTGTCAACAACCTGTAACAACTTGTCGTTAGGAACAACGATTACCGCATCAACCGCTTCTCTGAGTTTTTCCAGACCCTGATTAGCCTGATTTTGTCTTTTACGACCTTCCCAATCGAACGGTTTTGTTACAACCGCAATAGTCAAGATACCCAATTCTTTGGCAATTTTAGCAACAACAGGAGCTGCTCCTGTTCCAGTACCGCCACCCATTCCGGCTGTGATAAATACCATATCGGCACCGTCTATAGCCTGAGTAATTTCCTGTTGAGCTTCTTCTGCAGCTTTTTCCCCAACTGAAGGATCACCGCCTGCGCCAAGACCGTTTGTAGATTTTGCACCCAATTGAATTCTGTTGTTTGTCTGACCGTATTCCAAAACCTGTAAATCGGTATTCATTAACCAAAACTCTACGCCCGAAAGTCCGGCTTTTATCATTCTGTTAACAGCATTTCCGCCGCCGCCGCCAACACCGATAACCTTGATGATTGTAGGGTTAACCGGAGAACGTCTGATTGAATCATTATTTGTTGTTTCATCTTTTTTTGCAAAGATATCTGATACGAAATTTTCCACTTTTTTTACCTCTTTGATATATATTCCAACAGTATAATAACATACTATTTTAAATAGAAAAAAAGTACAATAATTTGCAAAAATTTGTGAACAAAAATTAATAATTTTTTGAAAATTTTTACAAATTAAATAAAATTATCTCCAATACAAGAAAAATTTAATTTTTATAAAAAAAACGACTGAACAAATTTCATTCAGTCTGATATTTTTTGGTGAAAAAAATATAAATTATTACGCATCATAGTCACATTTTAAGACATTATGCGTGAAGCCTGTAAAGAAACCGATACCTGCGCCTGCAACCAAGAAAGGTACAGTCGGTCTGATTCTTTTTAACATAATTTTGTATGCAACAGCCCAGCGTTTTGTCATTTGGCTTGCCGTTTCATTTACATTCCTTATAAGTAATCTAAATTCTTTACCTGCAGCAGAATCTTCGCCGCCCATTTTTATAATTCTTTCTTTAATCTTTTCTTCTTTGAAAGCTTCCTTATCACCGGATTCAATCATTTTTACAAAATAATCCTCTGCTTTTGAATTGACACCACGAGAATTAATTTCCTGTACTTTTGCTTTATTGGTAAGCTTTCTGCAATAATTTATCATTGTTCTTGCTGAAATATCTTTTTCTTGCTTGGTAACAGGCCAAAGATACTTCATGGTATAACCTGCAGCCGTACCTGCCGCTGTCGATTTAATAATGGTATTTAAACGTGAACTTCCGTCATTTTGTCCTACTGCACTAACTGTCATAGTTCTTACCTCGCTATTAACATCGTACTCAGACTGAGCCTGTGCTCAGTTTTATTATTATGGCGGATTTACACTTAAATATTTTAAACTCTTGGAAAACGACAAGCGCTTAAAACTGAGTAATTAAATCCACAGGAAATTATACAACAAAATTATTTTTTTGTCAACACCTTTGCAAAATTTAACAGCAACATTATTATAACTATTGCCAAAATGCAGATAAAATAATGCTTTATAGTCGCAGTTCCCATAAACAAAGAAGCTAAAGCACCTGCAATAATTGCAACAGATGTTAAAATCATAACCGTTTTTTTCTGAGAAAAACCGGCATGCAATAATTTGTGATGAATATGTTCGGCATCAGCCACAAACGGTGATTGCCCCTTAAAAATTCTTCTTAATGATGAAAAAGTTATATCCATGATAGGTACAGCCAAAACCAAAAACGGTAAAAGTATAAATATAGCCGCAGCTTTCATAACACCGATAACAGAAATTGTAGCAAGCAAAAATCCTGAAAACAAAGCTCCGCTATCACCCATAAATATTTTTGCAGGATTAAAATTGTATGTTAAAAATGCAAGCATTGAACCTGCTAAAATAAATCCGATTAGAGCACTGATAGGATTAGACGGTGTCATTGATACTGCAATTATTGCAAGAGTAACTGCATTAACCGTTATAACCGAACCTGCAAGACCGTCAACTCCGTCTATGAAATTTACCGCATTTGAAATACCCACTATCCACAAAACAGTTATCGGGTATGAAAACAGTCCTATATTACCGATAAAAGGTAACACATTTATTTGAACACCCAACAGGTATACAAGTGTAGCTATTGATAATTGAATAAACAGTTTAAACTTCGCACCAAGACCGTATATATCATCAATCAGTCCCAAAAGAAACATCAGTGAACCGCCCAACAAAATCCCCGACATCAAGTTTCCGGAAGGATAATAACTCATAAACACAAGACACAAAAAAGTAAGCATTGTACTTGCCCAAATCGCAACCCCGCCTATTCTTGATATCGGTTTGGTATGAATTTTTCTTTCATTCGGAACATCAACAAGACCTTCTTTTTTGGAAAAACTTATAACCATAGGAACCAGACATACTCCTATCAAATATGCTATTACGGTCCCTATTATATGTGCGTGTGTTAATTCTGTAAGCATAAATACGGGTGAAAATTGAATGGTGAAAAGTTCTTTAACAAAGCTGTGTCTATAAAATCAGACCAAAATAGCTTTATGATAACAACTTTTCACATCTCACTACTCACTTTTCACTAAATTTTCCTTTCATATATCGGATACTTCTTACACAAATTTAAAGATCTTTCTTTCAAATTTTGTAAGCCTAATTCATTATCTGACGAATATATTGCAGATGCAATAATTTTTGCAACTTCAATCATATCATCTTCTTTAAACCCTCTTGTTGTAACCGCAGGAACTCCTAATCTTATTCCGCTGGTTACAAAAGGGCTTTGCGGATCATTCGGAACGGTATTTTTGTTAGCGGTAATTCCTACACGTTCCAAAACATTTGCCATATCTTTACCTGTTTTGCCTGTTTTTCTCAAATCCAAAGTCATAAGGTGGTTTTCTGTCATACCGCCGACTATATCCATTCCTTCATCCATCAGACCTTTAGCAAGAGCTTTTGCATTTTTTACGATTTGTTCTGCATAAACTTTAAATTCGGGTTTTGATGCTTCTAAAAGTGCAACGGCTTTTCCTGCAATAATATGTTCCAAAGGTCCGCCCTGCATTCCCGGAAAAACAGCCTTGTCAATGCCTTGAGCATGTTCTTCATCACACATTATAATACCGCCTCTCGGCCCTCTTAATGATTTGTGGGTAGTTGTGGTTACAAATTGCGCATAACCTGAAGGTGACGGATGTACACCTGTTGCTACAAGTCCTGCAATATGCGCAATATCAGCCAATAAATATGCTCCAACCTCATCTGCTATTTCTCTGAATTTCTTAAAATCAATAATTTTAGAATAATTACTTGCACCGCAAATAATCAATTTCGGTTTGTGTTCCAATGCTAATTGTCTGACATTTTCATAATCAATTTCACCGTATTCATTTATACCGTAACTCTTTACATCAAAATACATGCCTGAAAAATTGACCGGAGAACCGTGAGAAAGATGTCCTCCATTTGACAAATCCATACTCAAAACTTTATCACCGGGTTTAAGAAGATACATAAATACAGCCATATTTGCCTGAGCTCCGCTATGAGGCTGGACATTTGCATGATCCATATGAAAAAGTTCACATGCTCTTTTTTGGCAAATTTCTTCAATAACATCAATATGTTCACATCCGTTATAATATCTTTTATGCGGTTTACCCTCTGCATATTTATTGGTTAAAACGCTTCCGCAAGCCTCCATAACAGCTTTAGATGTAATATTTTCGGACGCAATAAGTTCAATAGTATTCTGCTGTCTGTCTAATTCTTTTTCTATAGCCTCAGCGACAGAAGGATCTACTCTTTTTATATTTTCTAAATTCATGCTCACATCTCCCTGTTTGAAAAAGATTATAATTTAAAAAAACAGGCATGGCAATATGTATATAAACCGGCTATCTGATTATTCTTTTTCCTGTTTCTTTATCAAATAAATATATGTCAATCGGATTTATACTTAAACTGATTGTTTTTTTATCGGTAAACTCTGCCGATAATTTTGCGGAACACTTTTTATCACCGATATAAAAATAAACAATTTTTTCACTTCCTAAAAGTTCCGTAATTTCAACAGGTACATCAAATTTTATTTCTCCGCCTGTAACCATTTTTTCGGGACGGATACCGACTGTAGAATTTTCGGGCAAATCATACGGAAAATCTTTTGCTTCAATAAAATTCATCTGAGGAGAGCCGACAAAACCTGCAACAAATGTATTTGAAGGATTATTATATATTTCTTCGGGACTGTCTGCCTGCTGAATAACACCTCCGTCCAATACAACAACTCTGTCCCCCATTGTTAAGGCTTCCGTCTGGTCATGGGTTACATATATAAATGTTGTCTGAAGCTTTTCATGAAGCTTTTTTATTTCGGAACGCATCTGAACACGAAGCTTAGCATCAAGATTTGAAAGAGGTTCGTCCATTAAAAATACTTTAGGATTTCTGACTATTGCCCTTCCCAAAGCAACACGCTGTCTTTGTCCGCCTGAAAGTTGTTTCGGTTTTCTGTCCAGATATTCTCCCAAATCCAAAATCTCAGCAGCTTCTTGAACTTTCTTTTCAATTTCTTCTTTGCTTACTTTTCTCATTTTTAAGCCGAAAGCAATATTTTCCCTGACTGTCATGTGAGGATAAAGCGCATAGCTTTGAAAAACAAAAGCAATATCTCTGTCTTTCGGGTGAACATTATTTACAACCTTGTCATCTATTAATATTTCACCTTCTGTAATATTTTCCAACCCTGCAATCATTCTCAAAAGTGTAGATTTACCGCAGCCTGATGCCCCTACCAAAACAACAAACTCTTTGTCATTAATGGTTAAAGAAACATCATCAATAACCTTTTTCTTATCATAAATTTTAGTAACATTTTTAAGAATTACACTGCTCATGACCATTCAATCCTATAGGCAAAATTAATGTAAAAGTAGTACCTTTCATAACCTCAGAAGTTGCAAATATTGTTCCGCCAAGACGTTTTACTATCGTATATGCCGTTCCCAGTGTTATTGACCTGAGAAATGTTTTTCTGTGTGCTTTATCAAGCTGAGTATACGGTTCAAACAATCCGTCCAATTCATTCTTAGCCAGTCCTATTCCGGTATCGGATACGGAAATGCGGACATAAAAACTGTTATCAGCATTTTTTAACTGTTTTACTCCGCTTTTTTCAATTGTATCAAAATCGGGATGATCAAGTCTGATGGTGATAGAACCCGAATCAGTTAATTTAATCGAAGTTTCTATAACATTTTGCAAAACTATTTTTAGACATTCTTCATCACAACATACTGATTTTTTATTGAAATCTTCAAAATCATAATTCAAAATTATATTCTTTTGATTTAAATCTTTTTCATTATTTTTTACGACCGATTGAATTGTGTTTATCAGGTCAAACAATTCGCTTTTATATTTAAAAAGTGAAGATTCCGCCTGCGAAAATTCCAGAAACTTATCCATAAAATATAATAATTCTGCAGAATTTTTATTAATTATTTTTACGTATTTATTCTGTTTATCTGTAATTTCACCGCCCAAACCATCAAGCAACGCTTGGGAAAAACCGATTATCGACTGTATGGGTGATTTAATCTCACCGGAAAGTTTTGTAAGCATTATATTTTTTTCTTTGTTTAAACGTCCTGTTTTTTCTGCATTCGCAAGGACATTTGTCATGGCGGTAATATCTCTGATTGTAATGAAATACTGATCTATGTACTTTTTCGCATTCATTTCCACAAAGAACTCTTTACCTTCAATTGTAAATGCGCCTGTTACAACGGCATTTCGTCTTGAATAGGATTTTTCCGCAAGTTCAAGACCGTTTGCAACAATTTCATCAAAGTATAATCCCTTTAACGTGCTCCTGCTGGTTTCAAAAACAATTGCAGCTTTATCGTTTGCCCATACAATTTTCCCGTCATTATCTGTTACCAAAACCGTATCAGGCAAATTTCGTATTACTTCACGCGGATTAATATTATTAAATAAATTAGCAATATCCATGGTTGCATTACTTTCTATAATGTTGTATACTCTATATAACGTAAGTATATAATATACGTAAAACTGTACAATAAATATATCATAAAAAGTTTGTAAAGAAATATTTTATATTAATTTTTGTAATTTTTTGTTTACAAACTAGCAAAAAAATTTATTTTTGCGTTTTAAAGCAATAAACGAGATCAAGAGACAAAATTATGGCAAAAGCCGTATAGAAAGAATGAGGATGCGAATATGACAGAAATACAACCAAACCAACCCAATATTCCGCAGCAACCGCAAAAAATTGAACAAGTAAAGACTGATGCAGTACAGGAACCTCAAAATGCTCCTGCGGTTGATGAAGCTCCGGCAAAAGAAATTACGGAAATTCCTGAAAACCCTGCAGACAGATCAACGGTAAAACCTGCTGACAATCTGGAAGCTGATATAAAATTATTTACGGAAAATACTGAATTGGCGCAAAAAGCTCTTGATATTGCAGAATTGGCAGAAAAAAGATATGCGGAAGCAGGTGTTAAAGATGCTGAATTAAAAGCTTTGAATGTAGGAAAAGCTTTTGTTGAAGAGTTTCAGAAATAATCAGAAATTTTATTTTTTATATTACATAAAAACAATACGGGTTTAATATTCATTCAACCCGTATTGTTTTTGTCTGCCATAAAATATGAACTACCAAAACAATATTTCTAATAATTCATCTTCCACCCTTCTTCCATTATACGTGCTGTACACTGATCGCCAAAAACATTACCATTAGGCCAAGTTCCATCAACACTACCGCATTTGGAAGAATTATTTCGCCAATAATTCGGATTTGTATCAAGAGCTCGTATATACGAATATAATGCATCATCTTTACCGCTTGCTGGATACAATTTACCTTCATCAGACAATTTAAAATTAAATAAATCTCTGCCATAGGTATTTGGTTTTTTTTTGCCGTTGATATCTACAATTATAACACCTGCCATTGAACACATACTTCCGCCAAGAGATTTTATTTGATTACATTCTTCTGGTGTTTTAGTAAAGGGGGAACCACTTGCCTCAAACATAATCATAGTACCGTCTGAAAGAACTAAAGAATCATAATTTATATAATTCATTGTTTCGTTTCCTTTTAAATATGGAATTTTGTCAACATATTTTTCTATGCCAATAATTT
>JAGBOW010000023.1 GCA_017633675.1 bacterium | reverse complement strand
TTTTGAATTTAAAAGATCTTTAATTTGTTCATCTGTAAGACATTTTTGTTTTCGTTTCATTGTTACCTCCTTTACATACTAACATCTCTGAAAACAATTTTTGTCCTACTGATTGATTACTTTTTTAGGGGTACACTTCAGTGTACCTTGGAACCAGTTATGATCCTGAAACAGACCCCGGTAAATCAGAGGTAGTTAGTAAATTATGTTCTAGTAGTGGTCTTTGTAATGATTATTGGGCTGGCGCGAAGAATGCATGTCAAAAAATTGGAATGAATTTGCCTGATGAAAATACATTAGTTACAATCTTTAGCTATAAGACATCAATACCAAATCTAACTTTACCTGTAGCATTTTGGTCATCATCAGAAGGTCAGTACTATGAAGGTATTACTGTAATGTATTATTCTAATAGATATCATATAGGCGGTGTTGGTGGAGGTACAAATAAACATATGCAAAATGACGTTATTTGCGTAGAATAACATGCAGGTAAAAATCAACCGCCTTGGAGGCGGTTGATTTTTTATTGAGTTATTTCTTCTGTCGGTTGTTCTTCAACAGTATGTTCTTTTCTTGTGCGTTTTGATTTCTTTTCAAAAGCTATTTTATCATCAACCAATTTCATTACAATCGTATCGCCTGCGTGGTATTTGCCTGAAAGAATTTCTTCAGCAAGTTCATCTTCAACTTTTCTTTGAATTAATCTTCTCAAAGGTCTTGCACCATATGCTTCAGAATAACCATTTTTAGCCAAATGATCTTTAGCTTCGTCAGTTACTTCTATTGTCAATTCTCGTTCTGAAAGTCTTTTGAATAAATCTTTTAGCATTAAATCAACGATTTGTCTGATTTCTTCTTGTGTAAGATGAGCGAATACGATAGTTTCATCAATACGGTTTAAGAATTCCGGTCTGAAAGCTTTCTTCATTTCTTCCGTAACCGTATCTTTCAGTTTTTCGTACTTGTCTTTTGATTCATCTTCTGCGGTTGAGAAACCGAGTTTTGATGTATTTGTAATCATGCTTGCACCAACGTTAGATGTCATGATTATAATTGTATTTTTGAAATTGATATGACGACCTTTTGCATCAGTCAAACGTCCGTCGTCCAGTATCTGCAGCATGATGTTAAATACATCAGGGTGTGCTTTTTCAATTTCATCAAACAAAACAACACTGTACGGTTTCTTTCTGATAAGTTCGGTTAAGTGTCCGCCGTCATCATATCCGACATATCCCGGAGGTGAGCCGATAAGTTTTGCGGTTGAATGTTTTTCCATAAATTCTGACATATCAACTCTTATCATATTATCTTCCGAGCCGAATACGGCTTCCGCAAGTGCTTTTGCAAGTTCTGTTTTACCTACACCCGTAGGCCCGCAGAAGATAAAACTTCCTATTGGTCTGTTTGGTGATTTCAAACCTACTCTTGCACGTCTAATTGCCTTAGAAATTGCAACAACAGCATCATGCTGACCGATTACTCTTGCGTGAAGTGTATCTTCAAGTTTAAGGAGTCTTTCGCTTTCGCCTTCGGTCAATTTTGTAACGGGAACACCTGTCATTGATGCGATTACTTCCGCAACATTTTCGGCTGTAACAGTCGGTTTATTTGCTTCATGTTCTTCTCTGTATTGTTGAGCAACTTCACGAATTTTATCCTTCATATCAGCCTCATCATCTCTGAGTTGAGAGGCCTTTTCAAATTCCTGATTTCTTATGGCATCTTCTTTTTCTTTGATGATACTTCTAAGTTCTTTTTCAAGTTCTTTCCCTTCAGGAGAAAGATTTGAAACTTTCAGTCGAACTTTTGAAGATGCTTCATCAATAACATCAATCGCTTTGTCAGGCAAATATCTGTCCGTAATGTATTTGCTTGACAAATTTACAGCCGCAACTATTGCATCATCAGAAATTATAAGTTTGTGGTGTTCTTCATATTTTGGTTTTAAACCTTTAATAATTTCAACAGATTCATCAATTGACGGTTCATCAATAATTACCGATTGAAAACGTCTTTCCAGTGCCGAGTCTTTTTCAACATATTTTCTGTATTCATCAGATGTTGTAGCACCGATAACCTGAATTTCACCTCTTGAAAGAGCCGGTTTCAGAATATTTGCGGCATCAATTGCACCTTCTGCAGCGCCTGCGCCTATAAGAGTATGCATTTCATCAATTACAAGAATAATATTTCCGGCTTGTCTGATTTCGTCCATAATCTTTTTAAGACGTTCCTCAAATTCGCCTCTGTACTTTGTACCTGCAACCAAAAGTCCCATATCAAGCTGAATAACTTTTTTGCCGTCCAAAATATCGGGAACTTCGGCATTAACAATTCTTATAGCCAAACCTTCCGCAATAGCGGTTTTACCTACACCGGGTTCACCCAAAAGTACGGGGTTATTTTTTGTACGGCGGGCAAGAATTTGGATTACACGTTCAATTTCTTTTTCTCTGCCGACAACAGGGTCAAGTCTGAGTTCTTGTGCAGCAAGTGTCAAATCTCTGCCGAATTCATCCAAACTTGGTGTTTTGGTCTTTCCGCTTGATGATGAACTTGATGAAGATGATGAAGAACCTGAAGAAACTGTTTGAGGTTTAGATTCTCCAAGCATTTTGACTACATTACTTCTGATTTTGTTTAAATCAACACCGAGATTTTCCAAAACTCTTGCCGCAACACCTTCTCCTTCTCTGATAAGTCCGAGAAGCAAGTGTTCCGTGCCTATATAATTGTGTCCTAATTGTCTTGCTTCGTCCCAAGAGAGTTCCAAAACTCTTTTGGCTCTGGGTGTAAAAGGAATTTCTACTGCAACAAAACCTGAACCTCTGCCGATAATTTTTTCGACTTCAGCCCTTGCATCTTTGAGGTTAACCCCCATAGACTTAAGGGTTTTTGCAGCAACACCAGTGCCTTCTCCAATCAAACCCAAAAGAACCTGTTCCGTTCCGACAAAGTTATGACCGAGCCTGCGGGCTTCTTCCTGCGCAAGCATAATGACCTTTATTGCTTTTTCCGTAAAACGTTCAAACATTTAATTAAGCTCCTATCTTCCGGAAACATTTTACACGAAAAACAAAAAAGTTTCAAGGGGGGAAATGGAGGGTTGGAGGTATAGATTAATGAGATATAGCTGTTTAATTATAACCTCTATACTTTTTTAAATTCAGGATAAACTTCAGTCTGGTGATTTAAAATGGCGATAGGACTATAGGGCGATAGGGCGATAAGGCCTTATCGGGGAAGAAAAATGTAAGTCGATATTCTTGAAGTGTGCCCACGAAAAAGGTGGGCACGGCTAATGCCTTTGCCCACACTTGCAATCTATTCATCTGATTAATAATCCATTTTCCAATTCAATTGGTCTATAAGTAAGCCTGTACAACTAACTCCTGAAGGGATACTGCCGTTGCTGCTGGTTCTTGATGTATTATCACAGTAACCGCCCAAAGGACCATTAGCCTTATTTTTATCTATATTTTCTTGTGTTAAGTTATATCTTGCTGAATATACAGCAAAATCATTACCGCCTACAGGTGCAAGCTGTCCTCTTTCTGTTATATTGAAACTAAATATATCTTTTCCAAATTCATTAGGGCCTCTGTTACCATTTATATCTATATAAAAACCACCTGCCCCACCACACATATGTCCTCCTGCAACATGGATTGCATCACAATTTGATTCAACTGACGGGTATTTAGAAAAACCATAGTCCCATATCATAGCACCGTTTGATAAGTGTATTATGTTGTCCCAATAGATTTTTTTGTCTGAAGAATTTCTGTATTTGTATTTGTAAACAGTAGCCTCAAAAGATTCACCACTACCGTTAGTGCCGGAATAGGCATCAGTTCCTTTATCAATACGTACTATTTTGAAATATTTTTTCAGCTGTGCATAAAAATCTTTACATCCGGCTGATGAGATATCATAATCCCCAGTACAACTACTACCCCCTATTGCTCTCCAAACTTCCGTATCCGCAATAAATTCTACTCCGTCATCTGCCATCATTTTTCTAAAACCCTGATTTAAAAGTGAATAGTTTTGTTTCAAAGCATTCACCCAAGCATGCTTGTTGTACTCCTTTATCAGTGTAGGAAGAGTAATTGATGCAACAACTCCGATTACTCCAAGTGTAATTAATACTTCCGCAAGAGTGAAGGCGGATTTCTTATCTCCCCCTCTCCCTAACCCTCTACTAATATGAGGGAACTGTGATTCTACAAGTGTTTTCAAATTTTTCATAATTTTTTCCTTTCTTTTG
>JAGBOW010000022.1 GCA_017633675.1 bacterium | reverse complement strand
TTGCAAATATTAATGAAAGAGTTAATTCCGAAAGACAGGCAAATATTGCTCAGAAAATCACACAAGCTATGGAGCAGATGAGGGCGCATGGACTTTTGAACACTCAATATCAATCAACTGATGCATTTGTTGATGAATTACAAAAATATCTAAAAATCGCAAAAAGATGTGACAGTGAGCATATTGCAGATTGCTGGCCGACAGATAAAGTAACAATGTCAGACGGGGAAGAACTTGAGGTAAGCAAAGCAAAAACGGGTGCAAATTTATCATTATCCACAGAAACGAATAATGTAGGGTTGATATTAGCCGACGGCGCATCTATAATTCTCAACTATAATCCTGCAACAGATCCTATAGATGTAGGTGATAAAGTAGTATCAATTCCTTCTGAAGGGAAAAGTTTGCCCGTAGGAAACGGGAAATCAAAATTGTTCCCATATACGACAACCGTAACCAACGGAGTAGATTTTGTTATGGACGTAAATGGCGGAAAGAAACCAAACAGCGAAGTTGCAGGCAGAGCAAGAGATATTAGAAGTTTTAAAATAGCTCAGTTTAGTGAAGGCGGTCCTGATTGCAGTATATATCCAAACGGTTTTTATGTAGAAGATGTCGGTTGTGTTGTAAATTTAGGTGTTAGTGCACATTATAATAATGCAAAAGAACAATGTACCGGAATAAACATGAAATTACCTGAAAAAAGTATGTTATATTCTATTTGTTACAAAAGAAATGATAACTCTAATATTCCGTCAGAAGGTAGGTTCTGGGCATTTTCAACCTTTGCTAGCGATTATGCTCCTTTTTTGCAGTTTGAAGGTGTTTGTTATGAAGGGTCAGACTCTGGTTCTAGCTCTTCCTATGGGGTTATTTGTGTAGAGTAAATGTATATCGTATTCATTATTTTTATTCAACATTACAATACTAAAATGTCGTGTCGGATTAAAATGTTCAACACGACATATATTAATTACAATATTTTATCTTTTCGCTAAATATGTTAGCAACGTAGGGTGCGATGTTTCGCACCAAATAAAAAGGACATTTTTATTCGGTATTGTTATGCAACAAATTTTGGTGCGTCATTTTGACGCACCAAAATTTATAATTTTAAATAATCATTTAACCGATTATCAATCCGTGAGCTATCTTAACATTTTGTCAAATTTTAGCAAAAAATTTTTTTACGGTATTTAATATAAAAAAGGTAAAATTATGAATTTGGTAGTTAACGCAGTTAATAAATACGGTAGTTTGCAGCAAATTTCAAAACCGCAAACCAATGCAACCGTTCCCAAAATTCAGACACAACCAATATCGGATACTTTTGAAAAATCAAAAGACGAAACGTCTGTCGGAATTTTTTATATTGCCGATTTACACGGAAAAATGACCAATATGGAAAGAATTTGCGAAATGGCAAAACTTTTCAATAACACAAATAAATCAGATATAAAAATGAAACTTGCATCGGGCGACATTATACTCGGGTCAAGCCCTGTAAAAAATAAAGTCGCAAATGATTTTCTAAATTGGGTTGGGGTTGAGGCAAATGCTCTGGGAAATCACGAACTTGATGCAACACCATCTGCATTTGCAGAAACACTAAAAGATGCTAAATACAAACTTTTAGCAATAAATGTTGAAGTAAACCCAAATAGCCCGATGTCAGGAAAAATTGAAAAATCAATGATTAAAGAAATCAACGGAGAAAAATTCGGTATAATAGGAACTGCCCCTTCTGATGCCCTTGAAAGAGTCGGTACAAGAGAATCTCTTGAAGATATAAAAATTGACGACATAGATACAACGATTAAAAAAGTTCAGGAAGAAGTAAATAATTTAAGAGCACAAGGTATTAATAAAATAATAATTGTTTCTCATATAGGAAAAGATGCCGATAAACGTCTTGCTCAGGAAACCGAAGGTATTGATGTTATTTTAGGCGCGCATACTCATGCATTATATAAAGGAATTAAAGAAAACGAAAGCCTGTTGTATTCAAAATCCGGCGAACCCGTTATCTTAACTCAGGCAGGAAAAGACGGAGAGTTTGCGGGAGTGTTAAATCTTGTATTTAACAAAGACGGAATAATTACTAAAGCTCAAAATAACCTTGCAAGAACAGGTAATTTTACAAGAAAATTACAATTTAAAACTGCAGTGGAATCAATTATCGGAAAACCCGAAGTTGTCGGAAAGATAAAATCGGCAGCACCGAATCCCGAAAACAGACTTATTGAAAACAACCCGCACGGAAATTTTATAGTTGATGCAATGAGAAAAGAACTCGGAACTGATGTTGCGCTTCTCAATGCCGCAAATATCAGAGGTTATTTTGTTGAAGGTGATATTGATGTAAGGAGAATAAACGATATTACACCGTTTGAAGATAAGATGATGATTTGTGAATTGTCTGAAAAACAAATTGTTGATGCAATAAAAGTCGGAGCAAAATCGTTTATCAATCCCGGAAACAAACCCGGAATAATACTTGTTTCGGGACTTGAATATTCAGTTACCGACAAAGGAGAGCTGTTAGATTTGTATTATATTGATAATAACGGCAACAAATCAAAAATTGATATAAATAACCCGAGCGAAACAAGAAAATTTACTGTTGCCTGTGATGATTTCTTTGCGTTAGGCGGTGATAATTATTTACCTGTAAATCCGAAACCTGATTATATTAAACAAACATTTGAACAAGATAAAAATGTTTATACCGCAAATTATATTAAAAAACAAAAAGAGCCTGTTGAAATTAAAGCAGATGACAGAATAAAAATTGTTAAAAGCTAATACCCCGTTTGATCATGCGAATTTAAAAATTCTTTTATTTCAATAAGTGATGACTGAACAATACGTGTAACTCTTGACGGTGAAAGCCCTACCTGACGCGCAATATCTTTTACCTGCATATTTCTGTAAAAACGATATTCCACAACAGTTCTTTCTTTGGGCGGGAGTTTTGAAATTGCAACCCTGACCATTCGTCCTAATTCCGTAATCTCAGCCTGTTCATCAGGTTGTGCGTGAGGGTCTTTTAAGAAATCAAAAGGAGAATCGTTATCGCTTGCCGCAGCGGCTAAACCGTCAATAGACAAGATAGTTTCGTAAACAGCTTCACGAACTTTTGCCTTTTGCATATCCATACCTTCAACGGCTTCTTCTTCATCATACTCATCGTCACCTTTGTGTTTCAATGAATACCATTTGTATCGAATTCTGAGTTCGTTTCTTATAGCCCATCTGATTGCTGTTGCAACATAAGCTACATTATATCTTTCAAGCTGTTCGGGTGTTTTGTTTTTTATTAATGCTTGTATACCAAGAATACCGATAGATACAAGCTCCTCATAATCAACCATGTGTGAAGGTATACGTCTGTGTTCGACTTTTGCAACCCTCTGCACTAAATCTATATACTCTTGTAATTTATTTTTATTTTGCATAACCATGATTACAGAATTATTTTATCACAGATTTTATTTATTAAGCCCTTTATTTGTAGTATTTTTTAAATTGTATACAAATAACAGAATTTCGGCAATCGCTTTATACAATTCAGGCGGAATTTGCTGGTTTAAATCGACCATTTTGTATAATGCCCTTGCAACCGGTGCATTTTCTATAACCGGAACCCCGTGTTCTCTTGCGATATCAATAATCTTTTTTGCAATAAGTTCCGTTCCTTTGGCAATTAACATGGGAGAAGCCATTTCATCAGCATTGTATTTCAGTGCACAGGCAATATGTGTCGGGTTTGTAACAACAAAATCCGCATCAGGAACAGAATCCATCATACCTTTCTGGAGCATTTGCATACGGCGTTGGCGAAGTGCAGCTTTTACATTCGGATCACCTTCCGTATTTTTGTATTCGTCTTTAATTTCTTTAAAGGACATTTTTTGATCTTTTAAAAATTTCCATTTCGTAACCCCGTAATCTGCAGCAGATATAATCAAAAAGGCTATGCAGGCTTTGAAAATGAATTCTGTTATAAGTTTACCGAATTCAATCATTACCGCAAAGTTGTTATCAATTGCTGCAAGCATTAAAATCTGCTCAATATGACCCATATAAACCGAATAACCGATATAGCCCAAGAGTAAAACTTTAACAATATTTTTGAAAAGTTCAAACAGGGTTTTAACAGACATTATATTTTTAAAATATTTTGTAGGGTTAAGTTTATCGAGTTTTGGCACAAGAGGAGCAGTTGCAACAAGAGGCCCTACCTGAATAAAATCGGCCAAAACTGCCATAAACCACGCCATAAAAAGTATTGGCCCGATAATTAAAACGGCGCATTTTAAAGTTACTGATGCAATATATGTTGCGCCAATACCGGATATGTGGGCATTTGGGATTTGTTCATATAAAAGGGTGTACATTTGAACAATCTGATCCCAGATGAACGGTGCCAATCCGAAAATTGCAGAAAACAAGACCAGTAAAGAAATCGCTGTTGAAAAATCTTTGGATTTTACAACCTGTCCTTCTTTTCTTGCCTGCTCAAGTTTACGAGGAGTGGCATCATATTGTTTGTCTTCATCACCCATATACTATTCCTTAATAAAAATTATAGCATGGGCAAAAATTTATTTCATTGATTTAATTATTCTGTAAACTGTTTTTATATCACTATCATTTAGTTGTTCAATATTGTGCACAATATATTTTTTCATATTATCACTGTTCATTTCAAGATGTTCAAAATCAAAAAGCTCTTTTAATTCAATATTTAAAGCTTTAGCTATATCTAAAAGCGAACGGGAAGGAAAGGTATCCCCGCATTCAATGTGGCTTAAACTTCTTTGTTCAATATTGGCAACTTCGGCTAACTTCTCCTGCGACATTTTATTATATTTACGAAGTTCCTTAATTCTTTTTCCCAGTAGCTTTCTTATATCTTCCATTTTGTTCCTTAATAGTATTTTTCAATGTAACTTTTTATAACGATATAATTTGGTATAACAATTGACTTTAGACAAAAAATATACTAAAATAAGATATATAAAGGTAAAAATTTAAATTTTTGACAATTAACATAGAGAAGGAGGTTTTATGAAAAAATTTAACGCATTCACACTTGCAGAGGTATTAATTACCCTTGGCATTATCGGAGTAGTTGCCGCAATAACAATGCCGACTGTTATTGCAAACATTAATGAAAGAGTTAATTCAGAAAGACAGGCAAATATTGCTCAGAAAGTTACTCAGGCAATGGAGCAGATGAGGGCACACGGTTTATTGAACACTCAATATGCTTCAACTGATGCGTTTGTAGATGAACTTCAAAAGTATTTAAAAATTGCAAAGAGATGCGATAGTGAACATATAGCAGATTGCTGGCCGACAGCAACAGTAACAACAGGTGACGGTGAGGAATATGAAGTATCAAAAGCTAAAACAGGTAAAAATTTAAACCACAAAGAAAATAAAACGAATAATGTCGGATTAATTTTAGCAGATGGTGCATCATTAATAATGACCTATAATGAAAACGGAGGAACTTTAGATGTCGGTGATCCGGTATCAGCTATGAAAAAAGAATTGCCTATTGGTGGCGGCAAGATGAAAGAGTTTCCGTATTCAACCAGCGTAGCAGGTTCAATAGACTTTGTCATGGACGTAAATGGCGGTAAATGTCCTAATAGTGAAAAAATCGGAGATAAATGGAACGATATCCGTTCCTTCAACGGTGCACAATTTGCCAAAGGCATGGTTTGTGATTTTGAAGTCGGTGCTCTTTGTGTAAAGAAGTTTGATTCTAATACATACAGCGCAGTAGATTGTAGATCAAGTAATTCATCAAGTCCTGATTATGAATATTGTAACCCCACGCCTTCAGGAGAGCGATTTGATACATGGGCAGGTGCAAAGAAAACCTGCTCTGCTTTAGATGGCATGCATCTTGCAAGTCGATCAGAACTTGTAACTATATTTGTAGCCCAAAAGACAGATCCCAAGATTTCTGCTGGAGGCTGTTATTGGACGCCGGAGGAGGAGAAATATGATGCTGCGAAAGCCTATTGCTCTATGAGTGGCGATTCACTCAATGGCAAGAAAGGTTCACTAGGGGCTATGTGTGTAGGTAGTAATTAACAAAAATAGCCAGTTTGTAGTGTGTGTGGGCAAAGGCTATAGCCGTGCCCACCATTTTTGTGGGCACACTTCGTTTTGCCCACTCTACGATTACTAATCATAAGCGAGTAGTAGCGTAGATATTTCTATTGATTATTAAGTGTGTAGGTAATAATTAAAGGCATTAAGGCACTGGGATACTAAGGCACTAAGTTTGTAGGGTGCGTCGTTTGACGCACCTTATTTTTATATGTCATCGCAGATTGTTGTAAAACAATTCCGCAATCTGTCTACACGGTAATTGTCAAAATATAGTTTGTAGTGTGGGCAAAGGCAATAGCCGTGCCCACCGTTTTTGTGGGTACACTTCGTTTTGCCCACTCTAAAACTACTAATCATAAGCAAGGTCATTTTCATCATTTTAAGAAAATGTTCAACACGACTTGCATATCTTTTCACATCTTAATACTCATTTTTCAAAAATCTTTAATTAAATATTAGCTATTTTTTACTTCTTCAATTACTTCATCAATTTTAGGTTGTTCTGCTTTTTGGGGTCCAATTTTATCGGAAGCTTCTTCCTGTTCTATAAGTTCTTTTGCTTTTTCATTAATTCGTGTTTGTTTATCAGCCCAATCGGCGATTTTTTCGTTAAGCGGTATTGTGTATTTATCCGTAAAAAATTTACCGATTAAAACACTTCCGATACCTGTTGCTATACCGCCTAAAAGATTATATTTTGTGTGTTTCCAAGCTTTTGATTTTAATGCATCTTTTGCTAAATTATTTTTATTTTTTATTAATTGAAATTTATCAATGGTTTCCAATACCGCATAACCTGCCAAAAAGCCTTCCGTAAACTGAGAAGCTCTCATTAAATCCATATAACCTT
>JAGBOW010000003.1 GCA_017633675.1 bacterium | reverse complement strand
GGAAAAAGTTTGCCTGTAGGAAGCGGTAAAACAAAACAAGTTCCTTACACAACAACAGTAACAGGTTCAATAGATTTTGTAATGGACGTAAACGGCGGGAAAAAACCTAATAGTGAGGTTGCGACAAGAAGCAGAGATATAAGAAGTTTCAAGAGTGCAAAATTTAGCAAAGGTGCTCCTGATTGTAATAAATATGCAAACAGTTTTTATGTAGAAGATGTGGGTTGCATAGTAAGACCTCCTGTAGGGAATTCGCGACCAATAAGTGAAGCCCCATATTCAGCATGCACAAATACAGCTAGCGGCGGAAACTGTAACTATTGGGCAGGATTAAAAGCAGAATGTGTAAGTTTAAACAATATGCACCTGGCAAGCTTAGATGAATTAAATAAACTATATAAACGTAAATGTAGCAGTAGCTCCAATCCTGATTACAACGCCGACACTTGTATCTCCGATATTCCTACTACCGGCGAATTTTATTCGTCCAAAGAGTATGATACCTACGATGCATGGTCAAAGAACTTTGCTAATGGTAATGAAATTAAACGTAGTAAGAGGAATATTGCAAATATTCTTTGCGTAGGAAATTAGCAAGGTAGGGTGCGATGTTTCGCACCGCAATATTGGTGCGTTTGACGTATTTTACTACTGATTTTAACTTTCAAATTTTATAAAAACCCTCCGTCACTTCGTGCCACCTCCCTTACAAGGGAGGCTTTTAGTATATATTTACGTTAAAAGACTATTCCTCTATCCCTCTATACTTCTAATATACGGTCTTATCGCCACTTTAAATCGCCAGACTAAAGTCTACCCTTACATAGCGATTTTTTAAAATTGTAAACAAATGTTAACATTCTAAAAACCAAAAAGGCAATTTTTTCAGGTTTATATACTTTATATATATGTAAGAGATAAGAGAGAGAAAAAGAAAATGTTACCGACAGCACAAGAATCAAAAAATAATACGGGCGGAAACGGTCAATTTGGCAGTTTGTTAAGAAAAAGAAGAACAACAACCGAACCTCAGGAATTCAATATCGAAGATTACAATTATTTGGCTCAAAAAGACAAAAGAATGCGTTTTAACAATTCGCAAGACCCGATTTATTATGTGTTTGATGTAATTGAAAACCGTCCGGTAAAAACATTGGCAAAAGAATTTGTAAGAGATTCAATAATTGATACAATAAAGTTCGTTTCAAAAGTTATATCATAAGTCGTTGGAAAAATAGGAAACAAGGAATTAAGGAACAGGAAAGTTTGATAAAGACGGGAAAAAAACTCCGTCTTTTTTGTTGTGCAAATTTTTATTTTTATAGTATTATTTTTCTGTAAATATAAGAAAGGTGGTCTATTATGGCAAAATTTGTTTGTACTGTATGCGGTTGGTCAACTGAAAGCGAAACTGCTCCTGACAGATGTCCTCTTTGCGGAGCAACTACTTTTAAAGAAGTAGGCGGAGCTGAAAAGGTTTACGCTTGCGAACACAAAGTCGGTGACGGAAAAGTTGATGATAAAGAAATTATGGACGGTTTGAGAGCACATTTTAACGGTGAATGTACTGAAGTCGGTATGTATCTTGCAATGTCCAGAGTTGCCGAAAGAGAAGGTTATCCCGAAGTTGCGGAAGCATATAAGAGATATGCTTTTGAAGAAGCTGAACATGCAGCAAAATTCGCTGAACTTTTAGGCGAAGTCGTTACGGATTCTACAAAGAAAAACCTTGAATTGAGAGCTGATGCGGAACACGGCGCTTGCGAAGGAAAACTCGAAATCGCAAAACGTGCAAAACAACTTGGATTTGATGCAATTCATGATACCGTTCATGAAATGGCAAAAGATGAAGCGCGTCACGGTAAAGGTTTTGACGGACTTTTGAAAAGATATTTTTCATAAAAGAAAAACATAAATATTATATTTTTAAGAGCAACAAAACGCTATGTTTATTATAAAAATCAGTCATAGCGTTTTTTGTTTTGTTTAAAATTTTTATCGGGTTAATTTGAATTAATTTGTAAAAAAATGTAAAATAATCTGAAAATAAATAACAAAAAAAATTATTCAGGAGTATTAAAATATTACATGTCGACGTGGAGTAAAAATGATTTTACCGGTAGGAAATGCGCAAAATAAAATAAATTTTTCTGCTGATAAAAGCTCAAAAGAGCTTGAGTACAGCCATGATACTCTTTTGAAAAATAATTTAAGCACCCGTACTAAAATTCAGGCGGATAAACTTACAAATGCAATAACCGTTTATCCCGCAAAGGGATTTAAAGGAAGCAAAAATGCCAATTTTTACGAATTTTTGACTATGGGAACCGTTCCGTATTTAATAGGAAGCGGAACTTTGATGGCAGTATTTAATGCCGCTAACAAGTATTATTCACCGTTCCAAAAAACTATGGCAGGAAAATACGGGAATAAACTTGCTCTTGGTGTTTTGTTTTACGGCATTATGAAAAATTTCTCCAAATCATTTATCAGCAAACCCATAAAACTGTTAACCGGTATTGATACTGAAATGCCTTATGCAAAAGTGATTTACGAACTTCCAGACGATATAAATGATACCGATATAACAAGCATTGAACATCATAAAGTTTTTGAAAGTGTCGAATTCCCTCGTTGGGATTTATTATACGGAGATGAAGCAAAAGGAGAAAAACGTAATTTTAGATATGATAAAATTGCAAATAAACTGGGTATGGGTGAAAATCTTAAAGATTCCGATCAGGAGGTTAAACCCAGAATAAAAGAAATTGTTGTAAAATCAAGTTTGGCTAAAAATATTTCATCATATTTTTGGGCTGCCTGCGGTGTGGCTTTAGCTGTTCAGGAACCTTGGGAAAAATATTTCAAAGTTATGACTTTTAAATTCTGGAAAGGTAAAGAATTTATGAAGTCATTAAAATCCTTCGGTTCAAGTTTTACGGAAAGTGTAGAAGCCTTTTGGAAAGGTGAAGGAAAAGGTTTGAAAAAACATGCCGGCAAAATACTTTTTGGTGCTGCTGTTTTATCATCAGTACTTGGTGTAATAAATACTATGTCAAGTTCAAAGACTCCTTCAAAAATAGACTCCGCAGATGTAATAAAGAAAAGTGACAGGTACGTGGTAGATTAGTATGGAATCAAATTTAATTCAAAACTTCATATCTTCAAAACAGGTACCTGCATATCAGTTATCTGCATATCCTCAAACCTCTAAAAAACCAAAGCCGGATTTTGATATTCAGCGGGAACTTGATAACCGAACATTTATTAAACCGTTGAGAGGTAAAGGCAGATTAAAAAGCGGAAATATCTTTATGTCGCCAAAGTATATGTTTGATGATTTTGTATACAGCGCAAAAGCATTTAAACATGCGGCTCAGGGTAATGCAAATGACCATGAACTGGGTAAACTTAATGATGTCGGTTTATTGGCGGGAGGTTTAAGTATAGCAGGATATTTGACAACAAAACGTTATACTCCTATGACAAAAGGCATGGAATTTATCGGGTTAGGCTCATTTTTGGCATCAATGGCATTGTGGCCGAAAATTGCAATACAATTACCTGCTTATTTAATTCACGGTGTAAATGTCGGAAAAGAGTATGAGGACAGCTTTGGAAGGACAAAACCATTCTATCAGGATCCGCAGTTTATTCCGTGGGATTTGTATTCTGACGAACAAATAGACAAAATAGGTGACAGATTGAGAGTTCCGAAAGATATTGAAAACAGACGCGATTTTATTCAGGAAAGAATGCGGAAACTGGCTGTTCAAAACAATACTCTCTGGATGATGACTGCAGGTTTTGCAACTCCCGTTATGAGTGCTTTGATTTGTAATGCATTAGAGCCGCATCTTGCATCATATCTGAATAACAGACGTAATAAAGAAGCAGATGATTTGTTGGCTCATTTGGATAAAAATTCTAAAAAATTTCACACAAATAACGTACAAGACAGATTAGACAGTATTATAAACATGTATAACGGTAAACCTGTAAACGGAGCATTGATAAACTCTGTTACGGAAATTTTTACCGAAGGTTTAGACCCTGTTACAACGGAAAGTTTTAAGCGGGATATTCAAGAACTTCTTTCTGACGGCAGATATTCTATAAATGAAATAACTGCAAAAAATATTACAAAAAATTTAAAAGAACGTTTTGCGGGAAAAGATTTCTCTCCTGAATTTCTTGATGCAATTTTGCCTGACGAAACACATACAATGCAGATTTTAAATGATGGCGGTTTTATTGGCAGAAGTGTTGATCCGATTGAATTTACAGATGTTTCAAAAGCAATTATAAAAGATATTTCAGGAAGGGTAAATGAATTTAACAGACTTCATCCTGATGATGCTGAGGATTTAGAATATGTACGAACACTAATTGCAGGCGGTGAAGAGAAAATTCACCCCGTAACTTCTGCGCTCAAAAAGTTGCAATCATCTGTATTTGATGCTCCAATACAGGAAAAATTGAATTATCTGGCAAAAATGTTTGATAATTTCGGTGCAGATGAAGCCGTACTTAACAGGTATGCAGTACTAAAAACCGGAGCGGCTCCCGAAACCGTAATTGCAAACTATTGGGGCGAAGTTTCTCAAAAAGATTTGTTCAAAATGTTCGGAGTTTCTGATGCAGAATTTGAGAGAGTAAAATTTGACAGAAATCTTGCAGGCAGTCTGTTTAGAGAAAAAATTGAAAAAATAGTTTCCGATAACGCAGCTTACGACAAATTGATGAATACTCTTGTCGGAAAAATTGCCCAAATTAATGAAAAGATTAAATCCAGTGATATTACAACTCATATTTTAAGGAATTCGAAAGACAAATCAAAATCCCTGTATGAAGAAACGGTTGAGAGAATATTCAAAAGATACGCAGATGATATGAGGGCGCATGGACTATCAAGGACGGCTGATGCTCTTGTCGGTAAAAACGGAGATTCTTTCGGTTCGTATATGAATATTCAAAAAGCTTACGTTGAAGAGAGAATGCTGGGTGTTAAAAGTTCTTTCTACAGACTTATAAACACTTTAGATTTTTACAGAAGAGTTGCAAACAACCCCAACGGACTTGAAGCAGCTAACACACTTTCAAGAGAAATTAAAGAAGAACTTATAGAACTTTGCAAAATTATTTCTCTGGAAGGTCATTCATCAGATCATGCAACAAAATTCTATATGCTCAGAAATCCTAACCCGAATACCACGGATTTTGATCCGATTGAAGTTAAAGAAGGAAAAGTTGTAAACAAATTCTTCGGTCAAGCTAATCAAGGTTTAACCGATATTCCGGGAGATAAATTTTTCTATCAGGGCGGAATGAAATATATGTTTGATAATCCGATGGATACACAGACTATCTCTATACTTGAAAAGAACGGTTTACTTGATGAAGTTTTAAATTACAGAAGAGTTGTTCTTGAAAAACTCGGCGGTGAACATTATTTCGTAAAACCGTATCATAAAATAAGACCGCGACAAGATGTCGGCTCTGATTTGAAATTTTTACTCACAGGTATTGCTCCTGATGAATGGTTCTTTAAATCAGGTCAGCAGGTTTATAATACGAAAAAATGGCTGAAAATATTCGGCGGTTTTGGTGCCGTATTATTAGGCATAACCGTATTGGCTCAGTTTTTCCTTGGGAAAATGGCTCCTCCGAAGAAAGCAGGTGAAAAATGATTAGTGCAATAACGATTTTTAAAATTAATAACATAAAAAATAATCAAACATTCACCGCACAAACTGATACGGCAAAACCTGAAATTAAAACAAATTCCGGCTTATTAAACAAGTATTTGGATAATATTGCAGTACAAAATATTCCTGCTGTTAAAAAACCCGAAATTATTGCTCCTATAAATTACCACAATAATTTGCGAAAATTATTCGTAAATAATGAAGCTAAAATTCTTGCAATTATCCCCAGAACATTTAATGCGCAAGACAAAAACGGTAATGCATATATTGACGGAAATGAAATTCACGGAACTTTTTTGAACGCAATCGAAAGACTTGATGAAGTAAAGGCTCAGGGTTTTAATACGCTTCATATTTTGCCGATTCACCCTCCGGGAAAAATAAAAGCTATGGGAACTGCGGGTTCTCTCTATTCTCCGAAAGATTTGCTGGAAATTGACCCTAATTTAATTGATAAAAACGACCCGAGAAATGCTAAAGAACAGTTCAGGGCATTTATAGACGAATGCCACAAACGTGATATAAAGGTAATGCTTGATTTGCCGAGTTGTGCATCTTATGATTTATTTTTGAGCTCTCCGGAATTGATGGCTGTTGAACGTGACGGTCTTGCAAAAACACCTCAAGGCTGGAATGATATCAGAATGTTTCAGCCATGGGAAGATGAAGGAAAAAGAACTTTAAATCCGAAACTTTTGGAACTTCATAAAGAATATGTCGATATGTGTATAGATTTGGGTATAGACGGTATAAGAGCAGATGTTGCAAGAGCGAAACCGGTTGAATTTTGGGACGTGATTATACCTTATTCAAGAATGCGTGATCCTCAGTTTGCTTGGCTTGCAGAAACATATACTTATGAAGATGCTTCACCGCAGGCAAACATGCCCTATGATAGACCGCAAGATTCTTTAAGGGCAGGATTTGATGCAATTTACGGGCAATACCATATTTTCCACGAATGGCCTGATGCTAAAACATTTATGGATTATGTGAAAGAACAACTTGCAATGTCTTATAAACTGCCGAAAGGAAAATCTTTAATCGGTTCCTTTGCCACACATGACGATATATCCCCGATGTTTCACGGTGGAAGTGATTATTGTAATATGACGATGGGCTTGCAGGTAACTTTGCCTATGGTAAATCCTTATATTGTTGACGGTTATCAGTCTGGTGATTGGTATCTGTATCCTTATGAAGAAAAATACAATCCCGTAACCGATACCGACAACCATGAAATGACCGTTCACAGAGGCAGATTAGATATTTTCAACCTTTCAAGAAAACCGGGCGGTAAAAATCCCGAAATCGGTAAATTTATGACTGCAGCATTTAAACTGAAAGATAATTATAAAGATGTAATCAACAAAGGAACATTTATTGAACTTGAAAAAGAAAATGATAAAAACGACCAAATAATAGCTTATGCAAGATATTACAACGGAAAAACTCTTTTGGTTTTGGCTAATAAAAACGTAAACAGATCTGTTGCCTGTACAATAAAAGTTCCGACATT
>JAGBOW010000021.1 GCA_017633675.1 bacterium | reverse complement strand
TAATTTGTTCATCTGTAAGACATTTTTGTTTTCGTTTCATTGTTACCTCCTTTACATACTAACATCTCTGAAAACAATTTTTGTCCTACTGATTGATTACTTTTTTAGGGGTACACTTCAGAAACCCGACCTATAAAGCTTTAGCCCGACAATATGTTTTGTCGGGTTGAAACCCGACCTATAAAGCTAATTATTACCTACGCACAAGGCCCCGTACAGATTGTACTTGCGGTAGTAGTACTTGAAGCCATCGCCAAAGTACTGGTACCACGCGTCGCGAGTATCGTACTCTGCGGACGACCAGAACCAGTCGTCAGTAAGAACTCCCGAAACTGTTCCTTTTGCTTTTGCAATGAAGATAGTATTTAGCTCATCTCTGCTTGCAAGGGTCATTCCAATATCAGCACATGCTTTCTTTGCCCCTGCCCAACAATTACTTGAACAATCAGCGTTTGCAGTACCTCTACTATCCCATGTTGTGTCACTGCAAGTATTTATACAGGAATATGTTGTTTCTAGATTTTTTACACACAGATTTCCGACTTCAAAACTACATGTCATGCCTTTGGCAAACTGTGCACCGTTAAAGGAACGGATATCATGGTATTTCCCATTTATTGTTTCACTGTTAGGACCTTTACCACCGTTTACGTCCATGACAAAATCTATTGCGCCTGTTACTGAGGTTGTATACGGAAAATCTTTCAGTTTGCCGCCACCTACAGGTAATTGTGTTCTGCTTGCTCTGACTTCATCTCCAACATCAATTGTTCTTGCACCAATATCATATGTCATAATTATTGATGCACCGTCCGCTAATACCAATCCGACATTTTTTGTATTATCTTCTGCATTCTTTATTAAATTCTTACGTGTTTTAGCTTTACTTACTTCAAATTCTTCTTCGTCTGCGGTTGTTACTTTGTCTGTAGGCCAGCAATCTGCGATATGTTCACTATCGCATCTCTTTGCTATTTTTAGATATTTCTGTAATTCATCTACAAATGCATCTGTTGATGCGTATTTAGTGTTTAATAACCCATGCGCTCTCATCTGCTCCATTGCTTGTGTAATTTTCTGAGCAATATTTGCTTGTCGTTCGGAATTAACTCTTTCATTAATATTTGCAATAACTGTCGGCATTGTTATTGCGGCAACTACACCAATGATGCCGAGGGTGATTAAGACCGCAGCCAATGTGAAGGCAACTTTTTGTTTTAGTTGAAAGTTGAAAATTGAAAATTGAAAGTTATTTAACTTTCCATTTTCCACTTTACACTTTCCACTTCCTAAATCTCCGGAAAGGGTTGATATTACTGGCTTACAGCTGCCCCCCCCCGTTAACATTTCTTAACATTCTCATATTCAAAACTCCTTTCCTTGTGTTGATATGAATTATACAATTATTATTATAAACTATATTACAATGCTTTTCAACTATTTAACGAAAAATATTACGTAAATTTTATATATTATATAAGCGATAATTGCTAACGTAATCAATGTTGTTTTTAAATGAAATTTTTTTATTTCTTTATCAGTATCACGTATTAAATCAATAGTATCTATCATGTGTTGAATAAATTCTTTTTGATCGGGATCCTGTTCATTTTCCAGCGCTTTTCGGTAATCTTCCAGCGCACCCTCTCTGTCATTTAAAGTATGGTTTTTAAAACTTGCTCTTGTAATCAGATTTGAAGTATCAAGTTCTACCGCTTTGTCTAAACATTCAAGTGCTTTTGGAAGGTTTTCTTTATATTCATAAACGTATGAAAGATAACCGTAATTATCAGCCATATTAATATTTTGGCTCATTTCATCTTTGATTTTTGCAAGAAGTTTGGTGCATGCATTTTCAACGGTTTCTTTATCTACGCATTTGTATTCTTTTTCGTCCTTAGTAAATTCATACAATGCTTTATATGACTGAAAAAGAGAGGCATAATTAAATGTTGAATTTTCGCCTTTTTTAATTTCAAATGTATATTTTTTTATCTCAGCCTGATAATTTTTAACAGTTTCCTGCATGAATTTTTCATGTTCAAAATCATAATCATCTAAATTCTGTTCTGACATATTTTTACTCCGTAATAATCCTTGCCGGATAATTATTTCTTAATAAATCATTCATAACACTCTGAGCCTTCTCTCTTGAAGAATAAGAGCCTATCTGGATTGTATATGCACCGCCTATTGTTCTCACAAAAGGAGCAATATTCAACCCCGATTCGGAAATAATATCTTTTGCTACTTCAGCCTGTTCTTTTGTTGAATAATAACCTACAACAACCTTTGCAGTCATGTTTGAAGAAGGTTCGGGAGCTTTCGCAATTGTGTTTTGTACAGCAGATGAAGTAACTTTCGGGGCAGGAGATGATGTTTCTTCAGGCTTTGGATTAGCCTCTTTTTCGGGTTTTAAATTTAACACTTTTTCAGGTAATTCTTCTTTAATTTGAACTTTTATATCTTCTTCTTCAACAGCTTTCTTGTCTTTGGGAATAACAACCTTCTCCTCAAGTTCCGAAGCAAACATATCGTTTATTCCTTCGTCTTCCATCTGCAAAAGCTTCAATCTCTCATCAATTTCAGCTTTTTCAACTCCGACGGATTCTGAAACCAAATTATCATTATCACCTATCGATACATCAATATCCGGAGAAATTTGTTTGGCTATGCCTAAAAATAACAACAAAAGGATAAAAAATGCCGATACAAAAACGGCTATACCCTCTGACGGACTTTTATTCACCCTTTTTTGATATTCTTTATAGCTGATATGAGAAGGTTGTTGTTGCCTTTCATTTTGCCGAGTCAAATTTTCTTCTTCCATTATACACCTCTAACCTTAGTTGATGCCAATATTATATCATCAATTTCATTTGAATAATCATTCATAATTTCTTCTGCCAGCTGTTTTATATCATTTATACCCAGTTCGCTTGTCAAACCGCTTGCTTTTACCGGTGCACCGTCTGAAATTATATTTATTCCGGTATGAATTAAAACTGATACAGCAGACTTTGTTGCAATAGAAACGGTTAATTTTTTACCGTCAAAAAACAAATCATCTCCGTTTCTTGAAATTTTAAAACCTCTTTTTTCCAAAACCTCTTTTATTGTACAGATTAATAATCTCTGCCTGAAAACACCTTCAACCAAATTAATATTGAATTGTTCCGAAATAAAACTAAGCATAGACTTGCTGTAAATGGGTTCGTTATTTATAACATCTTCAATATCAACCATTTCGGTCAATTTTACTTCACATTCTCCAACAAATGCAACAACAGCATCTCCCTGAATTTTAAAATTTTTATAAATCCAATGAGGACAAAGCTGATATCCTTCATATTTTATATTTTTATCTAAAAACCTTGTTTTCAAAAGAGTTCCTTTAAATAATTCGTAGCATTATTGGCAATCAAAGCATTCTTTAATCTTATACAAGATTCGCATTTCCCGCAATGTTTTTCGTTTCCGGCATAACAGCTAAAAACTAACTGCAGCGGAATACTATGCTCTAAAGCCAGTTTTACTATATCATTTTTATCACAATTTAGCAAGGGGGCAACAACTTTCGGACATTTTTGAGTAGAAAATTCAAATTCGGAATTAATACGCTCAATAAAATCTTTTGTATTATCAGGAAAATTTTCAGCTTCTTCTTTGTTTGCTCCGATAATTATATAATCATAATTTTCACCGTCAGCAAATGCTCCTGCAATATTCAAAAACAAGCCGTTTCTGTTCGGAACCCAGACATTTTTTGCAGAATTTTCATCAATTTTTTCAGGCAGCATATCTTTAGACACAAGGGCGGTATGCGTAATCTCCCTTAACCAGTCTAATTTAATAATTTTATGTTCAATTTTGTAATAATCACAAATTATTTTAGAAGTTTCAATTTCTTTTTTTACGGATTTTTGACCGTAATCAAATGTTAAGGCAAGAGAAATCCCGTATTGTTCTTTTGAAAGCCCCAAACTGACAAGAGAATCCAAACCTCCGGAAAGAAGAATAATACCGTTAGTCATCATCTTCCTCATATTCGGAAATCATAGAAACGGCTTCCATCTTCAAACTATCCGAAAAATCACCTTCTGCAACTTCATCTAATATTTCTCTGCCTATAAGGTTATAAAGCGCAATCAAAGCATTCTTTTTAACTTCTTCATCTTCGTCATCCAAAAGACAGGTTTTTATTGTTTCTGCTGCTTTCGGATTTTCACTTTCCATAATAGCTTCAATTGCATTAATTCTAACCTGAGGTGACTCATCAAAAAGAGAGTTTTTCAATGCGTTGAAAACTCTCTCATTGTCATCAATTCTAAGTTTTCCCAATGTTTCTATTATTCTTTCTTTCAAAAATGTAAATTTGTTCCATATACCTTTCTGTGCTTCCAAAATGCCGACCAAAGGATCAACTGCCCTTAAATCACCAAGCATTCCCAGTGCGGAAGCTGCACTTTCTCTTAAGTATACGGATTTTTCATTTTCATCTTTTACAACTTCAATCAAAGGTACAACGGCATACCTGTCACCTATTCTGCCAAGAGCATCGGCACATGCCAGACGAATTTTATAATTTTCATCTTTATTATTCAGACAATATAAAAGCGGAGTAACTGCTGAAGTATCTTTGATGTTTGCAATAGCTTTTGTACACATAACACGAACATTAATCAACTGTTCGGTGCTTGTTTGAAAATTTTTCATCAATAAAATATCCAAAAGAGGATTTAATGATGATTTGTCCCTGAATCTGTCAGAACATTGTATTGTTGCCAATAATATTTCGGGATTCTGGGAAACTGCCAAAATATAATTGTAAATTTCAACAAGATTATCCTTCTCAAATCTTTCATCAAGAGCTTCAATATTTTCAATAACAGCCTGAACATTACTCTTATCAAAAATATTACACTCTTTTATAATTCGTTCTAAATAATCTCTTTCCACACCCTTTCCCTCAAGAATATTTATACTATAAATGTAGTTTTATTTCAAGGTAATAATTTCCGAAAACAATAAACAGGACTTTCGCCCTGTTTACGTAAAATTTAAACCCGACCTTGCTGACAGTTTTACTCTATTTTCGCCCGCAGTTCTGATGAACAGCGGGAAATAGGAAAATAGGTAAATAGATAAAGTGCGCCGACTATTGCTACATGCGTAGTAACTGCTAATTACTGCATACACATAGGGCTCCCTCGTGATTGCTCTTGTCACCACCAGAGCCGAAGCCATTGTCAAAATTCTTGTCCCTTGCAAGGATATTACTGACCTCTGCGGATGACCAAAACCAGCCGGAAGTAGGTACTTTGGCATTTGTACCTTTAGCATTATAGATAGTGGTAAGGTTATCTTCGCTTGCAAGAGTCATGCCTATATCTGCACATGCTTTCTTTGCGCCTGCCCAACAGTTGTTTGAACAAAAACTGTTTGCTGTACCGTGACTATCATAAGTTATGTCGGTACATGTATCTATCGGTGAACAAGTACCAAGATTTTTGACACATAAACTGCCGACTTCAAAATCACATATAAAAGCTTTGGCAAATTGTGCACCGTTGAAACTTCTGATATCATGCCATTTTCCGTTAATTGTTTCACTATTAGGACCTTTACCCCCATTAACGTCCATGACAAAATCTATTGAACTTGCAACACTTGTTGAATAAGGAAACTCTTTCATTTTTCCGCCACCGACAGGCAAAGACATTTTTATTGCCTCTACTCTATCACCTACATCTAATCCTGATGCATTTTCATTATAGGTCATAATGAGCGATGCACCGTCTGCCAAAACTAAGCCCACATTATTTGTTTTATTTTCTTTGTGTTTTAAACTGGCGCCTGTTTTTGCTTTACTTACTTCGTATTCTTCTCCTTCTGCAGTTGTTACTTTTGCTGTAGGCCAGCAATCTGCAATATGTTCACTGTCACATCTCTTTGCTATTTTTAAATACTTCTGCAGTTCATCTACAAATGCATCAGTTGATGTGTATTGAGTATTCAATAACCCATGTGCTCTCATCTGTTCCATTGCTTGAGTAACTTTTTGTGCAATATTTGCTTGACGTTCCGAATTTACTCTTTCAGTAATATT
>JAGBOW010000020.1 GCA_017633675.1 bacterium | reverse complement strand
ATTGTGTATTTAATAACCCATGCGCCCTCATCTGCTCCATAGCCTGTGTAACCTTTTGACCGATATTTTCCTGACGTTTGGTATTTACATATCCTGTTATATTAGTAAACAGTGCCGGCAAAGTCATAGCTGCAACAACTCCGATTACTCCAAGTGTTATTAGAACTTCTGCCAAAGTAAAGGCAAACTTACAATTCTTTTTCCAAATTCCTACGTGCGTAGCACCTTCTGCCAAAGTAAATCCGTTAAATTTTTTCATAAGACCTCCATTTATCATATAGATTTATACTAAAATTATATCTTATATATCAACATATGTCAATCTATTAAACAGAAATAATTATTTTATATATTTTATGAATAGTATATTTATTGAGTACAAAATGCAATTATTGTTCCAAAAGGAGTGTTTAATATGTCATTAAAACAAGATTTGGGGCAAAGAATACAGATTTTACGCAAAAATAAAAAGCTAACGCAGGAAAAGTTTTCAGAACTTGTTGGCATTGATTCAAAAAATATTTCAAAAATCGAAAACGGAAATAATTACCCCTCACCCGAAACGCTTGTATCTATTGCAAAAGCGTTAGATGTTGAAATTTATGAACTCTTTGTATTTAAAGAGCAAATTCCGTATGAAAAAATGAAAGAAGAAATTATTTCTGCATTAAACGATAATAAAAAAGTGCTTTATCTTTATAAAATGCTCACAGGAATTTAAAAAAACGTTAATTTAGACGTTTTCCTCATCTTTTTTTTCTTGTTTTTCTTCGATATTTCTGTTTAATTCTTGGGATTTCATAATCATGGAATTTATAATCTGTGCATTAGTTTGCATTCTGATGTTATCCATAATTCTTTGCATTTCTTCATCGGGCATTTTACTCGGAATTGAAAATGCGGTCAAAAATCTTTTTCTGTCATTGATTAAGAAAACAATCAATGCCACTATTGCCCATAATAACAAACCCTGTAAAAATCCTATAGTCGGAATTGCAATATATTGTGCGGTAAAATTCCATATATGCATTGCTGCGAATGCCGGAAAACCCACAAAACCTGCAATTAAACAGACAGCTACGAACAATCCCAGTAAAATTCCTCTTAATCCTGATATTTGTATTACTCTTGCATTTCTTCTCATAATTTACCTTCTAATCATATTCATAAAATCATCTTCCGTCAATATTATAACACCTAATTTTTGTGCTTTGTCTAATTTTGACCCTGCATTTTCTCCGGCAATAACATAAGATGTATTTTTAGATACCGAAGATGAAGTCTTTCCGCCCATTTGCTTAATTTTTTCCGACGCCTCATCTCTCGTCATATTTTGTAATGTTCCCGTCAAAACAAATGTCAATCCTTTTAATTCATCTGTAGAATTCTGAACGGGAGGAGCCGGTTTTACTCCCAAATTTTCCAATTCTTCAAGCATTGATACAGTTTCGGGGATTCTGAAAAAGTTATAAATTTCATCTGCTATAATTCCTCCGACCCCTTCAATTTTTGCCAAATCCTCAATTGACGCATTTTTAAGATTTTCTAAAGTACCGAATTCATTCGCCAAAAGTCCCGCCGTTTCTTTGCCGACATTTCGTATAGAAAGCGCAGTCAAAAGCCTTGATAATGGTTTTGTTTTGCTCTCCTGAATTGCATTATACATATTGAATGCCGATTTTTCCTTTACCAAATCCAACTGCATAAAATCCTGCATAGTAAGTTTATACAGGTCAACCGCATTTTTTATGAACCCTTTTGAATAAAGTTGTTCGATAACTGACGGCCCGACATTATCAATGTCCATTGCCTCTTTTGAAACCCAGTATTCAATTCTTGCACAAACCTTCTCAGGGCAGTCAGGGTTGTCACAATAAAGATTGACTTCTCCCGCATGCGGTTTTAAATCTGCTCCGCAGGAAGGACACTTTTGAGGCGCAGAGTATTCGGGACGATTAAAATGCTCCTCATCTTCTACGATTTTGACGACTTTTGGAATAATCTCTGCTGCTTTTTTAATAAAAACTTTGTCGCCGATACGGACATCAAGCCTTTTGATTTCATCAAAATTGTGCAAACTTGCTCTTGCAACCGTACTTCCTCCTAACTGAACAGGCTCTAATATTGCTACGGGAGTTACAACTCCTGTTTTTCCGACACCTGTTTCAATATCTAAAAGTGTTGTCGTAACTTCTTCGGGAGGGAACTTAAATGCTGTTGCCCATTTCGGTGCACGGGAAGTAAATCCCATTTCTTCCTGAACGGCTGTATTATTAACCTTAATTACAACTCCGTCAGTTGCATAATTCAACTCAAAACGTTTTTCATCCCACTCTTTGCAGTATTCAACCGCATCTTTTGCATTTTTGCAAAGCCTGATGTTGGGGTTAATTTTAAAACCCAATTCTTTGAGGTACATGATGCTGTCAAAGTGGGATTTTGGAGTATCAGGTTGAAAGTTGAAAGTTGAAAGTTGAAAGTTATTTAATTTATTACTTTCCACTTTCAATTTTCCACTTTCAACTTCCAAAATCGCCGTATAACAAAACATTGACAAATCTCTTTTTGCGGTGATTGAACTGTCAAGCTGTCTAAGAGATCCTGAGGCGGCATTTCTGGGGTTTGCAAATAATTTTTCACCGTTTTTGAGATTTTCTTCATTTAATTTTTCAAACGAAGTTTTGGGCATATAAATTTCACCACGCACTTCGATATTAACAGGCTTAAAGAGTTTTAGAGGAATTGCTTTTATGGTTTTCAGATTATTTGTAATATCTTCACCCGTAATTCCGTCACCTCTGGTAACTCCGCGTACAAAAATTCCGTTCTCATAAGTGAGAGCAATAGCAAGCCCGTCAATTTTAAGTTCGCATACAAGCTCCTGTTCTCCGTATTCTTCAACAATTTTGTCATACCATTTTTCTAAATCTTCGTAATTATAAGTATTATCAAGCGAATAAAGGCGGTGTTTGTGTTTATAAGATAAAAATTTTTCGCTGATTGAACCGACACGTTGTGTAGGGCTGTCGGGAGCGATAAATAAAGGATTTTTAGCTTCCAAATCTTTTAATTCGGCAAACATTTTATCATATTCAAAGTCGCTTATTGAAGGATTATCTTCAACATAGTATTTGTAGTTTGCTTTATTAATTTCATCTTTTAAAAAATTTATTCTCTCTAAAATTTCCATACAATTCCCTTATGTGTAAAGACATAATACCTCTTAAAAACAAAATTTTCAAATCATTATACTTTCAGATAATGTATTCCTTGTTTAAATATGTTTTTCTTGATGTATAAGGAGAAATCAATGGAAAATATCAATTATGAATCATGCCAGATGTGTAATTTTGAAGTGCATAAAAGTATTTTAATTGTAGTATCAAGCAACGACAAACTTTCGGATTGTTCAGATACGGGAATTTGGTTTGAAGAATTTGCAATTCCGTATTCCGCATTAATTGACAACGGTTATGAAGTAACCGTTGTCAGTCCAAAGGGCGGTGAAGCTCCGATTGACAGGAAAAGTTTAAATAATAAATGGGAAACTGCCCAAAAATCCCTTCAAAATACAAGACAGCTAGCTTCTGTTGATTATGAAAGATATGATGCACTGATTTTGCCGGGAGGTCACGGGCCTATGTTTGACCTTTGTCAAAATGAAACTTTAGGAAAGATTATAAATCATTTTTCAAAAAAGAACAAACTTATCGGTGCAATTTGTCATGGTCCTGCGGGACTTTTGTCTGTTCCTGATTTTGTAAAAGGCAGAAGATTAACCTGTATAACAAACGAAGAAGAACATTATCACAAATCGGAAAACAAAATACCTTTCTATCTTGAAGATGCACTAAAAAATTTGGGAGCGGATTTTGTTAAAAGCGGAATCGGTGAAGTAAATGTAGTAAAAGATGATAATTTAATAACCGCACAAAATTATCAATCCACAGAACTTTTTACCAAAATGATTATTGATTGGTTGAAAAGTTAATTTTCGGTATTAATCAATAATTTAATATCAAAATTATGAATATAAATCGAAAATTTTATCTTCTTCAAGAAGTTCTTTAACCGCATCAATGTTTTCTGAAATTTCTGATATTTCCCGATCAATTGGAACATTATTCGTTGCAAATATATTTACCGCTTGATTATCAATTGTAATGTCCTGCAAAGATATTCCCAAACCTGTACCATATGCTCCTGCATTAAATGTTTCTAATCCTTCCGTATTGATGTTTCGAGCTTCATATGTACCGTTTTCGCTATAATACAGGTTTGTAAAATTATGATCTATACTATACTTGGCTGCATCACCATACAATGTATAACCGCTGAAATATTCAAATATCTTGTCCCAGTCTATTTTAAATGAATCCAGACTGTTCCAAGGGTTTGTAACTTCTATATATTTACCTTTAACTCCGCCTTTAAGAGCAAATGCATGTCCGTTATTTACCGTAATTCCGTTACGTTTATCTATTGTATTAATTGAACCTGATGAACCAAGAACAACATTTGAAATATTTCCATTCATAAATTCATCAAATAAAATCTCAAAAGTACTTACTAAATTAGGTAAGTTATTAAAATCATCAACACCATCTACAACAGCATCAGGTGCAAAAGCTATAAACATATTAGTTGAATAATTTATATCTTCATAAAAATATTTAGATATTAACCAATCATTCTTGGCTGATCCAAGCAGGTTTGTACCACTGCTTTCCATAGAATAACCCTCTGCTTCAATAGCCTTTCTAAAGGCGATTTCCAAAATTACATTGTCAATATCACCGTCAGCGTTATTACTATTTTGAATATCTGTTCCTTCTACTTTTACACTGGAACCGTTTTTAAATGTTACCGTAAAGGGAACTGTTGTTCCCGATATGTTAACAAACTGACTTAAATGTTTATCATTGTTATCCATGTATTCTTTTATACAATTTAAAAATGATAAATATTTACAATCTCCCCACTGTCCTTGAAAACCTGCCTCTAAGACATTATCTGGGTCTCCTATGGCTTGCGTGTTTGAATATATCAGATGATTTTCTATACCTTTTGCACCGGTTATTACAGAACTATAATTATTTATTGTGTCATTTATAACCAATAATCTATCCACGTCATCACCCAAATCAAGTTTACAGCTTAAATCATGAATCTGAACAATATCATTACCTGCACCTGTATTTATGGTGTTATCATGACATTTTGTTCACCTTCGAT
>JAGBOW010000019.1 GCA_017633675.1 bacterium | reverse complement strand
TGAAAAGTGAAAAGTGAATACTGAAAGGTCGTTTACGGTTTGCTAAAGCAAACAAAATATTTATTTTTCGAGCGAAGCGAGCATAAAGGTCTTTTCACATTTCACCTTTCACTTTTCACTTCATTAGTGTGCTTTTGGTGCAAATTCCTGAATTTTGCGTTCTACTGCCTGTCTGTCACCGGCATCAGGATTCATAGCTAAATACTGTTGATAGTATTTAACCGCACCACGATAGTTGAGTTCTTTTTCATAAGACATAGCTTTAAGCTTAGCAATCTGAGGACTGTTATGATAGAAGTCGATTGCGTGATTGCAATACTCAATAGCTGTTGCATAGTTATTTTGCTGATATTCTCTTTGTGCAATATCAAAGAATTCATTTGATTTGGTTTCACAAAGATTTATGTAATCAATACCGTTTTTAGCAATAACATTGTCAGGATCAAGAGTTAAAGCTTTTTGTAAAGCAATTCTTGCAGTTCTGAATTGTTTGTTATGAACCAATATTTCTGCCAAATATAAATCATCATTTACATTATCCGAGAAATTTACGGCATTTTCAAACGTGTAAACTGCATCTCTTTCTCTGCCTAAAGCCAAATATGCTTCACCTTTCAGAACATTATCCATCAAGTTGTTTCCTGCAGATTGAACAATGTAGTTCAAACTGTCCTGAGAAATAGGATCTTGGTGAACAAGTCTTGCAAGTTTTAATTTTGCAAGGTGAAGTTTCAAATCCTCAGGACATTTTTCGATTGCTTTATTTATGTAGTCATAAGCAAGATAAACTTCCTGATTTGTAGCAATTCTGTCGTTTTCACCACGTTCTTTTGCCATTTCATAATATGTATTTGCAAGCCCGATTATTGCATCATCATTGTATTTTGCATCACCAACCAATTTTGTATAATAATCAAGAGCCTGATCGTATTTTCTTATATGCAAGGACATATTAGCAATTCTCAAAATACTGTCCGAATTATTCGGAGTAATTGCCAAAGCCGTCTTTAACTGCTCAATGGCAAATTCTTCATCTGCACGATTTTCATAAACCGTTGCAAGGTTCAAATAAGGTCTGATATTTTCAGGTTTAACTTTTTGAGCTTTTTTGAATGAATTTATTGCAGCAGCCTGATTACCTTGTTTTAAATACAATTCACCCTGCAAAGTCAATGCGGGAGATGAATTTGGGTTTACGTGCAAAGAGTGGTTAACCCAAGTTAATGCTTTGGAATAATTTCCTCTGCGAGTTTCAACCTGACACATGTGATACCAAGCTGTCGGGTTGTGAGTATTGTATTTCATAGCTTTCATGAAATTATCTTCCGCAGCATCAAGGTTGCCATTCATCATTTCAATGATACCGACATTATCATAGGCATTTGCAAATCCCGGATTTATTTTCAAAGCTGTCTGGAACAATTCCATAGCATCAGATTTGTTACCTAATTTAAGAGTTGCAAAGCCCATCATGTTGTATGCTTGGTAATAATTCTTGTCTAAATTTACCGCTTCCAGAAATTCTTTTATTGCGGAATTTATTAAACCTCTTGTTGTTTTGATATAGTCAACGTCTGATGCTGTTTGACGCTGAATATAAACATATCCTTGTGCATAGTGTGCGATAGGATTTTTAGGATATTTTTGCAACAACTTATCCAATTCAAACTGAGCCGGTTCAAGCTGATGTTGTTTTGCCTGAGAAACAGCTTTCAGAGCTATTAAATTCGGATCGCCCGGTTTTTGATTTAACAATTCTTTTAATTGTGCGTCAGCTTCTTCGCAGTGATTATACTCTATCAACCTTGCAATTTCAGGGTAAGGCTGAGATAAAGACTTTATAGGAGCAACTTTTTGTTCGGTATAAATATCGCCTGTGTTGGCGGTATATTTTTGAACTTGTGCTTGTAATTCCGCTGCATAAGCTTGCGTTGACAATGCAGTCATAACGATAACAGTTGATATCAGTAATTTCTTATTCATTATTTTCTCCCGGAGAAATTTCCTTATATTCCAAAAATATTGTATAACACTAAATATAAAAAATCAATAATGTAAATGATGTATACATGATATAGATGATTTATATTAATAAGTGAAAAGTGAGTAGTGAGTGGTGAAAAGTTCTTATCATAAAGCAGTCTAAATAAAATCTTACTAATATTGATTTTGTAAATATAATAACGTGCATTAAAATGCTACAGGCCTCGCGTCATTGCGAGCGGAACGGAGTGGAGCGTGGCAATCCAGTCAATTATAAAAGGTGGGCATACAATTTGCCCACCCATCAATATTTTTAATATAATTTTAATATAATGTCAGGCAGTGCCTGACCTACAGGCTGCTTGACGTTAAAGTCATGCATACAAGCGGTCGAGCAGCAAGGTTGCGTAGTTTTGACGTACCAATTTTGCTTACAAATGAGTACGGGGTAAAAACCTCCCTTTTAAGGGAGGTGGCACGAAGTGCCGGAGGGTTTTGGGAAATTGAATTACAGACAAAATGGTGGGCACGGCATACGCCTTTGCCCACCCTTGCGTTTCTGATATGGTCTTTTCACCTTTCACTTCTCACATCTCACCTAATTATTACCTACGCACAAAGAAAAATAGGTCGGGCTAATGAAGTGTACCCACTAAAAAAGAATCAATCAGTAGGACAAGGCTATTAAATTTTTGTATTCTAATGGTGTCATTTTATTTAACCCCCATTGGTATCTGTTGTTATTGTAATAATACATATATTCAT
>JAGBOW010000018.1 GCA_017633675.1 bacterium | reverse complement strand
GTTTTAATCTTGTTACAAGCATCAAGATAAGCTTCGCCCATATCTTTACAATTGATGCCTTGAGCTATACAAGCTTCTTGAGCTAAATTATAATATTCATCTAAGCCTAACCTAATAGAAGCAAGCATTTGTCTTGAAACAGGCTTATATTCAATACCGAAATTATAAATATGTTTTTCAATAAAGAAAAAGCGGATACAAAGGCGGACAGCAGTGATTCGCTAAATGAGAGAGTATTAAAAATTGTCGGCGGTATGGACAATGAGCAAATAGCCGAAGTATTTAAGGTAGGTTATAAAAATGTTGTTGAAGATATAAAAGAAATATTAATGTATGACAGCAGTATTACTGATAAAGAAGTTATAAATTTATATAATAATAAAGGTAATATTGATCCTGCATTGATTAAGAATTATGATAACAATGGCGGCCGCTTAAGAATAATCAGAAGTCCAAAACAAATAGAAGAAAGAAGAAAATTGGCATCAAATGCTGCAGGTCAGGCTGCTACTTTTGCATCACAAGCAACAAATAATGCCCAAGATGCTGAAAATGCCGCAATAGCTGCAGAAACCGCAAGAACAAACGCAGCGAGTGCAACCGATACTTCAAACCCATCAAAAGCCGATTATGAAACCGAAGTTAAAAATCAGGCTGCATTAGCCAGAAGTAAAGCAGATGCCGCAAGAAAAGCTGCAGAAGAAGCTAAAAAGAAAGCGGAAGAAGTTGATGACATTTACGAAGCAACACAAGAAACAAAAGATAAGGCTGATAAAGCATTAAAAGATGCGGAAGAAACGGTAATCAAAGCAACAATTGCAGAAACTCTGGCAAACGCCACCTGTGCAGGTATGTTTGCACAAAATGCTGCAGACTTGTTATCAAGAGCACAAAATGCTATAAAAGATGCCGAAGATTTAAACAGCCAGGTTGCAACGGCAACTGATACGTCAATTCCGACAAAATCAGAATTAATAGAACAGGTAAAATCAAAAACAAAAGAAGCAAGAAAGCTTGCAAGTGAAGCTAAAAAGGCTGCAGACGAAGTAGAAAAGGCATTTGAAGATCAGGGAGAAATCTCAGATGAGTTGGCTGCCGCAATTGAAGCACTCAGAGCAATTCAAAATTCGACTGATGAAGCTGTTACTGCCGAAGAAAAAGCTGCCGCAAAGACTTTGGCAGATAAAGCAGAAGAAGCTCTTTCAAATATAAATACGGCAAAATCTTCGGTTGATAATCTTAATATAGATGATAATGCAGACGCTGTACTGAATAAGGTTCGTGAAATATTAGGTGAATATGATGAAGAGGAAGATTTTGGCGTAAACGGTAAAATGATGACAGGAATACCGCCGTCACCGGACGAAGCAGGTGTTTATAAATTGACCAGAAAAAATTCTTCAAAAAGTAAATTATCAAATATAAACGTAACACCTGACGGTATAACCGTATGCTTGACTAATCCGTTAAATGATGAACCGTATTATTACAGGGTTGTATCTCTGAAAGATGATGAAAGCGTAAAGGCAAGTTTTCAGGTTTTGGATAACGGAAGAATTGTGATTACGGGCAATTATATAAAACTTGTAGCTTACGAAGGTCAAAAAGATGATTTAATAATTATCGGAAATAATAATGAAATAAATACTGGTGATGAAAAAGACATTGTCCGTTTGGGCGGAAGTCATGATATGTCCGGCTTAGTCGGTAATAAAAACGAAAGCAGTGTCGGAAGTGTTTCTATGTTGGAATCTCTTTTAAACGCAGGCAAGTCAACAACTTATGATAATACGGTATATACCGGAACCGGAGATGATTATATATATGATCACACCGGAGGGTATAACGGCAGTTCTTATATAGGAAATACTATTAACGGCGGTGACAATAATGATTCTTATACAAATAAGACACTTTATCCTTATGTCAACCCTGACGATAAAGCAAATTTAAACAGTCAGGGCATTAATGATACTGATTTTAATTCTGTAGCAGGAGTGGAACAAGTATTTTCGGATTATTCCGTACAAAAATCATTGGATAATATCCAGACATTTGAAAGTTTTTCTCAGGGCAGTTTGGGTGATTGCCGATTGATATCGTTATTTGCAAGTTTTAGAGAGAAAGGTGTAACTCTGTCTGATTTAGGAATAAGTATAACAGGACCGTCAGGCGGTAAATATACGGTAACGTTTGAAAAATACGAAAATGCACCTAAGATGTCAAAAGAACTTTCGCAATACTCTATAACCGTATCTGAGGAAGAGTTGTATAAAAACATAACTTATAATAAATCCTCAGATATAGCAGCGAAGTACAATGTACTTTCTTCCGGAGATTTAACAGTTCGTCTTGTTGAATATGCAATGAATGAATTGATTAAAAAGAATAACAAAAACAAAAATAAAAATCTGGAAAATATAGGTTATGCAGATTATTCCAGATATCTGTTCGGTTCTGAAACTGTTAGTTATACCTCAAATGTTGCGGGTAATTTAGATGCGGTCTGGGCTTTGTATCAATCAGGAGCAATAAATAACCTTACTGCAGGTACTTATGACAGCAGTTCAAAAGGATACAGTCAAAATTTACAGCTCTGCAGTAAGCATGCATATGCAATTGTTGATGTTACAAGTGAATATGTAGAAGTAATCAATCCTTGGGATAGCCAAGACAGAGTAAGAATGGACAGAGATGATTTCTTGAAAAACTTTAATCAATTAATAGTTTACGGCTATAATGTACCGTCATTCACAAATGTTGATTCGTATCACTCAGGTATTGATGAAGTCATATACACAGAAAATTATGATGAAATACAGGTTTCGGATAATGCAAAACAAATATCGGTTAATTTAGATGAAGAAAAACCGACAGTTTATGATGAGATTAATGAAATAGCCGAAAGCATTAGGTCAGTTGCAAGAATTGTCAGAAAAAATAATACTTTGGAATTGTTTTCTTAAAAATTTTTAAATTTGTAACAAATTCTTAATAAACAGCCTGAATTATTAAACTTTACATAAATAAATGCCGTAAGAAATAGTATGGCAATATGTAATTTATTAAGTTTAACAACGCGCAACAATCAGAATTATGACCCGTCAGCAGTAAAACAGGACGAGGTTACAAACGAACCTTCCGTTTATTCATCAGGTCAGTCAACTAATACTGACAGTATGACGATTAACGGCAGAGTTATCGATTTAATGGGAAATCTGACTGATGAGCAGATAGAAAAAGTTATGAAGGTCGGCTACAACCAAGCCGTAGAAGATTTTATAGATATTATAACGACAAATAGTGAAATTTCTGATGAAGAATTAATCAATCTTTATTTTAATGCAACAAATATTGATGAAAGCAAGATAAATAATAAAACCCGCTTAAGAATAATCAGAAAAGATACGGTACAACACAGAAAAGATATGTCAGAAAAAGCAACCAATGCGGGAAAAGAAGTAGAATCAGGTAAAAATTTATTGGATAATGATAAAGCGGGCGAAACTCCCGGTGCAAAACAGCAGGTAGAGGCTGCTAAAAGTAAAAAGGCAGAGGCTGAAGCTGAAACAGATCCTGAAGAGAAAGCGAAAAAAGAAGATAAGGCGGTAGAAGATGCCGGAAAGGCTAAAACTGCCGCAGAAAATGCAGCGAAAGAAGCAGATCAGGCAATAAAAGATGCCGAAGCTGTTGAAAATAATAAAAATTATTTTGAAGCATCTGAAGAAACCAAAAAGAAAGCTGAAATGGCAAAAATTGAAGGATTGGCAACTAAAGCCGCAGCAAAGGCTGAAGCTGCAGATGCTGATTTGTTGATAGCGGAAATAGAGGCTAAAAAAGCCTTAGCTCTGTTAGCCGAAGCACAAGAGCTTATTGCAAAGGCACAAGCTGATTATGCTGCAGCATTAGAATTGGATGAGTCAGATTCCACTAAGGCTGATGCCATAGCAGCTGCGCAGGCATTAGCAACAACAGCGGCAGAAAAGGCAAGTGCTGCAATAACAGCTAAAAACAGTGCTCAAAAAGCAAAAAATGCTGTTGTAAAAGAAAAAACCGGAGAAGCTACAGTCGCAAAAGAAGCTGCTATAGCCGCAAAGGAAGCAGCAGAGGCAATTATAAATTCAACTGACGAAAAATATACAGATGAGGACAAAGCGGCTGCACAGGCTGCATGGGATGCTGCAGATGCAGCAGAAAAAAAAGCAGATCAAATATTGAATGATATCAATAATCCTGATAAAGTTCCTGATGTATCCGGAGTTGACACTGCAGCTAATGAAGTAATAAGTGCTGCCAGCTTAATCGTACCCATATCCGGCGGTCATGAACATGGCGATGATGGTGATGGTGAAGGTGATGGTGATAATTCAACGATAACAGCAGATATTACTTTAACAAGAAAAGATGATTCAAATAATTCTAAAAAAAATCTTGATGTTACTGATGAGGGTACAACATTTAAATTAGCAAATTCAATAAAAGGAAAGAAATATAAGTATACCATATCTGCAAATGAAGGAACTTCTGCAACAATTAAGGAAATTAAATTCCTTGATAATGACAGATTGTTAATTGTTGGTGATAATTTAAAAATCATTGCGGATGATAATCAAGCTGATAACATTATCCTTATGGGTTGTTATAATTATATTGATACTGGGGATTTAAATGACACAATAAGGGTTGGTGTTGTTCAAGATTCAATAGATTATTATGCTACATATTGGGATGATATGAATACCGGAAATGGCAATAAATATAATGAAAGTTTACTGGGGAATACTATAAAATCTGGTTCCGGCAATGATTATGTTGAAGTCAGCGGTCCACAAACAATTGATATGGGCGAAGATGATGGAGATTATTTGTATGACTATCTTTATAACACAAATAGCGCTATCAGCAAACTGGTTGCTAGCTATGAAGGACAAAAGATTACAGTAGGCAATAGAGAAGTAACCATTGTTAAACCGATAAATTATGAACAAACATTTGTAAGCGGTACATCTCAAAGATCTGATTATAATTTTGGTGTCGCAAGTCAGGGCGGTTACGGAGATTGCCAATTCTTAAGCTTTATGAATACATTTAACGGTAAATTGTCGGATTATGTAACTATATCCTCGATAAGTGGCGGCTATAAAGTTACTTTCAAAGGTAAAGATGCCAGTGGTGCTAATTATAGTGCAACAGTAACTAATGATGAATTAAATAATGTACAATCTGCTCTTGATAAATTGCTGTTATATCAAGGAACAACATACACAAAACAATATGATAAAGAAAATTGTTCCGGTGATATTGATAATGCTCTTGTAGAAATAGCTTTTAGAAAAGTAATTGCAAACATAAAAAATCTTGATGGTACAGCTTTAACTAATCCGGGATATAATCTGGGGTATAACATGGATAATTATGAAGATGGTACTATTGTTGATGGGTATACGGTTTTTAATGCCGATAAAAATGGTAACATAGTATATAGCGATCCGAATGCGCAAGATGCAAATATGTTTGGTAGTAATAGTAATAGTAAATTGATATCAACAGTATTTTATGGTGAAGGTGACCAAAGAATGCTTACTACTGATGACAAAAATTGGTTCAAGGAACTTCTTGCAGCCTACAAGAATGGAGAAGTAACTAATTTAGTTATTGGTACTCATCAAGAAAGTAACCCAAGCGGAATAGATAATAAAGCTCTTGGTATATACTATAACCATGCCTATGCAATAAAAGATTATGAAGAAGATCATTGGGTTGAAGTAGTAAACCCTTGGGACGGTAAAGATGTAATTAGGCTTGACTGGCGTGACTTCTTTAAATATTTCCCGTCATTAGTTGTTTATGGTGATACTTATACATATTGCGAAAATAAAGCTGCCACTTCATCTGATTGGGCTGGTGTAATGACTTCAAGTAATCAAAATTTATTGTTTAATCGTGGTGGTTATAAATCAGAATTGAATTCTGTATTGAATTTGGATACAGATAACCCGTTTGCAGCTATTTTTACATCAAACGAACCCTCTATCTCTGATGAGATTAACGAAATAACGGAAAGTATCGAAGCGGTTAACGAACTTCTTGATGAAGATAAAATCTTTGATTTGTATTCATAAAAATAACCCGAAATACAATGTATTTTAACACACAAAATAAGATTAAAATAGCTGTGAAATTAAGATTCACTATATTTTTTATTTATATAACACAATTTCATTTTTTGTTCTAAACTTAAAGATTTAATAATTGTACGTTTTGGTGTTATTATAGTTTTCCCCTTTTTATAATTTTTTACAAATTTTATATCATCATTAATTTGAACTTTTTCAATATTTTTGGGTTTTCTTAATCTTACAATAGCGTCAAAATCAGGTGAAAGACTCATTTCTATATGAAATCTTCCCCAACTTTGATTGACTTCGTATTTGTTTCTCATTAATGGAAATCCCCAAGAAAGTCTTATTGACAAATCTCCCGGCAGATTTATTCTTGTACCTAAACCTATACTTAATAATACATCATCTTTATCATAACTTTCAGAACCTGTACCGCTTCCCTTATACGGGAAAACCATTGCATGATCGCAGAATACAAATCCTTTCAAATAATTTCCTATAAAATTTTTTGTTTCATTTGTTTTTTTATCAATTCTTGTTCGCGGAGCAAGTGGGAATAAAAGTTCTCCGCTCAATAAATAACCGGAACGACCGATTAAAAGACCTTCCGAATAACCTCTTACTGTTGCGAGTCCGCCTGCAATAAATTGATCTGCATAAGGAACTGTATCTTTTGGAATTACCTGATAATTTCCTCTTAACTGACCGACAATACCATGTCCAAAATCGTGCAATCTTAAAATTCCGCCTTCTATTTTTACATAATTTATATCTTCCTGAAATAATGGGGCAGCATAAGCTACACTCTGATTTAAATACCAAATACCTCTTTTAGTATCATATCTGAAATTTAAACCTGTTTTAGCGGACGGGATTTTATCCGTATGCAAATCTACCCCGTCAAAACTTGTTGTTGCCTGTTTGTATTCTAACGAAGTTATACTTGATAATTCCATATAAGGTTTTCGGATAATAGGTTGATTAAAATATATTGAATAATTTTGAGATCTGCTTTTTATATTAAATATTCTGTAATCTCCATAGCCTATTTTGGAATTACTTGAAGAAAAAGAAAATCCTATTCTTCCGTCTTTTTTATTAACAGGAATATTATAATCAGCAAAAGGAGTTACGGAATATCTTGAGGCATAAGCACCAAGAGTAAGTTTATCTCTCATTCCGAATAAACTGTCGTCTTGAAACATTAATCCTGCTCTGTATTTTCCAATCGTATCACGCCCAGCGTTATCCATTAAAGCCGTAAGATGAAACGGAGATTTTTCATGTGCAACAAGTTCTATATCTGTTGTACCAAGTTTTTTCACTCCTTTATTAAGATTTCCGGTCAAATCTATACCGTAATTATAACGATTGAAAAGAGTCATATTCTGCTCTAACTCTATAACATTAAAAATCGCATCTTTTTTGGCATTAATTCTATCTTTTATATATTTTGTACGAGTCCATTTGTTGCCTTTTATAGTAATATCTCCAACTCTGCCTTCCAAAAGTTCAATTTTTACGGTTTCATTTTCTACCGTTTGTTCGGGAATATATGCTCTTGCTGTAACATAACCTTTATCAAGATATAATTTATTTATTCTGTTTACTATTTCCTGTAACTGTTCAAAGGTAATATTTGTTTGTGTGTACTCTTCAATAATACTTTTTATTTCTTCTTCGGTTAAAATTTCAGACGGAGTAACTTCAATATTTTCAACATAAACCCCTTTTGTTGCAAATTCATTTATATTTGCTTTTTCAACTTTTGCTTTTATTTTTTTCTTTTTTTTTGCAGGTTCTTTTTTTGCATTATTTTCTTTGTACTGTTCAAAATCTTGTTGTTCCTGCTTTTCCATCTCAAATTTTCTAAGAGTATCCATATCATGCGTGTTTAAAGAACCCGCAGGGACAAATGCTGACGGATTAATATCTTGTGGCGCAGAAATTGTTGCACCACAAAACAAAGTTAAATATATGATTGTTAAAAAAATTTTTCTTTTCATACCTAATAAAAATTATACACTAAAATATTTAATATTTTAATACTATCAATGTAACAAATGCAAATTTAGGGGTTTAATTTTATTTTAATATATGTTATAATAATTATATAAGTAATTAAGAATTAATATTTAAATTAAGTATATAATATATGAACATATCAGAGAAGAAAATGAGACAACGAATTATTGCGGGTGCTCTTATTATAAACTTTGTGTTTTATAATGCATCACCTTTCGTTTTTGCGTCTGATATTACGGGTGTTACCCCTGTACAACAGGGAGGACAAAATGTTTATAATATTGAAGGTCAAAAATTTTCCGGTTCAACTCAATTCAGGCAGTACACTAACTTTAATTTGTCCGAAAGTGATGTTGCAAACTTAATATACAAATTGGGTTACGACAAATTTATAAACCTTGTTAATAATCAGGTTAATATAAACGGTATCTTAAATACAATGAGAGATAATAACTTCTATAACGGACATGCAATTTTTGTATCTCCGAACGGAGTTGTTATAGGTTCATCAGGAATTTTAAATGTCGGTTCTTTATCTTTAATTACCCCATCTCAAAATTCTTATAATGCGTTTTTAGATAAATATAATGCTAATAATTTAGCTAATTATGAATTTGGAGCCGACAAATATAATTCTTTATTAAAAGATTCATCAGGAAATATAGTCGTAAACGGAAAAATTTTAGCAAGAGGAGATGTAAATCTTTACGGAAAAGATATAAAAATTTTAGGTAATGAAACCTCTCGATCAGGTATTATTTCAGGCTGGAAGGATACAAATACTTCATTTACGGATTATAATACCGCAAAAACTCTTTTTGACAGCTTAGTTTCCAACAATATAACCGATCCGACAAAATTTGACCTGCAAAACGGCAAAATAGTTATTTCCGCACAAAGTGATTCTTCTGCAAAAGTTGAGGCTAATTATGCCGATTTAGTTGCATCTAATAAAGTTGATATAAAATCTACAGCAAAATATAAAGAACAAGAACGCAGAGATAATGTAAAATCAGAAATTAAGATTGAAAATTCCAATATAAAATCAAAAGATGTTGATATTTATGCTCTTGCGACAAACGAAAAAGTTATTTCAACATTAAGTCCTGATTCCATTGTGTTTATAAAAAATGCTGTTGTGGATTTGTTTTCTCCCAATTATTCCTTAACCAGTCTTTGGGGAACTTCAGGCGGTGCAGAATCAAATGTTACGATTACAAATTCAATAATTCAGGCAACCAATGATGTTAATATAACTGCTGATGCACAATCAAAAACAGAACAAAATATAAATTTGTTACCGCCAACCGCAATAATTCTTTTGAAAGATGCAGTTGTCGGAAATGACGGTTCAATAGATACAAATCAAAGGGCAAACGCAAAACTTGCGGAATATTTTTCTTCAGGTGTTTTTAACGGTTTTGAAGGTCCGAGAACGTCAAGTACGGTTAATATTCAGCAAAATACCAATATTACGGCAGGACAGGATATAAATATAAATTCTTATGCCGATTCATCATTAACTGCGACATCAAGTCTTTTGGGTCAAGTTTTACCCATAGGTATTTATGGCATCGGTACAAGTACAATATCCAGAGCAATTGTTCAAGATTCAGTTTTAAATTCAACAAGAAATACCAATGTCGGAGCTTTATCTTTAAATACAAATAAAATTGTAATGACCTCTGACAGTTTATTATCCATGCCTGTTGAGGACGGCGCATTTGCAATCCTTTTGAACAACACAACAAAAACAACAACAGAAGCTAAACTTAATCATACAACAGTTAATGCTAGAAATTTGGATGTAAGCGCGATAAATCTTTCAAACAGTGATGTTAAAGTTGCAATGAATGCCAAAGTAGATAAAAACGTTAAACATCAGGGAGATACACCGAGTTCTGCAATATCTTTGGTGGGTATTTTAAATCGTTCTCAAAATAACGTTACGGCTGAGATTAATAACGAAAGTACCGTAAACACTACTGATGACGTTGATGTAGTTGCACAAAGTCTGAATACTGTTAAAAATTCTGCAACAGGTAAAATTGAAGACGCAAATTCGGTTGCTCCACAAAATATTTTTTCTGGTGCAGATAAGAAAATTAAAGGTTTTCAAACAACATACCTAAACAGAAGTTTATTTTCCAGAATTAAAGGTAAAACTGACATTGAAGCGACAGGAAATTCTTTGGTTCAGGCAGGCGGAGCTTTAGTTTGGAATGAAACATCAAATAACACAAACGCAAAGATAACAAATTCAACGGTTAATGCAAGTGGAAATGTTAATGTTCAGGCAAATACAATTGATTTAACCGCAAACAGCGCACTTGCGGAATCAAACGGTAAAGCAAAAGTCGGAGCAGGTCTTGGGGTTATTGTTAATGAAGAAAAAAATAATACTAATGCAATAATTGATGATTCCGATATTTATGCCGATAATTTAGATGTAAATGCAACAACTGAATTACCTATGAATCAAGGCTCTATAACTTTTGGCGTAAAGTTTCCTTTCAAGATTTTCGGGGTTGATAAATTACAGTTTGGCGGTAATTTTGTATCGGAAGCAAATGCAAAATGGGATGTATCTTTTGCTCATCCGCTACAAGATGCTTCTTTTTCATCAGGAGTTGATTTTACAGGCGTAGCTGATCAAAATATTACAACTTCAGTAAAAGATGCAATTTTGCCAAAGATAAGATTGACAGGATTTTTTAACAATTTTGCTCAAACTACCTCCTCAGCAGAAGGTATTGATGTTTCTGCATCAGTTATTTATAACGAAGTTGTTAATAATACATTAGCAAATATCAAAAACAGCGATAATATTATTTTAGACAATAATCTGAATGTTAATGCCGTAAATTCCGTTATAGGTTATAACGCTGCCGGCATGATAGATGTTTTAATTAACAAGTTAAATTATAAAATTCCCGGACAATCTGATTTTGAATATAAACCTCAAATGGATAGCGGTACTTTTGGGGTTGGTGCTAATGTTATATGGGATATTTATAACAATAATGCAAATGCAACTGTTGAAAATTCCAAAATATCTGCAACAAGCGGAGATGTTAATGTAGTTAGTGCCAATGAACAGGCATATATTACAGCTATCGCAACAGGAGCAAGAAGTAATTCTATTGGAATAGACGGTTCCGTTAATGTTCAAAAGTTAAACGGAAATACCTATTCTCAAGTCTTAAATAATTCAGAAATAAATGCGAACAATATAACTGTTAATGCAGGAAAAGCAAAAGTAGAAACTTCCGGCGGAAAAATAAGCCTTGATAAAGATACGCAAAAAGCAAAATTAAATGCAGAAAGAGAAGCAAACGACCAGATAACTAACATAACTGCAACAGGGGCTTGGGTTTCACAATATCAGGAAGTTGATAATAATGTTCAGCAAGACAGTTCCGGCGGAATTGCAATAGGTGCAGATGTAAACCATTCAACCACCGAAAGAAATATTAAAGCATTAGTTGAAAATTCAACAATTACATCAGATCAAAATACTACAATTAATGCAGATACATACTCGCAAACATTAAATTTAGCTGTTGCGGCAGCGTTTTCAGGCGGAGTTAAGTCAAAAAATCAAGATTTATCAAATGCAAACAAAGGTGTTAATGCTTCAAGAGTTGAACACCCGAATGAAGATTTAATAGGTGATTTTTTTGGTGAACAAGACCAGCAGATGCAAAATCCTGTGGGAAATGTTTCAAATATTTTGGGACAATTCTCTTTATCGGGTGCAGGTGCGGTTAATATAGATAATGACAAAACAAATGTTGAAAGCACTGTATCTAAATCAGAAGTAAATACAGGTTCAGGTTTAGACGTTACATCAAGCAAAGAATCAAGAATAATTAATATGACCGGCGGGCTTGGTAAATCCAAAAAAGTCGGGGCAGGTGCTGCACTTAATTTTTACAGACAAAGCGGTAAAATTTCATCAAAAATTGATGAGTCAACAATAATTTATTCAAAAGATAATGCCACTTTAAATGTTAATTCAAATAATACCGACAAAATAGTTGATATTGCAATTGGTGCAGGTGTCGGTTCAAATGCAGATGCAGAAGCAAAAGGATTTAGGGCTGCAGCAGGCGGTTCATATACAAGCAATACAATTACTCCGACAATAGAAGCTATTATAAATGCTTCTACTATTAGCTCAACAGATAATTCAAAGGAAATGACCGCAAATGTCTTGGCAAATTCTCAAAATACAATACTTGATATTGCAGGCGGAGGTGCATATTTAAACGGCGGTACGTTTGGTGTCGGTGCAGGATTTGCAACAAATTATAACGATATTAATAACACTATAAACGCTCTTGTTCAAAATTCAACATTGACAAATATTAATGATTTGTCGGTAAGATCTTTGGCACAAAATGATTTTACCAATGTTGCAGTTGCAGGAGCAATGGTAAGCGGAACATCTTCGGGATATTTGTTCAATGGTGCGTTAAATCTTGATTTTATACATAATAATATGTCCTCCAGAATTGTTAATTCTGATATTGAAGCCTCAGATGATATAAATGTTTCTTCAACTTCTAATACTAATAATACCAATGTTTCAGGAACATTAAATATTTCAACCGCAGAAAATGGCTTGGGAATTAACGGAGATGTTATAGTTAATAGCCAAAAAAATAATATTACGGCAGAAATCAATAATGATAATACTAAAAATATATCGGCAGATAATGTTTCAGTTAAAGCTATTTCAAATGAAACATCATCTTCAACACCGATAGGCGCCGCAGTGGCAGCGCAAAACTCTATGGCTGCAGCTAATGTAGCATTAAATATTATTTCTAATACGGTTAATTCTTTTGTAAAAGGTAATATAAACACAGTAAACAATGTTGATGTATCAGCTTTTGACGAAACAACACTTCGTTCAAGAGGTATAACAGTTGCATTAACGGGAGCTGATGCCATAGCTGTTCTTGGCGGAACAATAAATTACGATATCTTAAATAAAAAAGTAAACGCAAAAATCTATGACAGTAATATAGATGCAAACAATATAATCGTAAATGCCTCATCAATAAATTCTTTGGGCGGAACAAAAAATGCTCAAGGAATATATGACAGAGATAATTTTTCAGATGATAATTACGAAGAAAAACTTCTTGCCAAAAATGATAAAGGTGAATATACAGGTCTAAAACAGAATGCTAATTTCACAAACTGGAATATGTTTTATGATGTTTCAGCGGGCGCATCTATAGCATTTTCGGGCGCTTGGATAATAAAAAATGTTAAAAACGAAATAACGGCAGAGGTTTCAGATAGTGTAATCGGTGCAAAAAATCTTGATGTTAATGCGCAAGATTACTCGATTAAAAATATAATTTCGGGTGCAATATCGGGTTCGGGACAAGTTGGCGCAGGTGCATCAGTTTTGATTACAAAAGATAATTCAAATACTTCAGCTCTTATAACAAACAATTCTGAATTAGATATAGAAAACAGATTAAGGGTAGATGCCAAAAATATAAAAGATAATATTCAGGTATTGACGGCTCTTGGCGGAGGCGGAACGGGTTATGCCGGAATCAATTTTGCTAAAAATGACAATACGGATAAAACGACTGCAAGAATAGAGAATTCTGAGATATCTTCTGCAGAAACAAAAGTTAATTCAGAAAGCAATCAAAATTCAACACATGTAATTGTTGCAGGCGGAGGCGCAGGCACTGTTGCTCTTGCAATTAATCCGGCATTAAATACATACAAAACCGAAACAAATGCAGGTATTTTAAATTCAACTGTTAATAACAGTTCAATAAGCGTAAGTGCCGATAACGATACAAAAACAAGAGATATTCAAGCTGGTGTTGCAGGTTCGGGCGTTGTTGCAGGTGTCGGTTTGGTTGTTAACAACGATTACACAGATACTACAAAAGCAACAATTGATAAATCTGTTATTAATACTTCAAGAGATGTATCAGTTTTATCAAATTCATCTTTATACAGTCTGAATGTTTTGGCATCCGTAGGTGTTGCGGTACAAGGAGCAAGTATCGTTGCAAATGTTGTAAGAAACCATATTTTAAACGAAACAGAAGCAACAATTAAAGATTCAAATATTGAAAAAGCAGGAAATATAAAAGTCTTAGCAAATAAAGATAAACAGGACAAATTAATAAATGTTTCAGGCGGTGTTTCTGTTGCGGCAACAGGTGCGAGTGTTACAACAGGCAATATTTATAATATTTATAAAAATAAAACATTAGCAAATGTTATATCAACAGACATAGATGAGGCAGTTTCACTTGACGTTGAGGCAAATTCAAATAAAGTTTTAACTAACAGAGATGTCGGAGTATCTGCAGGAGTAATCGGTGCAGGGCTTTTGTTAGATTTTCTTGTTAATCAACTTGATTCAACTACAATCGCAACAATAGATGCTAAAAACAAACAAATGTTTTTAACTGATAATGTAACAGTTTTGGCTGATGATAAAACGCAAGCCTCAAATACTATGGTTTCTGTATATGGAGGTGCAGGTTTTGCGGGTGCAAATATAAATTTATTTGATGCTGATAACTTAGTTAAAGCTCAAATTTTATCCGATACAGACGGGGTGATTAGTGCAAAAAATGTTAATGTAAATTCATCTTCCCAAATTGCATTAGGAAATACAAATGTTGGTGTTACGCTTGGTGTTGGCGGTATAGCGGGTGATGTATTCAAACTTAATATGGGCAAAAGAAGTGATAAATATTCAACTTCCGAAGAAAAAAGTAATATCAAAAAATCTCAAGATGAGGCAAAAAAACTGTATGATAAAACTTCACAAAACGGTTCTGATTATTACACTCCTACAACATCTCCCGATAATTTGAAAACAGGTTCGATTGCGTCTGCAAATGCAAACATTTTAGCAAGCGAAGATGTTAATATCAACGCAAAATCAAAATTAAAAGGAATTGATTCAGATACATTATCTCTAAAAAATGTCAATACTTCTGTTGGTGCAGGAGCAGTTGGTGTAGGCGTAAAAAGGATTAATTTAAACAATAATACTTTAGCAGAAGTTTCGGGCGGAAATATTAATTCAGCCGGAGATGTAAACTTAAATTCCGAATTTAAAAATAATGTTGAAATAATAAATACCGATATTAATGTTGCAGGTTTGTCTGTTGCAGGTTCAAGTGCAAGTTATAAAAACAGTTCCGATACAACTTCAAAGATAGAAAATTCAACGATATCGGCAGAGGACATTAATATAATATCAAATTCTGATGCAAAAGCTAAATTAAAAGGAACTTCTGTTTTAGTAAGCGGAGCTTCAGTCGGTGTATCTATAGCTGAGGCAACTGATACAAATAAAACAATCGCACTTATTACGGGAGATACAAATATTGATGCGTCAGGCGCAATCAATATTAATGCAACAAATAATGCCGATTTGAGTTCTGAATTGAATACAACAATAGTAAGTTTAATTGCACTGGTAACATATTTAAAAAATACTACCGATGAAAAATCAATTACAAAAGCAATTATAGAAAATGTAAACGGAACGATAAATACAAATGGCTTAAACATAATAACCGATTCGGATTTGATGAATGTTTATTCAGCAACAAATATTGTATCCGTAACAGGAGCATCACTTGCCTCAATAGGTGGCTCAGGGGCAACAATTGATGCTGAATTAACTGCAGGAATTGACAGTTTGAACGGTTTAACCATTAATAATTTAGGTCAAACACAAATTTTAACAGGTGTTAAACATTCTGATAACACAAATGCAACTGATATTAATGCAAAATCACAAATATTATCCGTAAATTCGAGTGTTTTGGGGCTATACACAGGAACTGAAGCTAAAGTTACAAACAAGTCAAAAATTAATGCAAAATTAAAAGTGCATGAACATAATGCTGACAGTTTAGTAATTAAAGCAATGCAATATGAACAAAATTATGCAGATGTAGATAGCAGAGTTGCAACACTTGCAGGTTATAGCAATGCGAATATAAGTTCTACGGCTAATGGAGATTTAAGAGTTGATATTGCAGGAAATAACCTGATTGTAAATACAGCAAATATATATGTAAATAATTCCGTAAAAAATGATGTAAGTGTATTTTCAGGTATAGCAACATTTCTTACAGGTTTGAAAGTATCTTTAAAGTCATTAATGCAGGCTAATACCAATGTTGATATTGGCGGAAACTTTAATGCCTCAACCCTGACTGCAAATATCAATACAAACAGAAATACCGATTTTAATCTGACATCACACGCAGTCGGTCTGATTTCCGTTAATAATTTATCTTTAAACAATGATATTAAAGGTGATTCGATATTAACTCTTTCAAATCTTGTAACAGATTCAAATAATAAAGTTAATAATATAAATATATCCAACATTTCGACTAACACTTCAAACACTATAACCAATCAGGATAGTGCAGGTTTGATTGGTGATGGTGCAATGAATTACAATTTAAAATTTGATACAAAAACAAAATTAAATGTTGAAAATTCAAACATAAATTCACTCTCTAATGTTGGTTTGAATGTTGAAAATAATACAAAAATAGCTGATTCTTCAGAAACATCAACTGACGGTATCATAGCATTATCAAAAAATGTATATTCTCAGGAATATAATTCAAATGCAGAATTAAATGTTAAAAATTCAAAAATTAATGCTAAAAATATTAATTTAAAATCAACGGCAAATGTAGAGTCAATAGGTGATAAACACCTGACTTATATAGGAACGGGAAACGGTTTTTATGCTTCTCAAAAGTTAAACGTAACAAATAATATAAATGAAAACAGTAAAATTAATATTGAAAATTCGCAATTACGGGCAAAAGAAAAATTAAATATTAATGTTCTGACAAAATCAAGATTAGAACAACAAACAATGGCTAAGGCATCAGGTTTTATTGCAAATCCTAAAAATGCAAATACACTGAATATTACAAACAATAACACTTTAAATATTGATAATAAATCAAAATTATACAGCGACTCAAAAATTGATATTAATTTTGATTCAAATAATAATCTTGCAGCAAGAGCAGATGCAAAATCAGAACATTTCGGCTTTAAAGATCCGCAGGCAGAATCTTATTTAACCGTTGCAATAAACAATGAAATAAATAACAGTGGTATTATTGAAGCAGGCGATATCGTTGACGTAGATTTCATGACAAATTCTACAAATAACCTTACTCAATATTCACATACGGAAGCTCAGGCTGCAATACCTACAACAACAGAATTAGGTCAATTAACCAAAAAAATAAACAATAAATTTAATATAAATGAAAAATCTTCTGTTATTTCAGGTAATGATATTGACTTTACATATTCTTCAGGAAAAGGTTCTACAAATTCGGAAGTATCATATCTTTCTGTTTGTCGTGTAGTTTTTGGTATTCCAATTAAAAGCAGAGGAAATAAATCAAATATATCCAATACCCGTACAGATTCTCTTAAATTAGACGGAGAAGTCATTGCAGGTAAAGGTAACGACAAATATATGAGAATTAACGGAGATGGTTCTGTTGATTCATCTACCGTTGGATTTTATGATTCTGAATATACCCTTAAAAATGATGGTGTAATTGATATTGAAAAAATGAAGAATAATAATATTGCTTCAATAACAATAGATTTGCAAAACACGAATGATAATCTTACTGAAGTTAATAACACCATAACATCTTTAGATGGAACAATATCTTCATTACAACAGGAATATAACGCTAATAAAGAAATAACCGATTACATTGACGGGTTGCAAAATAGCGGTTATACATTTAAAACAGTTAATGAAGTAAATACTATTATAAAAAATGAAATAAAAAATAAAGCAGTTTCATCAGGAATTTCGGAATCCACATTTAATACTATATTTACTGCATACAGCAATAAAGTTGCCGAAGTTGAGGCAAAAAATTCACAAATTTATAATGAAGGCGGTACGGAAGGATATGCTAATATCCCGACAATTACAGAATTTTTAAATGAAAACAGTTACGGTTTGACCGATAATCAGAAAACAACCTTAATTGATACAATGAATTCACAAAATTCATTAATTAAAACTTCTGATAAAGGCAATTTTACTATTTACAATAACCAATATATTTTAACAAATGAAATTGTAAACAAAGATAATAAAAATATAGGAACAGAATTTTCAGCTATTATTGACAGACAGGCTCATTTAAAAACAGAGATTGAAAATGATACAGCTACACGCAATGTTCAGGCAAATTTAAAAGAGGATTTAATTGTCCGTAAAGAAAAACTTGAAACAGATTTAGACAAAGCTCAGAATGACGTTTTAGAAGATGATACAAATAAAGATTATTCAATAGTATTTAACTATCTTCGTCAAAGTTCTTCTAATGTAAACCTAAAAGGTATTGGTAATCATCAGATATCAGGAAACGGAAAATTTGAAGTTGCCTCATCAAGTTTCAAAATAGACAATTATTCAGAAAGATCAGTTATCTTTAATGGTTTTGATTTGTCATCTCCTGCCTCAAGCGGATTAATTATCAACGGTAAAAATATGTCTGATTTTAAAGATAAAACTCAGGCTGTCAGCGGATTTGATGCGTACAGTTATGTAAACAATATTGTAGGACATAAAACGTTTACAAATTTACCGACTAACGGAGTTCATTATAAAAATATTGGTTCTTCTACATCTGAGCAAGGCATAACAATTACAAATTATTATGATATATCTAATCCTTTGGTAGCTTCTAATTTCAAACCTGATATCAAATTCTTTGACAGTATCAATTCTAACGGCATTTTTAATATTAAAAATATAAGTGGTAATATTGATTTTGAAGTAAATTCTTTAATTGCAAATAAAATAAATTTAGAAGCTCAGCAAGGTGATGTTAATATAACATTAAAAAATGATGATGCAAAATTAACCCTAAATGCAAATGATAAAATCTTTGCTGGGAAAAATATTAATCTTAAAGCCGATAAAGTTGATATAAAAGGTAAATTAACGACAGGATATTCTGACAGAGCAATAACAATAACTGATTCTATGTTAAATAATCTTGTTTTTGATGAAACAACAGGTCAAAAAAACATGAGTAACTTTTGAGAAAAATACAAGATTAAAGCTATCTACAAGGATAATCAGATTTATTTATATAATATTGGTCAAACAGGCGGAAATATTACAATATCCAAAAAAGACGGCTCAAATACGACAGGAGTAATTGATGCCGATATAACTATGGCTAAAGGTTATCAGACAATATCTATTGATAACAAAACTTCAAAACAATTAAATGTTTCAAATATATCAAATAACTACATTGATGGTATATTCAGCGCAAATGGTGTTACTTTGAACAAAGGAGTAACTTATGTCGGATATGACAGCACTAATACAATAATTAATTCGGTAGGAAAACTTGTATTAGACGGAATAATCAATAACGGCGAAGGAAATCTGAATATCGTTGCACAAAGAGGTTTAGATATAAACAAAGTATATGATAATTCATATGAAGTTCAAAACTCAATTGTTTCATCAGGAGAAACTTTAATTGATATTAAAAACGGGGATTCGGATCTTTCAGGTAATATTTCTCATACAGGAAATTTAAATATCATTAAAGACGGCGATTCCGCTTTAAAAATTTCTTCTGAAATTAACAACAAAAATGGGGATATCAATATTAACAATAAACAATATCAGAAAGGAATTGATTTTTCGGGCAGTATTGAAAATGAAAACGGAAATGTAATAATTTCTTCACAAGGCGGTTATAACCAAACAGGTATAATTAACAATGATAACGGTTTAATAAAAATAATTAACAATTATAATGGAATGGCAAATATTAACGATTCTATTATAAATAATAACGGTGATATTGTTTTTGAAACCTCCGGCTTTGATTTAAATTCGAATATTGAGGCCGTTGAAGGTTCTGTTACTATTTCAAATCCAAGTTGGAAATTTTTCACAAGAGATAATTCCTCAATTAAGGCAAAAACAGGTATTTCTATATATAACGGAGATAATAATACAAACAAATTAGTTATTAATTCCGATATATTGAATACGGGTTTAGGTAAAATAAGCATAACAAATGCGAATGGTAATGGTATCGAACTGGTAAAAGGTGTAACAAATAAAGGCGGAGATATTGTAATTTTAGATGCAGGAAAAACCGTAATTTCCAATGCCGTTACAAGTGAAATCGGGGATATTACAATAGACTCAAACGGTATAAATATAAATGATGTAATTACCGCAAACAAAGGAAATATCTTAATATCAAGTACAAATAATTATGAACAAAATGACGCTATTATAAATAATAACGGCAATACCACTATTGCTGTTACTAAAGGTACAACTTCCATAAACGGTGATATTACAAATACTAACGGAAATATCAATATTTCAACTGAAGGTTCAGATACAAATATCTCATCTGGTATTAAAACATCAGCAGGAACAGTTGAAATAAATAACAAAAAGGGTAATTTGATTATTACTGATACGGCACCAATTTCAGCAACAGAAGGTATTACAATTAAAAATACAGGAAATAACCTGAGTATTGACTCGATAATTAATAATTCCGAGTCGGGTAATATTGAAATATCATCATCAAACGGCTTAAATCTTGATAATACCGTTACAAATGCAAAAGGAAGTATTTTAATTTCGGCAAAAGATTTAAGTATTAATAAAAATATTTCAACAGAAAAAGGTACTATTTCAGTATCAAGTTCAAACAGTTATAATCAAAATGGCGATATCACAAACAAAGAGGGCAATACGGTAATAAATGCCGATGGTACATCTGCTGTAATTAACGGTAAAATAGAAAATACAAAAGGCAATATCAGACTTATAACAAATTCAGCAACATCAAATGTTAAATCAATTGTAGAAACTTTGGACGGCACAATAGAAGTTGAAAATAAAAAAGGTAATTTAACATTTACCGATACATCTGAAATTAACGCATCAAAAGGTGTTGATATTAAAAATACAGGCAATACTTTAAATATTAATGCTCCTATAACAAATTCCGTTACGGGTGATGTAAAAATATCTTCAAACAACGGTTTAAGTCTAACAAAAGCGATTATGAATCAAAGCGGTAATGTAATTATTTCTAACACTGCTAAAAATCTAACATTATCGGGAGCAATAACAAATTATATTGGTGATATTCAGATTTCTAATTCCGGCGATAAATTAAATGTTAGCGGAAATATTACAAATAAAGGACATATTACTATTGTCCAAAACGGAACAGGAACATCCGAAATTCAATCTTTAATTGAAAATATCGGCGCTGTCGATATTGTTAATAATTCAAATTCTAAATTAACAATAGACAATAATATTTCAACTCAAAATGGAAATATTACAATTAAATCTGACGGAAACAGTGTAATTTCAGGTATTATTACTGCAGATTTGGGCAATATTGCAATAACATCTGATGGTTTAACCTTAAATTCTGCAGTTGCAAAAAAAGCAGGTGAAATTACTGTTAAATCAACAAATGGTTATAATCAAAACGGAAATATTAAAACAGATAACGGTAAAATCTTAATTTCATCTTCCAACGGTTCAAACACAATAAACGGAGATATAACAACTGCCGAAGGTAATATTGAAATCGAAACAAATTCCTTAAATACTCAATTTAATTCGAATATTGAAACATCTAACGGTAAAATCGAAATAGATAACAAACAAGGTGATTTGGTATTTAAGGGCGGTAAAAATATTGAAGCAACTAAAGGTATCATAATTCAAAACAGCGGAAGTTCCCAAAAATTGACTATTAACGCAGAATTGACTAATGATGACAAAGGCATTGAAATATCATCTAAGAACGGATTGGATATTAAAGGCTCTATATATAATAAAAAGGGAGATTTATCCATATTCAATAAAAATGGTGATTTGACATCAGCAAGTAAAATTACAAATCTTGATGGTGAAGTTTTCTTTGCAAATGAAGGCGGTAAAATTGATATAACAGGCGATATAGATAATATAGGAAATTTCGCAATTACTCAAAAAGGTAAAGGTGCAGTAACAATTGCAGGAGCAATTGATAACATCGGAAATATTGATATAAAAAATAATTCAACATCAAATTTATCAATATCAAATGCAATAACCAATGAAAACGGCAATATAGTAATTTCATCAAACGGAAATAGCATAATTACAAGTGCCATTTCAAATAATATTACAGACGGCACAGGAAATATAACAATAACTTCAAACGGCTTGTCTGTAAAAGACGTTTCAACAAATAAAGGTGAAATAACTTTGACAAGCACCAAAGGTTATTCACAAAGCGGTAATGTCTTGAACAATGACGGCAATACAACAATCTCAAGTACAAACGGAACAAAC
>JAGBOW010000017.1 GCA_017633675.1 bacterium | reverse complement strand
CACTCTCCACTTTCCACTTATTTATTCATTCCTTTAAAAGGCATACCAAGTAATTTCAATAATTCTCTTGCTTCGTCATCTGTTTCAGCTGTTGTGATAACGGATACGTTCATACCTTTTACCAAATCAACTTCTTCATAAGTTATTTCGGGGAACAAAGCTTGTTCTTTCAAGCCTAATGTATAGTTTCCGCGACCGTCAAAGCTCTTCGGAGAAATTCCTCTGAAATCTCTGATACGAGGAAGAACTACACAGATAAGTTTTTGCAAGAAATCGTACATTCTTTCGCCACGCAATGTAACCATTGCACCAACCGGCATACCTTCTCTTAATTTGTAAGATGCGATTGATTTTTTAGCTTTGGTAACTACGCATTTTTGTCCTGCAATTTTTGTTAACTGACCTTCGATTACTTCAGCAATCTTTGAATTGTGAGAAGCTTCTCCGACACCCATGTTCAAAACTATTTTATGAAGTTTCGGAACCTGGTTGATATTTTTGTAACCGAATTTTTCTTTCAAAGCAGGAATTACTTCTTCCTGATATTTTGCTTTTAAGCTTTTAGTTTTTGTTGCCATTTTTACTTTTCCTTAATTCTGCGACACAAAATTATAATTTTGCATCTAATTGTTCACCACATTTTTTACAAACACGAACTTTTTTACCGTCTACGACTGCGTGTTTGATCCTTGTCGGTTTTTCGCAAGCAGGGCAGATAACCATAACGTTTGAAGCATCTACGGGAGCTTCAACTTTGATTAAACCGCCTTGAATGCCGGCCATCGGTTGAGGTTTTTGGGCTTTAGTAACCATATTTAAGCCTTCAACCAAAACAGTACCGTCAGAAGTATTTACTTTCTTAATGTTACCGTCTTTGCCTTTATCCTTGCCCGCAATAATCATTACTCTGTCTGAGTTTTTGATGTGCAAGCTTTTTTTCTTGTCTGTCATTTCCATGTTCTCCATTTTTTATACGGAACCGATATTCTTTATCGGGCGTATTTGTTGTTTTACGGGATCCCGAAAAAAGTTCGGGATTATTTATCTCTAAATTTGTGCAAACACTCATTAAGAGCTAAATAACTTCAGGAGCCAAAGAGATAATCTTCATATATCCTTTGTCTCTCAATTCACGGGCAACCGGTCCGAATACACGGGTTCCTCTGGGGTTGCCGTCTTTGTTTATAATTACTGCCGCATTTTCATCAAATCTGATAACAGAACCGTCTGCACGTTTGATATCAGCTTTTGTTCTTACCACAACAGCTCTTACAACTTCGGATTTTTTAACAGGCATATTCGGGTTAGCACTCTTAACAGCAGCCACAATTTCGTCACCTACTCTTGCTGTTCTTCTGTTTGAGCTTCCCAATACACGAATGCATAAAAGTTCTTTTGCACCTGTATTATCCGCTACTTCTAGTCTTGTTTCTTGTTGTATCATTTTTTTGTTCCTTTATTTTTTACTTGACAGCGCATTGACTTAACAATGTTATCGGCTAACAGAGGTCAGGATGTCAAGAGGTCAGGCTATTTACGTAAAACGGCTTGCCTTACTGCCTTCTTGTCCTCCGTTGGCAAAATTTATCTTGCCTTCTCAACTACTTCAGCAAGCGTCCAGCGTTTTCCGCCCGAGATAGGTCTTGATTCAACGATTCTTACCGTATCACCTTCATTACAAACGTTGTTTTCATCATGTGCTTTGTAGTTTTTATTAGATTCTATAATCTTTTTGTATTTTGGGTGCGGATCATAATTTGCAACTTTAACAACAATAGTTTTGTCCATTTTATTGCTTACTACTACACCTTGTTTTTCTTTCTTAGGCATGTTGTACCTCTTTTTCTTTTATAATTGTTTTTGCTTGAGCAATGAGTTTTTTTGTCTTAGAAATCAATGCTGTGTTTTCTAATTTGTGAGTTGAAAGTTGAAGTTTGTAGTTGAACAAATCCTTCTTCCAATCAACGATTTGCTTATTTAACTCATCTACTGATTTTTCGCGCATTTCGTCTAATTTCATTTTTAAGTTTCCTTATAACTCTCAGCTTATGCTTCAAGTTTTGCTTTTTCTACTACTTTAACTTTGATAGGCAGTTTTTGAGCAGCTAATTCCAATGCGTGAACTGCAACACTTCTGTCGAAATAATCGAGTTCAAAAAGAATTCTGTTCGGTTTAACAACTGCAACCCAGTATTCCAAATTACCTTTACCTGATCCCATACGAGTTTCAGCAGGTTTTGCAGTAATCGGTTTATCCGGGAATATTTTAATCCAAACGTTACCGCCACGTTTGATTTCACGAGTCATAGCACGACGTGCAGCCTCGATTTGTCTGCTGGTAATCCAGCCGGGTTCTAATGCCTGAAGTGCATATCCGCCAAATTCCAATTTTGTTCCTCTGGTTTCTGTGCCTTTCATTCTGCCCTTCATCATTTTGCGGTATTTTGTTTTTTTAGGCTGTAACATTTTATTTTACTCCATTAATTTTCTGTTTCAACAGCTCTGCGTCTTGGACGTCTGCCGATTTTTTCAGAGCCTTCTTTACCTGATTTTGTTTTGATGTTTTGATCTGCTTTTTCGCCGGGCATTAAATCACCTTTGAAAATCCAAACCTTAACACCGATTTTACCCATTATAGTATCTGCTTCCGTAAAACCGTAGTCTACATCAGCCCTTAATGTTTGAAGCGGAATTCTGCCTTCTTTTGCCCATTCGGAACGAGCGATTTCGGCACCGCCCAAACGTCCTGATACCATAACTTTAATGCCTTGAGCACCTGATCTCATTGTACGCTGCATTGCCTGTTTCATTGCACGGCGGAATGCGATACGTTTTTCAAGTTGCTGAGCTATTGATTCTGCAACAAATTGAGCATCAGCATCAATTCTTGCAACTTCAACAACATTGATTACAACAGGTTTTCCGATATACTTTGAAACTGCCTGTTTCAATTCTTCGATACCCTGACCGCCACGTCCCACAACGATACCCGGTTGTGCTGTCACTACAGTTACAGTTATATTTTGTGCTTTTCTTGCAATCAAAATCTTTGAAATACCTGCAGTGTAAAGTTTTTTCTTAATAAATTTTCTGATTTTTGCATCTTCTGCAACGAATTGGCCATAATCCTTTACCTTAGCAAACCATGTGCTTACCCAAGGTTGAATTATACCGATTCTAAATCCTTTTGGATGTGTTTTTTGTCCCATTTTATTTACCTTTTGTTATTACTACTACTTGTTATCACTAACTTTTAAAGTAAGATGAGAAGTGCGTTTTAGTCTTTTATACATACGACCTTGCGCTCTTGCTCTTGCTCTTTTATATGTAACGCTTTCATCTGCGAAAATTTCGGAAATTTTCAAAGCTTCAGCACCTACACCATATTTTTCCTGTGCATTTGCAACAGCAGCCTTCAAGTTCTTTTCAACTACTCTTGCTGCAAAATAAGGCATAAAACGTAACATATCTTGAGCCGCAACGACAGATTTACCTCTGACTTCGTTGATTACTCTGCGAAGTTTTCTGGCTGTCATTTTGATATCTGTTTGTCTTGATTTAGCTTCCATTGTTTTTTTCCTTATATTATTTTACTTCTGGATCCTTTCGGGCTTTGCCTTCAGGATAACATATTTGT
>JAGBOW010000002.1 GCA_017633675.1 bacterium | reverse complement strand
GTTCACAGTTCACAGTTCACTGTTCACCAAATAATATAGTTCCCACTTGCGAAACCAAATGTGTAAACTGCGGGGTTTGCAAGAATCTTGGGGTTAAAAAGGTGTTGGCGAAGAAATATGTAGCTAAGAGTAGTGGAAAGTTGAAAGTGGAAAGTGGAAAGTTTGAAGCAGCCAAGCAGCTGGGAAGCGAAGCAGCTATGAGTACTGGTAGGTGGAGAGTTGAAAGAGGAAAGTCAGATAACTTTCAATTTTCCACTTTCAACTTTCAACCCGATAAGGGCAGTTCACAGTTCACAGTTCACTGTTCACAACAAACAAATCGCTCAGTTTATAGGATAAAATTGACCAAAATCGGCAATCTTCGTTTTTTATCCCACCTTGATTGGCAAAACACTTTTATAAAAGCACTTTCGAGAAGTGGTTTAAAAATTGCATACTCGCAAGGATTTAACCCTATTATGAAGGTTTCCATGGGGGTTGCACTTCCTTTATTTTGCGAAAGTGATTGCGAACTCGTTGATATTGAACTAAATGAACAAATTTCTCCTGATGAAGTCAAACTAAAGTTGGAAAAAGTTCTTCCTAAAGTGGCAAAAATTATAAGTATTGTAAATCTTGAAAAATCTACCAAATCAATTGATACAACAGCACAATGGGCTGAATATAAAATAGATATTTTTGATAAGACACTTTACGATTTTGAAAATTTACGATATAATACGGACAGAGTTTTATCTTCTCCGGAAATTTTTATAGAGAAGAAAAACAAAAAAGGTTTACTCAAAAAAACAGACATAAAACCGTCAATAAAATCGTATGAATTTAAAGATGAAAGTCTGTTCATAGTATTAAAAACAGGTCAAACTGCAATTGAAAACGGTATTCCTGCTTTAAGAGCGGATTTACTTATGAGTGTAATTGCACCTGACGTTATATTTAACATAAAGCGTACAAGGTTCTTTGACGACTGTTTAAATGAATTATAGTAAAGGATTTTTTATGGACAAAAAACAAAATTTAGGAAAACGAATTATTATTGCAGAAAGAGATAACATTTCTGCTGTTATGGAGAACGGAAGGGTTTCCGATTTTATTATTTCAAGAGGAGATGTTATTTTAGGTGATGTTTATTTATCAACCGTTGATAACATTTTACCGAGTATTGATGCCGCATTTGTAGATGTAGGTTCAGATAAAATGGGATTTTTACATGCGCAGGACGTTATGGGAAAAGGTGCACTAAAAGATAAACTTTCTCCTAAACAAAAATTGATTGTTCAGGTAGTGAAAGAACCCACAGGACACAAAGGACCGAGAGTTACGACAGAAATCAGTTTGCCCGGAAGATTTTTGGTACTGATGCCGAATGAACCGGGAATAAGTATCAGCAAAAAAATTGAAAACAACAAAGAAAGGGCAAGATTAAAATCCGTTGTAAGTCTTATAAAACCTGTAGGGGTTGGTGTTATTATAAGAACTGAAGCTGAAAATCAAACAGAAGCGGATATTCAGGAAGATTTGGAAATATTGCTTGAAAAATGGAATAACATCATTACGGGTGCGGAAACCATGACACCTCCGAACCTTCTCTACAGAGATCAGGATTTGTTATACAGAACAATCAGAGAAGCCTGCACCGAAGATACAAAAGAGATAGTTGTTGATACTCCGTTTGCAATGCAGAGAGTTCAAAATATTCTTCAAAACTGGCATATTAACAAAAACATTCAGGTAACTTTGTACAAAGGAACCGAACCGCTTTTAATTGCCGAAGATATTCACAAAGAAATCAAAGCGGCATTGAATGTGAAAGTAAATATGCCGTCGGGCGGTTATTTGTTTATCCAGCAGACGGAAGCGCTGACAGTAATTGATGTAAACAGCGGTAAATTCACAAGTTCAACAACTCAGGACGAAACTATTTTAAAAACAAATATTGAAGCGGTACACGAAATCGCCCGACAATTGAGATTAAGAAATATCGGAGGAATGATTATCGTTGATTTTATTGATATGATGTCTAGAGCTGATAAATTGGCTATGCTTGAAGAACTTGAAATTGCATTAGAACCCGATAAAGCAAAACCGCAAGTCGGACAAATCTCCGATTTGGGGCTTGTTGAACTTACAAGGCACAGACAGGGACAGTCTTTGTCTGAAATATTTACAAAAAAATGCCCGCATTGTCAGGGTACAGGCTATTTCTTAAACGAATTTAATTTTGCCTCTCCGACTGCAGAAGGTGAATACAGAGCAAAAGCAGCTAAAATGAAACTGCCTGTAAATAATTTCAAAAATAAAAATAATAAATTTGGTAAAAATAACGACCAGCAAGAAGTTAAACCGCAGGTTGAAGAAGAAATACAAGTTAAAGAACCGGTTGAAATAGCTGTTGAAAATCCGTCTTTAGAAGCAGTTCAGGAAACCGAAAAGAAAACAAAAAAACGCGGCAGAAAATCACGGTTTGAAAAGAAGTCTGAGTCAAAAGCGGAAGAACCACAAATTGAAACGGCACAAACTGTTTTGAAACCGAATGAAGAAATTAAGCCTGTTATTGAAGAAAAAACCTCTGTTGAAGAACCTGTAATCGAAAAGGTTGAAGAAGAAAAACCTAAAAGAACCCGCAGACCAAACAGAGGCGCTTCAAAGACAAGAAAAACAAGAACAAAAAAGGTAAAGGACGTTGAAGAATAAATTATTCTTGACAATTTTGACAATATTTATTACGGCAAATGCAGGCTTTTGCTTGCCTTTGCACGTAAAAAATACAATTATAAAATTTTCATATGCAATGGGCGGTGTTATTTTATCTTCCTTGCTTATATTTTTGGGCTTATCAATTTATAATAAATTTCGTTCAAATGCATTAAATGAAAAAACTTCTGTTGATGAAGAAATTTTGAAAACTCCAAAAACAAAAGATGATGCCATAAAATTTTTTATAAGGAAAAATCGTTTAAGATGAAAAGAGCTTCAGGTGCAATAGATTTATTAATAACATTGATTGTTATTGCCGTAGTTTGTATAATTGGGGCAAATTCTTTTAAAGGCTTAACATCAGTGCAAATAAACGGTAAATCAGATGTAAAAAGTATTCAGCAGCACGTTGATGAGCAGGTTAATGAAATTGAGAATTTGCGTAAACAATCCATTGATTACCAAACAAGGCAATTGGAGTCAGAGTATAATAAATAAGTTAAACAGCATTAATATACTTTCCGGAAAGCATTTTTATTACTTTTGGCTGTTTTTTTAATTTCTTTAAATACTCTTCCGGATTTTCGGCAGAAGTTGTTCCGCCGTAGTAACTGACCATATTTGCATGTACAGACATTATATGTTTTGTACGTTTTGTAAATCCGCCTGCAATAAATTTTGGTTTAATTTCTTATTCGTCATTGTTTGCAAACAGCTGTGCACCTTGTGCAATACCTTCAGCCAGTTTACCGACTGCACTAACAGCATGTTCCAATTTTTCATTTTTGTTGTGATTTTTCAGTTTTTCTTGTCTTTCTTGATATCCTTTACGTGCTTCCTGTTCTTTTCTTAATTTATCAAGTTTTTCTTGTTTTTCGGCTCTGATTTGCTCCGGAGTTTTGTCTTTTGTGCCGTCAGCATTTGTCGTATTACCGTCATTATTGTTGTTATTGTTTTGATTTTGATTGCCGTTATTGTTTTGATCGGCAGGAGCAGCTTTCAATTCCGAATCAAGAGAAGTAATTTCGGATTGAAGCATTTTGTCATCCATTGCAGCAAATTCTTTTGATGCTCCGCGTACCGTCATATTTGCTCTTGCTTCGGCAAGAGTTACTTCTGTACCGTCATCATGTGTAGCCCTAACTTGTTCTCCTTTTTCGTTAGTTGTCATTAAATCTTTTTCGGTAAGTTCTTTAGCTTGTTGCTGCTTTTCTGCTTTTTCTTTTTTGGCAAGTTCAATGTCTTTTTTGTCTTGTTCTTGTTTTGAAAGTTTAGTATCATCTTTAGTTTCGGATTTATTACCGTCAGTTTGTTTCGTTGTTTCTGTTTTCTTTTGATTATCTGCAGTTTCGGGGTTTATTTTTTTCTGCATTTCGGCCATAGAAGCTTCAACATTTGCCTCATCTAACTTTAAAGCTTCAGTTGGTGTTATTTTTGCGGGATCAAATTTTTCAAGTTCCATTTTTACTACGTTATTATCACCATCAGGATTTGATGCTGCGTTTTTTTGTATATCATCAGATTTTGGAAGATCATTCTGCTTGGAAGTATCTTTTGTTTTTTTAATTTGCCCTTGAGAACCGTTTGAAGCTTCTGCATTTTCATTAACGGTACTTGTATTTGCGTTGTTATTTGCCATTAATGTCTGCATTTTATCGGCATTTGCATTTGCCTGACTTACGGCAGCAACTGCTTGTTCGGGCAGAGTTTGGTTTGATTGGGCAGAAACCTGTTGTGTTGCCTGAGAATTTTGATTTGTTGGGTTAACTGTTGTTGCGGCAGCCTGTTCTTTACCGTCATTTTCTTTCTCTGCTTTTTTATCAGCCTTTGCTTTGGCTTTTTCTTCTTTTTTCTGAGCTTTTTCTGTTTTCTTTTCTTCTTTAGCTTTTTGTTTTTCAGCCTTTTTCTCTTCTTTTTTCTCGGCTTTTAAATCTTTTTTAGCTTGCTTTTCAGCTTTTTTATCTTCTTTCTTTTGTGCTTTTTCGGTCTTTTTATCTTCCTTTGTTTTTGTTTTGTCGGCTTGTTTTTTGTTATCTTTTTGCCCGTCCGTACTTTCCGTACCTTCAGTTTTTTCATTTGCTTCTTTGTTCTTTTCGGAAGCTTTATTTTTTGCAGATTCTGCAAGTTGTCCGACAGAAGCTGCCATACTGACTGCAGAACCGATTGTACCCAACATATTGCGGGTTTTTTCATCTCCCCAGTCGAATTCGTTCATTAATTGACTTGCAGAGGATATTGTTTGACCTGTTACACTTGCAATTGTCATAGTTTTACCGAAAGCGGAAGCGTCTTTCATTCCTGCAATGCTTGAGGCAGAGCCTGCTACAGAAGAACCGACACCGGCAACTGTTGCAATTTTACTCATAACACCGTTTGCTTCTTTGCCTTGAACGGCTCTGACGTTGTTGACCAATTCTGCGGAAGATGAAACTATACTCAAGCCTTGACTTACATAACCCAATGTGCTGTTTGCAGCTGCGCCTGTACCTGTTACACTTGCGGTTGCGCTTACTGCAGTTTGAGCCAAAGACATTAAACCTGCAGTCAAATTACCGTTTGCAATGTTTATAATGGCTTTACTAACTCCGCAAGCCAATGTTCCGTACAAACCTATTGCGGATAAAATACCGCCGACAGTAGTTAATGTAGTACCGTTAACTTCCAAAATCGTACCTGCAGTAATCATTGCAATACCTACTGCTGTTGTAGGCCAGCATAACAATGCTTCACCGGCTGTAATCATTGCGGTACCTTGTGCTATCATAGGAGTACCGACTTCCGTCATAATAAGACCGGTAGTAGAAGTTATTGAGAATACGTTTTCGGCAATACCGATTGCACCCAGCTGTTTTTGCAGTCTTTGTTGTTTATCTTTTTCTTTCTTTTGTGTTTCTTTAATTTTTTTATTTTTAAGTTTTACTTTATTTTCAAATTTCGCATTTTTTGTTTTGATTGATTTGTCGAATTTTTTAATTTTTATCTTGTTTCTTTCGATTTTATTACCCGAAATTTGGAACTGACCGTTTAATGTTGTTATTT
>JAGBOW010000016.1 GCA_017633675.1 bacterium | reverse complement strand
TTATATTTATTTCAAGTTCCGTAAGTACCTGTGCACCGATTCCCGTAGCTTCTCCGATAATTCCGAGCAAAAACATTTCTGTTCCGACAATATTTCTTCCCAATCTGCGCGCCTCTTCTTTTGCCAGCCTTAAAATTGTAAGAGTTTCGGGCATTTGTTTTTCTATTGGCTTTATAATTGCATGCGCCAAATCATCTTCAGGTATTTGAAGTTCTTTTAATATTTGATATGCAATACCGCGTTTTGTTTTGAGAAGTCCGAGGATTATATGTTCAGGTAAAACTACTGACGAACCTAATTCTTTTGCGGTTTGTAATGCCATATTCATTGTTGTAAAAGCATTTGGTGTAAATATAATCTGCCTGCCTTCATATTCCGCCTGTCTTGATTGAATATTTTTTAATTTATCATCAAAATTTTCTGATGTAATTCCATATCGTGCACAAATTTTTGACAATTCCGAATCTTTATCTTCCAAAATTGAGGATAAAATCTGCTCCGTACCCAAAATTTCATAATTTGAAGTAGACAGCTTTGATACTGCACGTTCAAATACTTTGGCGGATTCTTCGCTGTCAAATATATTATCGGTTTCTTGAGCTTTATTATCAATTGTTTCACGATTATCGTCCAATTCGGGGTGATAGAATAATTTTGATTTCTTTTGAACAAGTTTTTCCAATAAAGCTTTGGATTTATAAATATCAAATCCTAAATCTTCCAATATTTTTACATTATTGGATTTTTTGTCTGAAAGTACGGAAAGAAACAGGTGCTCATATAGAATTGTCGGATTACCTGATTTGTTTGCCAAATCAAGCGTTCTTTTTAAGATTTCTTTATATTCATCATCAAAAGGAATATTATCACTTGTCTTACCGGAGAGGAAATGCTGATATTTCTTTATTTCATCAATCAATTTTTCTCTTGTAATATCATAATTTTTAAAAATTTTCAGGGAAAAACCTTTTGCTTCATCAAACAGTGCAAGCAAAAGCAGTTCAGATGTAACTTTTCTTGCTCCGATTTCCTCTGCCAAATTTTGAGATGTACTTACAACATTTATTGCTTTTTCCGTAAATTTTTCAAACATTATTCTTCGTCTTCTTCTTCGTCGTCGCCGTAGTATTCTTCGTAATCCATATTTTTTACATAAGTTTCAACTTTTTCAAATTCTGCATCATCTTCTATGGTTTCAAATAAGTATTCTTCACCGTCTTTTGTCAAACGCATAAGAACAACTTCGTCATTGTCTTCTTCTTCCAACGGTAAAAGTAATGCATATTCCTGTTCATCAACCTCTACTACATCAATTAATTCAAATTTTACGACTTTTCCGTCTTCATCAACTGTTTCTATAATTTGATCTTCTTCTGCCATTTTATTCTCCTTTTATTTTGCATAAAAATTCTAACATAAATTTTATTTTCTTGAAAGATATTGTTCCAAAATTATGCATGCACTTTCAATATCCACTAACCCTTTATCTTTTCTGAAATCAATTTTTTTTGCACGTAAATTTTCTTCTGCCGTATCGGAAGTTAATCTTTCGTCCTCAAAAATAATTTCATATCCGTCAATTTTTGATGCAAAATCAATACAATCCTGAGCCTGAGAACCTTTTGTTCCGTTCATATTTACAGGAACTCCTGCAACAATTTCCCCAACATTATTTTCTTGTGCAATTTTTTTTATCTGTTCAATTGCTTTATCTTCAGGTTGTCTGCAGATACAGGAATGACCGTTAGCAAGAACATGTAAATAATCACTCAGTGCAATTCCTATTCTTTTTGTACCAATATCAAGAGCCATTATCTTGTACATTTATTTAACCCACATTTCCTCTATTTTTTTTATTTTGTTAACATCATTTTTTGCAAAATAATATTCATAAAGAGATTTTCTCAAAATATTTTTAAAGAATTCTCTGATTAAATCTTTGTCATTGTATAGCGAAAATAGTTTTTCCGCCATAACAGTATCACCGGATAAGGCTTTTAACTCGGAAACATTTAGAATTCTTTCTGACCAAACGTTATATTCTTCTTTATAAAATACTTTTTCAATATTTTCATCAATAATTTTATCAAAATCCTCTGCGGAAGTCTGTTCCGATAATTTTATAAAATCTTCAAATTCATCACTGTATTTTGAATCCAAAAACCAATAATCCGTAAAATCTGCCTGTAAAATACTTTCAAATTCACTATCCGAAAGTTTATGAGTTTTAAAATCGAATTTAAAAGGCTCAGAATTAATATCCGATAAAATATTTTTCCAGCAAACATATTCATAAGGCGGGTTTATCTTTGAGATATTTTCAAAACTTTCCAATATCCCTTTCAGTATTTCCGGCGGGACGTCCAATGCTCTTTGTCCTTTATAAAATCTTTCAATTATGGCATTACATTCAAAAGCCGAAATATCGTTGAAGCCGAAACAGTCTTTTATACCTTTATAATCATCAGCGACAATTGCGACAAAACGAACTCTGTCTGTGGTATTATTAATTCTTGAAATTATTATTGCCTGATTTCCGTGACCGTCGGGATATGTAATACAAAACCTGTAGGGTTCGGAATCTTTTAACAAATTTTTGTAAAACTCTTTTGAATTATCCTCTCTGATGCCTGCCATCTTTAAAACAGCAAGATTTCTTTTTACGGAAGGTATTATGCTTTCATCAGCATTATCAAGAAAAGAGGTAAGTGCATGATATGCAAGTTGAGATTTGGAATTACCTAATATGTCAAGTGCTGTTCTTCCTGCTTCAGAATCCGGCATTGACAGAAAAACCGGAATTAGCATGTTTGCCAGTGCATCTTCGGAATAATCCTCAGCCAATGAATTTAAAAGTACGATTTTATCATTGTCGGATAATGTTACAAAAAAATCCAAAAAATCTATCTGTACTTCGGGATTAATAATCGCTTTGTTCAGAATTTTTTCGGTATCCGAATTAACAAATTCATTAGGATTATCAAGATATTTGCTGCATTCTTCATAACTCCAGCAGGTATCAATATCTCTCAGTAAATCAAGTGCAAATATCTTTGCCTGATTTGTAGTCAGAGAATTTTTTATAATGTTCCATAAATGTTCCGTCAATTCTTTTTGCGGACAGTACCTTAATAATAAAAATTTGATTAAATCAGAATTCGGATTATTAATTTCTTTAAACAAAAGTCTGACTATAACATTTTTATCGCTCTGTGCGTCAAGTGTTCTGTAATGCACTTCATAATTTTCAAAATCTTTAGCATTCTGAAGTGCTGAAATTAATTTTTGAATTTCTGCCTTTATTTCAAAAGGGTTAAGCTCCATTATCTTGCTTTCCCCCAAAAGGCATCAAGAATTGCCTGAGCTTCTGCTGAGGGCATTCTGTCATTTAAAATCAAATATTGTGTCGCAATCATGGTACATTCTGAACAAATATTCACTCCGGGTCCTTTTACCATTTTCACAACCTGAGTATTCGGACGATGACAAAAACTGCAATATATTACACCGTCATTATGTTTTTCCTCATTTTCAGGTTTTTCATCTTTGTGTTCTCTCTTTGCACCAATACTTACAACCTTATCATCTTTTGACATATTCACCTCACGTAATTATTGTAACTTTTTTTATAAAATTTGCCAAATAAACTAATATTATTCTATAATAAAAAAATAAATTTAGTGAGGAGAATATGAAAAAAGCTTTTTTGTTGTTAACCGTACTGTTAATTTCTGTTTTATCGACTGCGTGTATAAATAATTTTGCGGTTCAGGAATTAAACAACAAGGCAAAAGAATTTATGGATAAAGGTGATTATTCATCAGCAATTGAACGCCTGAAATCAAGTGTTGATTTGGACGGAAATGTATTTGAAACAAGATATAATTTAGCTGTTGCTTATACTAATGCGGAAGATTACCCGAATGCAATAAAAGCATACAATGAAGCAGTTAAATTAAATCCTGATTTTGCTGATTTGTATTATTCTTTGGCAGTCTGCGAAGAAAATTTGGCAAAAGATATAATCTCAAAAGCAGTTATTGTGAATGATGACGAAACAATAGAAAAAGCTAAAGATAATGATGATGAAACAGAAAAAGAAGCAGAAGATGAGGACATGTCCGAAGTTACAAAAAAAGTGTTAATATCTGCAATTAACAATTCAATTTCAGATTATCAGTTATATTCAGATAAATCACAAAATAATGATGAAGAAGAAGTTGACAACAAAATAAAGGAGCTTCAGGAACTTCAGGAAAAGTATGTTAAATAGTCCCGGTGATATAGCTTTTACTTTATTTGGCATTCCTGTGTACTATTATGGTATTATTATAGCATTTGCCGTTTTTGTCGGGTTTTTTATCTCTTATTATTTGTATAAAAAATATTACAATAACAGAAATTTGATTTTGGATATTTCACCTTGGCTGATAATATTTGGTATTATTGGTGCAAGATTATATTATTGTGTTATAAATTACTCTTATTACATCAACAAACCATTGGAAGTTTTTTTTATAAGACAGGGCGGGTTATCAGTTCATGGCATGATTATTGCCGGTGCATTAGCGCTGTTTTGTTTTTCTAAAAAATATAAGGTTTCATTTTTCAGGTTAACTGATGTATTTTTGTGCGGAACTGTTTTGGCGCAAAGTATAGGAAGATGGGGAAATTTTTTCAATTCGGAAGCGTTCGGTTTGCCCTGTAACCTTCCTTGGAAACTTTATATTCCGATTTCTCACCGCCCGTCAGAATACATAAATTACGAATATTTTCATCCTGCATTTTTATATGAAAGTATTTTAGATTTGGTAATTTTTATTATTTTATTTTCTTTGTTTAAAAAGTTTTCGCAAAAATCCGGAATAATAACATCACTTTATTTAATTTTATATGCAATCGTCAGAATTTTTATTGAACAATTAAGGTTAGACAGTGCTTTGAATATATTCGGAATACCCATAGCACAAATTGTATCTGCCGTAATGATTGTATTGGGGATTTTTATATTAGTAAAAAATTATAAAATTTGTAACGAATAATCAATATTATTCAATATTTCGTATTATTTCTTTTGTCTTTTCCCTGATTTCTTTATCTGTTTCAAAAATTTCATCAATTGTCGGATTTTTAATAACTTTGTGTTCGCTGCACATTTTTTTTGTTATTTCATAAATGTCATAAAGTTTAATCTTTCCTTCCAAAAATGCCAATACGCTTTCTTCATTTGCCGCATTCAAACAAACTGTTGCTGTTCCGCCTAATTTTCCTGTTTCATAAGCTAATTTTACCGTCGGGAACTTTTCATAATCAGGTTTTTCAAAATCCAATCTTGCAATTTCCGAAAAACTGAAACTTTTTGATTTTATTCCTTCAAACCTTTCGGGGTATGTTATTGCATACTGGATAGGAATATGCATGCTCGGTAAACCGAGTTGTGCGATAACACTTCCGTCTTTGTATTCGATTGCGGAATGAACAATGCTTTGCGGATGAACAACAACATCAATATCGTCATAATCAAACCCGAAAAGGTGATGCGCCTCAATGATTTCTAATCCCTTATTCATAAGAGTTGCACTGTCGACTGTAATTTTTTTGCCCATATTCCAGCGCGGGTGCGCAAGAGCCTGTTCTACCGTTGCATTTTTCATATCATCAACCGATTTATGCAAAAACGGCCCGCCTGAAGCAGTAATAATCAACTTATCCACTTGCGAAATATCTTTTATACACTGATGAATTGCACAGTGTTCACTGTCAACGGGAATGATATTAACACCGTATTTTTTAGCCTCCCTCATCACGATATCGCCTGCCATAACAAGAGTTTCTTTATTTGCAAGTGCTATATCAATACCGTTTTTAATAGCAGTTAGTGTCGGTTTTAAACCGACTTTGCCCGAACATGCAACTAAAATTATATCGTTTTCTTTGTCGGAACATATTCTTTCAAGTCCTTCTTCACCAAGACAAGTGTAATGGGGGTTAAATTTTTCAGCTTGCTTATTTAAAAGCTCTGCATTATGTCCGCCCGCAAGCGCAATAATTTCAAACTTATCCCCTAATCTTTCAATAACCTCCAAGGCTTGACGTCCGATAGAACCCGTTGAACCGATTATACTGATTTTTCTTTTCATAAAATAAATATAAGACAAAAATGTCAGTTAAACAATGCCGATATTCTGTATAACAAAACCGATATATTTTAAAAGCCTCCCTTTTAAGGGAGGTGGCACGAAGTGCCGGAGGGTTTTTATCATTTTAAATGGCGATAGGACTATAAGGCGATAGGGCGATAAGACCTTATCGTTTAATTAAAAAACACATCAAAATAAATATTTTGATGTGTTTTGTTCTAACATATATATTTTACAATACTTTTCACGATTTGTCCAGTCCTCAAAATGATGTATTTTTTAAATTTTGGGGTGGTGAAAATCGGCACTATTCTTTGTTCTTCAGAATAATACACCATAATAAATATTATGGTGTATTATTCTGAAGAACAAAGAATAGTGCCGATTTTCACCACCCCAAAATTTAAAAAATACATCATTTTGAGGACTGGACAAATCGTGAAAAGT
>JAGBOW010000015.1 GCA_017633675.1 bacterium | reverse complement strand
GGTATTGCCACCCGATAGGCATATCTTCAATAGGTGATATAAATCCCGAAAGCAGTACCGCTGGCATCATAAATGTCATAACTGATAAAATTGCCTGTTGCTGAGTATTGCATATTGCTGAAATATAAAGTCCGACACCGACTATTGCCATAAGAGAAATTAAAATTGAAACAAAGAACAAAATTATAGAACCGTTAAAAGGAACATGGAAAAAAGCTATTACAATTCCGACCATAATCATTGTTAAACTCATTGCGATTATTAAAGGCGGAATTGATTTGCCGAGTAATATTTCAAATGATGAAAGAGGACTTACAATAAGTTGGTCAAAAGTGCCCAGTTCTCTTTCTCTTGCAATAGATAATGCCGTTAAAATCAAAGTTGAAACTAAAGAAAGCAGGGCAACAATAACTGTTAAAATATACCATTTGTACTCAAGATTAGGATTAAACCAATTTCTGACGGTCGGGTTTATTTGTGTTCCAGTATTTCCTGTGAGTTCTGTATTATAACCTGCAATAATCTGTGAGGCATATCCGGCTCCGATTGATGCAGAGTTTGTTTGTCTGCCGTCAGATACAACAAGAACATTTGCACCTTTTTTAGATTTAATATTGCGTGAAAAATCGTTTGGAATATTTATACCGATTTGAACTTTTTGAGTATCAAGATACTCACGAAATTCGTTTTCATTCTCAACATAATAAAATGTTCTAAATCTTGTTGAATTTTCAAAACGGCTTAATAATTCTCTGCTTTCTACACTATTTGAGCGGTCTAATACAACAGTATCAATATTCCTAACTTCCATTGTTGCGGCATTAGAAAATATTAAAAGTTGCATAATAGGCATCATAACGATAATGGCACGAGATTTAGGGTCATTCCAAATTGTAATAAATTCTTTTTTCATTAGAGCTAAAACTCTGCGTAAAAAATCTCTAATCATTTGATAACCTCATCTGCGTCTTTTTATAAACTGCAACAAACAAAATCAAGCCTAATACAGTTAAATAAAAGGCATTCGCTAATCTTATTTCATTTACCCCACCTGCCATAAATTCACTTTCAATAAATGCAATATAGTATCTTGGCGGAATTATTGCCGTTAAATATTGGAAAAATACAGGCATTGAATTTATCGGAAACATTAACCCCGATAACATAAGGGCAGGCATAAATCCCATACTCATAGCAACCATACTTGCCATAAATTGATTTTTTAATACAGTTGAAATTAATAAGCCAATGCCGAGCGAAGTAAATAAAAATATTCCGCTAATTAAAAACAATAACAAATAACTGCCCTTAAACGGTATTTGAAAAATACAAACGCAAAGAAAGACATTAAAAGCCATAGACACCATTCCCAAAATAAAATAAGGAATGTATTTACCTAAAACAATATGTATTGCTCGGACTTTTGTTGATAGCAAGGCTTCCATTGTCCCCCGTTCCCACTCACGGGCAATAACAAGGGAAGTCAAAAGTATTCCGATTAATGTCATAGTAATAGCAATAGAACCGGGAACGATAAAATAATGTGAGTTTAAATCGGGATTATACCAAGTTCTTATTTCCGTATTAATTAAAGGTCTTTGCATTTTCCCCCGATATTTGCTTGTTAAAAGCCATTGATTAGCAATCATATTGGCATAACTTTGAACATAATTTGCAGTATTAACTTCACTTCCGTCTGTTATAATCAGTAAATCAGCTTTTTGCCCACGAGAAAGTTTTGTTGAAAAATCATTCGGGATTACAACCGCACCTTTAATTTTTGAACGAACAACAGCAGTTTTAATATCTTCCATATTATCAAAATTTATTGAGTTGACATATTTTGAATGTCCAAATGATTTTACAAGAGTTGCAACTTCCGGTGAATTATCGTCATTTTTAATTCCTATTGTAACCTTTACCGAATCAAGATTTACACCATACATATAAATCAGAAAAGATATTAAAGGCAAAATAAATGCGATTACAATACTACTTGGATCACGAAGGATTTGTTTTATTTCTTTTTTAATTAAGGCTAATAAGATTTTCATTTACTAACCTCACTTTCTTTTATAAGATTTATAAAAGCGGTTTCCATATCATTTGCCCCTGCTTGCTGCTTTAATTCTGTTGGGGTACCTACCGCAATAGTTTCGCCTTTGTAAAAAAGGCTTATTCTGTCGCAATATTCAGCCTCATCCATAAAATGAGTTGTAACCAATATCGTTACACCTTTTTTAGCCAAAGATGTTATATGATTCCAAAAATCTCTGCGTGTTAAAACATCAACACCTGATGTCGGTTCATCTAAAAACAACACGGGCGGATTGTGAATGAGTGCCGCAGCCATTGAAAGCCTTTGTTTCAAGCCAAGAGGTAGTTCTTCTGCCTTTGTATTTTCATATTCTGTTAGTCCAAAAACTTCAATTACTTCACTAACCTTTTTATCTTTTTTTAAAATGCTAATTCCGTAAGCAAGAGCGAAAAAGTCCAAGTTTTCTTTTACTGTTAAACTTCCGTAAAGTGAAAATTTTTGAGCCATATACCCTAAATTTGCTCTGGCACGCTCGGGATTTTTCTTTATATCAATTCCCATAATTCTTGCAGTACCACTTGTCGGTCGGGCAAGTCCGCACATCATTTTAAATGAAGTTGATTTTCCTGCTCCGTTTGGTCCGAGTAAACCAAAAATTTCTCCCTTTTTTATTTTGAAAGTGTTATTTTTAACCGCATAAAAATTGCCGTACCTTTTTTCTAAATTATCTGCCTCTACGGTTAATTCAACATCAGGTGCGTGGTAATCATAGTTTTTTGCTATCAGTGATTCTTCTTTGTTATAACCGCCCATTAAATCAATTACTTTATTTTCAAATTCTTGCGGTGTTGGTGCAAGGTCTTGAGGTTTCCCCTCGTATATAACTTTCCCTTTATCTAATACAACCGCAGTGTCAAAACTGTGAGCTTCATCAAGATAAGCAGTTGACCAT
>JAGBOW010000014.1 GCA_017633675.1 bacterium | reverse complement strand
GATGAATTAGCTGATATTTTTAAGTTTAAAATTATTCCGTCTTTAGTACTTTTTAACATAATCCTTATGAATGAATTTCCTTTATTTTACTTGAAAATTTAAAATAAAATCTGTAATATTATTATATCATGACAGAAAAATCGCTTTTTGAAGATATAAAAAAAGAATTAACAGAACAAAAACGACCGGAAAAAGAAATTAACGAAATCGAAAAAGCATATTTATTTGCAAAACGGTTACATGAAGGACAATACCGGATTTCGGAAGAACCTTATATTATTCATCCCGTTGAAGTTGCAAAAATTTTAGTCGGGTTAAAAGTGGATTCTCATACTTTAGAGGCGGCATTTTTGCATGATATTTTGGAAGATACCGACACCCAGCCGGAAGAAATTGAAAAACTTTTCGGAAAAGATGTTTTGACACTTGTTCAAGGTGTTACAAAATTAGGCAAACTACAGTTTAAATCAAAAGAAGAACGGCAGGCTGAAAATTTCCGCCGTCTTTTTATTGCAATGGCAAGTGATGTAAGAATAATTTTTCTCAAACTTGCAGACAGACTTCACAACATGCGCACCCTGAATTTTATGGCGGTAAATAAACAACAAAAAATTGCAAGAGAAACTCTTGACATTTTTGCCCCGCTTGCAAATCGTTTAGGTATCGGAAGAATTAAGGCTGAACTTGAAGATTTATCTTTGAGATATCTTGAACCGGATAAATATTTTGAAATTGCTCAGCTTGTAGCTCAGACAAAAACCGAAAGAGAAGCCACAGTCAAACTTTTGATAGATAAAATTTCTCAGGACGTTAAAAAGAGCGGTATAAATGCACAAATTACGGGACGTGCAAAACATTATTACAGTATTTACAGCAAGATGAAACGTTTAAATATCGCATTCCATGATTTGTACAATATTACGGCAGTACGTGTAATTGTTGACAGCGAAAAAGAATGTTATGAAGTTTTGGGATTAATTCATTCCCAGTTTAAACCTATTCCGGGACGTTTTAAAGATTATATCGCAATGCCGAAGGGTAATATGTATCAGTCTTTGCACACATCAGTAATAGGGCCGAAATCTAAGCCTTTGGAAGTTCAAATCAGAACTTGGGAAATGCACGAAGTCGCAGAATACGGTGTTGCCGCACACTGGAGATATAAAGAAAAAGGTTCACAAAAAGCCAATAACGCTTCGGATATGCAGTTCTCCTGGATGCGCAAAATGGTTGAATATAACAAAGAAATGACTTCTGCCGAAGATTTTGTAAATTCGGTAAAACTGGATTTATTTTCGGATCAGGTATTTGCGTTTACTCCGAACGGAGATGTCTTTGACTTACCCGTAAATGCCACTCCCGTTGATTTTGCATACAGAATACACTCCGAAGTCGGTAATAAAACCGTCGGAGCACTCGTAAACGGAAGAATTGCACAATTAGATACAAAACTCCATAACGGTGATATTGTAGAAATTTTAACCTCAAAAACTCCCGCTCCACGCTTGGATTGGTTAAATTTTGTTGTAACGAAACAGGCTTCTTCAAAGATTAAACAGTGGTTTAAAAAGAACAACAGAGAAGAACATATTGAAGTCGGCAGGGCAAATCTTGAACATGAACTTACCAAAGCTGTTTTTGATGAGCATTTTAAATCGGGTGAATTTGATAATGTCGCAAAGCAGATGAATTATTTGTCTGCAGATGATTTATTCGCAGCACTGGGTTACGGCGAAACAACTTTGAATAAAATCGTAAATAAGCTCAAAAAACCCGACACTCCAAAACTTCAGGAATTTCACACTTCAACAAGAAAAAAGAGTGAAAAAGATATCATAGGACTTGAAGGTTTAATGTATTCTATCGCAAAATGTTGTTCTCCAATACCCGGAGAACCGATTGTCGGAGTTGTAACAAGAGCAAAAGGGGTAACGGTACACAGAGTTGACTGCCAAACACTTGAACATGTTGAACATGAAAGATTAATGGATATCAAATGGGCAGGTGATAATTCCAACAAACGCTATAACACGACAATCAGAGTTGAAACTTCCGAAAAAATGGGATTATTGAAAGACGTCATCTCAGCGGTTTCCGATAACAATACAAATATTAATTATGCAAACGTAAAATCCAAAAACGGCAAACTGGGTATTATTGAACTGGGAATTGAACTTGACAACATTGATACTTTGAAAAAAGTTATTTTGAGTATTCAGGCAATTCCCGATGTCTACAGCGTAAAACGTATCCAGTCATCATACTCGGGTTCAAACGGGACAAGAAAAAATAATAATAAATCAAAACAAAATAAAACTTCTAAGAAAAAATAACATAAAAAAAAACCACTCATATATGAGTGGGTCGTTTTCTGCATCCTAATGGTCTCTTTTAGTGTTTATTATTTAGGAGTTTATATGGTTTGGGGTTAATGAACTATTTATATTTAGTGTTTCGACTACACTTAAATCTTACTCAATTATTATTACACATAAAAAATTCTATGTCAATAATTTGTTTTTACTTATTATCAAGAAATCCCGAAATGCCTATATAGTGTACAATTTACACTTTACAAAACTTAATATTTGGTTTTATATTCCGCTTTATCGGATATTTCGGTAATTGATTGTATTGACTGAAAATAATAATGTATGATAACCTTATTAGGAATAAGAGGTGAAGATGCAGTTAAATACGGATAATGAAATTGATAAATTATTTGCAAAAACATATTCTAAAACGGTAATAAACGAAATAAATCCAGAAAAAATCGGATTTTTGGGCATGAATTTAAATATTGAACATCCCGAAAATATTAAATTAAAACTATATTGCAACCCTGACTACAGTAACGAAATAGCTGAAAAAAGAAAAATTGATGCCGAAAATGAACCGTTTATAAAATTTTTGCAGGATTTAAATATAAGATATGTACTGGAAATTGTTAATGAAAACAAAAAAAGAAACGTATACAGATATAACACATTTTTGTATGATATTACGAAAGAAGATTTCGAAAAAATAATTGATTATTTTTCAAAATCTTCAGACAGGTTTGATATAAACGGAGATGAAATCAGGTCAATCTCATTATTAAAGCAGGAATCAGAAAAATTACCGTTTAATCCGCCGGCATGCATAGGTTTTATCAAAAATAAACAAGATATTAATGTCCTGAAAATATACTGGTTTTACGAAAAATTTGACAGAAATACCGAATATATATCCTGTTGTAATATTGAAAAATTAAATTACCTGAATGAGGTAATAAAAAAAATACTAAACAGATATAATGACACTTTTAACAGATTACACATGTTATGCGTTGAATATAATAAAGACAAATCGGAAAACCATAAAATTTATGTTAACACAAAGTGCAATCCTGACCCATATTCAGGAATTACAGATGTATTTGCAGGTAATGATAAATTTAAAGAAAAAATTAATATTATAAAAAAATGGCATGATATTCATAATGAGTTTCGCTGTCATGGTTTTGCAATAAGCCAAAATGATAAAGACGAATATATTTTAAATATCTATTTTTCTTATACACCTGAAGTAAAACGTAAATTTAAGTCGAAATAGCAAAAATCTGATAATTATTTTGGTCAATCGCTATTTATAAAATTTATTATTATAAAAAATCCCGCCAATTTTGACGGGATTTTTAATATTTATAACTCTCACCCTACCCTCTCCCCAAAGGAGCGAGGGAGAACGAAGCTATTTCATTAATTCGCCGACTGCTTTGTATACTTCCATACGTTTTGCAGCGTCTTGTTCAGCCTGAGCATACAAGCCTTCGGCAGCTTCCGGGTTAGTCTTTAACAATGATTTGTAACGACCTTCCGATCTGATAAAGTCTTGATAGCTTTCTTTAGGATCTTTAGCGTCCCAACTGAACGGCTGTTCCAAAGACGGGTTGTATCTGTAAAGCGGGAAATATCCGGCTTCAACCGCACGTTTTTGTTCTGTCTGTGTTTTAGACATATCAATACCGTGAGCGATACAAGGAGCGTATGCAAAGATTATTGACGGACCGTCATAAGCTTCAGCTTCCTGGAATGCTTTAAGAGTTTGATTTCTGTCAGCACCCAATGCTACTGATGCTACATAAACATATCCGTAAGACATGGACATCAAGCCCATGTTCTTCTTATATGTCGGTTTACCGCCTGTAGCAAATTTTGCAACCGCACCGGTAGGCGTTGATTTAGATGCCTGACCGCCTGTATTTGAATATACTTCTGTATCAAGAACAAGAATATTTACGTTCTTGTTTTGAGCAAGTACGTGGTCAATACCGCCGTATCCGATATCGTTTGCCCAACCGTCACCACCGATAATCCATATTGATTTATCCGTAAAGTAGTCTTGAAGTTCAACAATTTTCTTGCATGTTTCACACATATCATCACAATGACTTGCCAAAACTTCTTTTACTTTATTTTGAGCTTCAACTGCTTCCGGAGTTTTTGAGTTATCCCAGTGAGCCATTGCGCCTTCTAAAGCCTCTTTAACGTCAGGTTTTGCGTTCGGATTAGAAAGAACTTTTTCAACATAAGATTTCAAAGTAGCTCTGTTAGCGTCAACTGCCAATCTCATACCGAAACCAAATTCTGCATTATCTTCAAACAATGAGTTAGCCCAAGCAGGTCCTCTGCCTTCCTTATTAGTTGTGTAAGGAATTGTCGGGAAAGTACCCGAGTAAATTGAAGAACAACCTGTTGCGTTTGCAACAATTGCGTTTTCTCCGAACAATTGAGAAACCAATTTAACGTAAGGAGTTTCTCCGCAGCCTGCGCAAGCGCCTGAGAATTCAAACAACGGTTTTCTAAGCATTGCACCTTTAATTGTTTTGGTAGTATTTTTACCCATTACGTTATCAGGTAATTCATCAAAGAATTTTTCGTTAACCGATTCGCAAAGTTCTTCTTCTTTTTCAATTGTTGACCATGTAAGAACCTGTTTGCCTTCAACTTTTGTCATAGGACATTGATCGATACAAACTCCGCATCCGGTACAATCTTTGCAGTATACTTGAACTTTGAAGTGTTCTCCGTTTGCATTCGGTTTAGCTTCAACCGTTTTGAATGATGCAGGTGCATCTTTCAGGTTTTCTTTTTCAACTAATTTAGTTCTGATTGCTGCGTGAGGACATGCTGATGCACAAATTCCGCATTGAATACAGAATTCAGGATTCCAATGAGGAACGTGAGGAGCAATACCGCGTTTTTCAAGGCATGCCGTTCCTGTCGGAATTACACCGTCAACTGACATTGCAGAAACCGGTATATCGTCCCCTTTTTGTCTCATTGACGGTTCAATGATTTTCTTTGCAAATTCACTTGCATCATCAGAGATAAGTTTAACTTCTTCCGCTGCACATACACCGTCTAAAGTTGAAGGAACAGGAACTTCTTCGGTTGCATTAACCGCTGCATCAATCAATGCAAGGTTCATGTTTACAACATCATCACCTTTTTTCTTAAAGGTTTTCTTGGTCATTTCTCTCATACCTTCAAGAGCCTGTTCAAACGGAATAATTCCCGAAACTTTGAAGTATGCAACCATCATAACAGTATTTGCACCTTTACCTCTTAATCCCGGTTGTTCTTTGATAAGTTTTTCGGCATCTACGTTGTAGAATTTGATTTTCTTATCAATAATTGTTTTTTGCATATCTCTTGTTAAGTGAGCGAATGCTTCATCTTTTGTATAAGGGGAATTTAACAGGAATGTACCGCCTTCTTTAATACCCTTTAACAAATCATATCTGCCGACATAAGCATGTGCTGAGCATGAAACGAAGTCTGGCGCCGTAATAAGGTAAGTTGATTTAATCGGTTTATCGCCAAATCTCAGGTGAGAAACGGTTACACCGAAAGATTTTTTAGAGTCGTAAGCAAAGTATGCCTGAGCATCTTTATCTGTGTATTGACCGATAATCTTAATTGAGTTTTTGTTAGCACCAACCGTACCGTCAGAACCTAAGCCCCAGAACATACAGTTTGTAGTTCCTTCGGGTTCTGTTACAATATGTTCTTCAATTTTCAAAGATTTGTGGGTTACATCATCTTCGATACCGACTGTAAATCCGTGGAAACCGTTGTTTGCAAGGTGTTTATAAATTGCATAAACCATAGAAGGAGTAAATTCCTTAGAAGATAATCCGTATCTTCCGCCGATTACTCTGATATCTTTGTTTTCCAAACCTGCAACAACATCTAAGTATAGAGGTTCACCGATAGAGCCCGGTTCTTTTGTTCTGTCAAGAACTGCAATACGTTTTGTTGTTGAAGGTAAAGCTGCGTTGAAACGTTTAACGTCAAACGGTCTGTATAATCTTACCTTAACCAAACCGTATTTGGTACCTTTTTTAGCGTTCAAGTATTCGATTGTTTCTTCAATAGTTTCACAACCGGAACCTATTGCAACGATTACATCAGTTGCATCAGGTGCGCCGACATAATCGAACGGATGATATTGACGTCCTGTTACTTTCGCAACTTTGTCCATATATTCCTGAACGATATCGGGAACTGCGTCATAGTATTTGTTAACTGTTTCACGACCTTGGAAATATACGTCCGTATTTTGTGCACCTACTTTACATACGGGAGCTTCGGGACGTAATGCTCTTTGTCTGAATTCTTCAATATATTTGGGTTCGATTAAAGATTTGATATCTTCATAAGATATTTCTTCAATTTTGTGAACTTCGTGTGATGTTCTGAAACCGTCAAAGAACTGCAGGAAAGGAACTTTAGCTTTGTAAGTTGATAAATGTGCAACTAAAGCCATATCCATTTCTTCCTGAACGGAATTTGCTGCCAACATTGCAAAACCTGTGTTACGGCAGCCCATAACGTCGGTGTGATCACCGAAGATTGCCAATGATTGTGCAGCTAAAGCACGAGCTGCAACGTGGAATACTGCAGGAAGCATTTCGCCTGCAATTTTGTGCATTACAGGTATCATCAATAATAAACCTTGTGATGCTGTGTAAGTTGAAGTTAAAGAACCTGCAGCCAAAGCTCCGTGAACGGCACCTGCCGCACCTGCTTCCGATTGCATTTCCGCAACTTTAACTTCTTCGCCCCAAACATTTTTCTTATGTTGTGAGGCCCATTCATCAATCCATTCACCCATTGTAGATGAAGGAGTAATCGGGTAAATCGCTGAAACTTCGCTCATTGCATATGCAACATGAGCTGCAGCGTAGTTACCGTCAACTGTTATAGTTTTAGCCATAATATTTATAACCTCCTTATATTACGCTATCTCTCAACAGTAATATTTTAGTACAAACAAAATGATTTACAAATTGAACATAAGTGAAAAGTGAAAGGTGAGTAGTGAAAAGATCATAATGCTAGCTATTGCTCGAAATATATTTGTTTGTGTAAGCAAACTGTAAATGACTTTTCACCTTTCACATCTCACTTCTCACTTAATTTTCTATTAACAAATGTTACAATTTCAGACAAAACTTTCAATTTTTGTAAAATTTTAATATTCATTTACGTTAATTTTTTTGTAGAAGGTAGTTATGAAAATTTTACAGTTTACCCCGTTTTTAAATAATCAAAATACTCAAAATAACCCAATATCTGCAAACAGATATCCAAACATGTCTTATCCGAATTTAAAACCGCTCCAGAGCGATACGGTGTCGTTTGGAATGAGAAGAAAAGCTGCAGAAACAGTATTAAGTATTGCCGGTGATTTGGCTAAAGCCGCAGAAGTAAGAACAGATAAAAAATTAGAAGGCTCAGGCATAGTACCAATGTCAATTTGTCAGCAATTATATAAGGAAACAATTGTTCCTTACGGTTATTTTGATAATATTATGAACAAATATTTCGGAAAGTACATTGCTGATACCAACAATCCGAACAGGATAATTTTGGAAATAAAAACTGATCATAAAAAAGCCTCAAGTGTTCATGAAAAATTGGAAGGTATTGCGGAAAAAGAGAAACAAAGAATTGAAGAAGCCGGAGGTTTGTATAAATTCGGAGGGATAGAAGAAGCAAGAAAAAATGTTAAAGATTTAGTAAGAGGTTGTATAGTACTCAGAGATTCTTCTAAATCATCCGTAAGAAAAGTGTTTCAAATTTTTGAAGAAATGCTGAAAGACGGTGCAATTTCCAAATTTACGGAAGTAGAAAATTATTACCCCGTACTGGACTCTGTTCCTGATTGGGTAATTAGAGGTTATCAAAAAGATTTGGGAATAAAACTTGATAATAAAAAAATCAAAGCTATGACAAAATTTGATTATTTCAGTTATCCTGATTTAAACGATTTAAAAGATTTCGTTTCCGTAGCAAAAAAATATAATCCGAATTTAGAGCCCTTATATGGTAAGGATTTGGAAAACGGTTATCAGGGTTTGCATGTCAACGCAGAACTTCCTGACGGCACGATTGTGGAAATTCAAATATCCGGTCATGACGTGCATGATTTAAAGACTTTAATAGAAGATTATATTTATAAAAAGCGTTGCAACAAAAAAGTCAAGAATCCTGCACTAAACGAAGTTCTTGAACCTTTAGCCGATAAAAAAGAAAAAGCACTGCAAGCTATGCATGCTAATTATATGCGTTTTGCATATGTCGGACAACGTTTGCTGGAACCGTTAGGATTAGGTCAAAAGCATTCACATACAAGATTTTTAACTGCTCCAAAACCAATTCTTGAAAGAGGACTTGGACTTAATCAACTGATTGTAACAAAACGTCTTGGTGAACGTATGATGAGGGCGGAAGTATCCTGAAAATCTAAACAGAAACCACCGCAACCGTTTCCACATGATATGTATGGCAGAACATATCGAACGGTTGAATATTCTTAACTTTACAACCTTTTGATATCAAGTATTTCAAATCCCTTGCCAGTGTTGCAGGATTGCATGATACATAAATAATTTCTTTTGAAGTATGTTTTAATGTTTCTTCCAAAACTTCCTGTGTGCAGCCTTTTCTTGGCGGGTCCAGTATTGTTATATCAAATTTTCTTTTTATTGATTTAAGATATTTTACTGTATCCTGAGCAAAAAGTTCCACATTTTCAATATTGTTTTCCCTCAAAACCTCTTTTGCCTTTTCTATAGAAGATTTATTTTCCTCAACACTCACAACATTTTTTGAAATATCCGATACTATTATTCCGAATGTTGCAATACCTGCGTAAGCGTCTAAAACTGTCGGATTGTCAAATTTTAATACTTCATTTTTTACATATTTAAAAATATTTTCCGCACTTTTGGGATTTATTTGAAAAAATGTATCCGCCCCGATTTTAAAAATTTTATCAAGAATTTTTTCTTCTACATAATCCGAACCCGCGACACAAATCGTTTTATCGCCAAGAATTACGTTTGTCTTTTTGTCGTTAAAATTGAGACAGACTCCTGAAACCTCATCAAAATTATTAAAAATTTCCTGCGCAAAAGCACCCTCGCCCAACGGGAGAGAGAGGGGGTGAGGGGGCAAAGCCTCCCTTGTTAAAGGGAGGGGGACCACAAAGCGGTGGAGGGATTTATTCATAACAAGTGTTACCAAGAATTTGCCGGAATACTCTGAACCTCTTACTACAATATGTCTTAAATCACCGATATGACGTTTTTCATCATAACCGGTTATTCCGTATTCGGGTGCATTTTTTCTTATAAATTCAATGATTTCATCGCAAATTTCAGGCTGAACGGGACAGTATTTTATGTTGACAATTTCATGGCTCTGAAGTTTATAATACCCTGCCAAAATGCGTTTAGAATTTTTGGTTTGACAAACAGGGTATTGAATTTTTTGTCTGTAATTTTTTATTTTGGGGGACGGAATTACATCATTTATTTGAGCATCAATCCCGCCAATTCTTTTCATCGCATCTTCCACAAATTGTTTTTTAAGTTTTAGTTGATAATTATAGTCAATAAACCCTAATTGACATGACCCGCAAACTTTTTGCAAAGGACAAATCGGCTCTGTTCTGTATTCAGACGGTTTTATAACATCTATAACTCTTGCATTGGCATAGTTTTTGGCTGTATCTGTAATTTTAATTTTTACTAAATCTTCCGTACAAGCATTTTCAACAAAAACGACCTGACCGTCAATTTTTGCAATACCCTTTCCGAGATTTGAATACGCTTCAATACTTACATCAAATTCATCATTTACCAGCATAAAAATATTATACAGTAAAATTTTTAATAATTATATT
>JAGBOW010000001.1 GCA_017633675.1 bacterium | reverse complement strand
GTTCCTATAATTGTTGCCATTGTCATATTTATTGCCATTGCAATACCGACTATCATTCCGAGTTCAACATTATGCTGCCAGCCCCATGTTACAAGCGCAACAAGTATTCCGAAAATACTTCCGATTGAAAGACCTATAAACATTTCTCTGAATATATAATGGAATGCGGAATTTAATGAAACTTGTCCTGTGGAAAGTCCTCTGACCATCAATGTAATACTTTGTGTTCCGATATTTCCGCCAAGACCTGCTAAGAGTGGCATAAATATTGCCACTATCGGCAAAATATCAATTGTATGATTAAAATGATTACTTACATTTACTGCAAAAAATTCTCCTATAAGTGTAATAAAAAGCCAGGGAGTTCTTGCTCTTATTGCAGTAAAAATATTTCCCGATAAAATCTCATCTTCGTCTGCAACTTCTGTCGAAATACCTGAAGATTGGTAGATTTCTTCCGTTGTTTCTTCTTCAAACAAGTCATGAACGTCGTCCCACGTAACCATTCCCTTTAATCTGTTGTATAAATCAACGACAGGGAGAGCATTATACTGGTATTTCATAAATTCGTCAATAATATAGTCGCTGTAATCGTCAACATGAAGTTTAACAATATCCGAAATCATTATGTCTTCAATTTTTTGGTTAATCGGAGAGGTTAAAAGTTTTCTCAAAGATACAACACCCATAAGGTGGTTTTGTTTGTCCGTAACATAAACGTAATAAAGTTCCATGTTATCTTTTTCTGCTTTAATTCTTATGTAATCCAAGACATCATGGACACTCATGTCGGAATTTACAGTCAAGACAGCGGGGTTCATGATACCGCCTGCGGTATTTTCGTTGTAAGTAAGAAGTTCTCTGACTTCTTCGGAGAATTTGTGCGGAAGTTTATCAAGATAAGTTTCCGTTTCATCTTCTTCCATATCTCCTAAGACGTCAGCCGCAGCATCATGAGGAAGTTGTGTAATGATTTGTGATGCTAAATTTTCATCAATATCACCCAACAATTCAACCTGCATTTGCGGGGGTAGATATTCAATTAAATCCGCAGCTTTTTCGATATCAAGAAGTTTAAAACACTGCAATCTTTCTTCAGGTTTCAAATCCTGAAAAATATCGGCCAAATCCGCAACGTGATAACCGTTCAACTCATCTTTGAGCTGATGCATAGTTTCATCATCAAGTATTTCACGCAATCTGTCGATAATGTTTTGAGTGTTCATAATTTGATTATATTACAAATAAATGATAAGTCATAATATATTTAAACTATTCCCACTTAATTTTATACCCCAAAACTTCTGCAATGTTTTTTGCATCAATATATCTCAATGAACCGCGGGCGAGTTTGTTGTTAAGACTTTGTGCTGATACGTTTTCTCCAAACCTTTCACTTAATTTTTCGGCAACTGTTTTGTATGTTTGCCCACGCATAACCATATAACCGCGAATTTCGTTCCTTATTGAATTTATATAATCATTATCGCACATAACTGGATTTTAATATTTGTAAATTTTATTTGCAAAAATACACGAAAAATGTTGCATATATTTTGAAAACATTTATAATGTAAATGTAATAGCAACTTGTTATTAAGGGGAGGTGAAATGAAAAAATACGGTTTTACATTAGCGGAAGTATTGATAACCTTAGGTGTTATTGGTATTGTAGCTTCAATAACCATGCCGGCATTAATTAAAAATTATCAGAAAAAAGTTGCTGCAACCCGAGTAAAACAAGCATATTCACAAATATTACAGGCCATACAACTATCTGAAGCTGAAAATGATGAGTTGACATTATGGGATATGTCAATGTCAGCTGATAGGAAAGAAAATACCGAACTCGTTGTTAAAAAATATATAGAACCTTATTTAAAAAGTTCGAAACTCTGTACCATAAATTGCGGAGTAAGTATAGGCTCGACAGATATCAAGTACTTTTTAGGAAACGGAACCTCGGCTGCTTTTTTGGTTGACTACAATAATAACGATTTATATGTGATGATTGGCACAAATGGTTCTAAAGGAAAATGTCGACTTGGAACTGACTGTTTTTATTTTAGTACCACGGGCGCCCAGCCGAAAAGATTGATGCCGTATGGCTGGTTTGAAGGTATCACAAGAGAAGATATTTTAAACGGTTATGAATTTGCCGTTAATAATTATCGTATGAGTTGTAAAAAAACACCTCATGAAGACGGTAAGCTTGGATATCGCCATGCCTGTACAGTACTGTTAATGTTTGATAACTGGGAAATGAAAAATGATTATCCGTTTTAAATTTTATTCTTCCTGTTTATAGTATAATTTATTTAACAGGAGAGAATTATGATAAAAGATTATTTTATAAACAGTATTGAAACTGCTTTGGAAAAGGCAATTAAAGATAACAAATTAGGACAAATGACAGAGTATTCAAAAGGCACTCTGATAGTCGAACGTCCTAAAAACGCAGATTTCGGTGATTTTGCGGTAAACGTATCAGCACTTGCAAGATTTGCCAAAATTGCTCCCCCTCAGATTGCTGATTCCATTCTTGAATACGTTGAAAAAGAAGATAACGAATACACTTGTGTGGGCGGATTTATCAATTTTAAAGCAGGAAAAACTCTTTTATCAAATTTAGTTGAAGAAATTTTCAAAAAAGAAAAATTATTTGGCAAACCGGAAAATGTCAAAACCGAAAAAATAATCTTGGAATATATTTCCGCAAATCCGACAGGTCCTTTTCATATCGGGCATGGACGCTGGGCTGCTATGGGTTCCGTATTGGCTAATCTTTTGAAATTCTACGGGCATGAAGTATATCAGGAATTTTACATAAATGATGCGGGTTCGCAAATCCAAAAACTCGGCAACTCTCTTGCTATCCGTATCAGACAGGAACTGGGTGAAAACATTGATTTCCCGACTGATGAAGTTGAAAGAAAAAATTATTACCCCGGAGATTATTTAATTCCTGTTGCAAAGGCATTTATTGAAAAAAATAAAGAGATTCTTCGCTCCGCTCAGAATGACGTGAGCAAGATAGACCTCTCAATTCTTTGCGATTTCGCAAAAGAATACGAAGAAAAAGTTCAGCGTGATTTATTGGACAAATTGAGAGTGAAGTTTGATAATTTTTATTCCGAATTAACTCTGCATAAGTCCGGAAAAGTTGCAAACTGCGTTGAGCAGTTGAAAAAATCGGGCAAAATTTACGAAAAAGAAGGCGCTCAATGGTTCAAATCTTCCGATTACGGTGATGACCAAGACCGTGTAATTAAAAAAGCAGACGGTTCAAATACATATTTGACTGCCGATATTGCTTATCACGCAGACAAACTTAACCGCGGTTTTGACAGAATGATTGATATTTGGGGAGCAGACCACCACGGATACGTTGCAAGAGTGAAAGCATCATTGGAAGCTTTGGGATATGACCCTGATAAATTGGAAATCCTTCTGGGTCAACTTGTAAACCTTGTTATTGACGGAAACGAAGTCAGAATGGGTAAAAGAAAAAATATGGTTACTTTGGAAGATTTGGTTGATGAAGTCGGCGTTGATGCAACAAGATTTTGGATGTCAATGAGAAATATAGACACAACTCTTGATTTTGATATCGAACTTGCAAAGAAAAATTCGGACGACAATCCTGTTTTCTATTGTCAATACGCACATGCAAGAGCATGCTCAATTTTAAGAAATGCAGTTTCCGAAAAAATAAATACTGAAACCGGAGAAAAATCTCCTGCGCCGATGAATGAAACCGAATTAAAATCATTGTTTGATAAATTTACGGCAAAAGATGTTTTACCGACAATTGATAATGCAAGAAAACTTATCTTAAAGCTTGAAGAATATAAAAATGTAATAAAATCTTCTGCGGAACAAAGACAGGTGTATACAATCTGCCGTTATGTTCAAGAGCTTGCGGGCGAATTTCATTCATTCTATAACGCAAACAGAGTAATTTCCGATAACAAAGAAATGATGAAAGCCAGAATTTCGCTTGTATGGGCTGTAAAAACCGTTTTAAGAAACGCATTGGAAGATATATTATCCGTTACCGCTCCCGAAAAAATGTAAATTTTTCTTAATAAATTATAATAAAAAGTAAATTGTAAATTGTAAATATTCAGCAGACTTATTGTCAGCGTAAGCATTAAATATGAAGGAAAATCTTATGCGTGTTGACAGTAATAATTATAGCAATAGTCCCTGTGCATTTAAGGGACTTGTTATTGATAAGGAAGTTGCGGTGCAGGTTGCAAAAAAGGTTAAAGATATAAGTGCCCGTGAAAAAATCAGTGACAGTATTAATTTAATGAGAGGCTGTCAATTTATAGATTTTAAATTCCATGTGACATCTGATGGGAATGTCGGATGTATTATAACTCAACCGGAGATTTACACATTTGGTAATGTTACAAGTAAGATTGTCGGCGAAATGTCTGAAATAAAAGGTAAATTATCAGTTGCGGATTTATTTTGCAATTGTGGTGAATTTGTAAAAAATTATCGTCCTGTCGCCAATAAAAAATCTTTGTAACAATATCTTAACAAAATTTTACAATCGCTGAAACCCTGTCATAATGCTTCTATGATATGATATGAGTCACTACTGTCAATATTTTTCGGCTTTCTGTTTTAATAAAAGTAAGTGGTAGTAATCCTTGCCTCCTTTGTTAAAGGGAGGGGAACCGCATAGCGGTGGAGGGATTTTGCAAAAATGTGAAAGGGAAAAATCATGGCAGTAGAAGGTGTAAACAATTCCAACAATAATGCGGGTTTATACGCATTAGGCGCAGGAGTGTTGGGGGCGGGCGCAGGTGCAGGCGTTGCATATATGACAAAACCGTTCCTGAAAGACGGCGCTCCGACTGATAGTTTTGTAAAGAAAATGAGTGAAAAATTTCTAGAGAATAATGATACAGAAGTAAAATCAATTCGAGATAAATATGATAAGTTATCTTCAAGTTTGGCTGAAGTTAAAGATAAGGATTGTTTAAACAGGTATATAAAAGACAAAAAATTAAATATTCCTGATGAAGTTTTAAAATCTATAAAAGAAGCTACAAATATTGAAGAAGCCAGAACTTATGTAAGTAACTGTTTAGATGTAGATTTGGAATCTGAGCTGGGTGATATTGTCAAAAAATTTGATGCAGAAAAGACTTATAAAAATTTTGTCAATAACGAAAATCAAATGGATAAAGCTACAAAAGAAATTGTTAAAAAATCAATAAAAAGTATCCAAGGCAAATACGCATTGATTTACGGTTCAATAGCTGCGGGTGTTTTGGGTATCGGAACATATTTGGCGACAATGGGTGGAAAAAGTTCTGCACCGGAGCAAAAAGTTGATGCACAGGCATAAAAATTATATAAATTCTAAAAAATTAAAGAAAGAAATTTAGTACACAAAGGGCGGATTTATCCGCCTTTTCTTTTGCAACAATCCGAATAATAATGATATGACAGCTTTTTTTGAAAAGGACTTATCGCCATATCGCCTTTTATCTTAACAATTCTCAACAAATTTCAATCCCCCCTGTTGACAGTCAATTTTGTTTGTTTTACGATTGATATGCTTGGAAGTATACCCTAAAAACATTAGTCGAATATCCAAGCATTGTAATACAAAAAAGAAAAAGGAATTGCACAATGGCAACTACACAAAAAAGACAAAGAATCAGAGTTTGCTTGAAAGCATACGATCACAAACTGATAGATGTATCTTCAGACAAAATCGTAGAAACAGCAAAGAGAACTGATGCAAAAGTTGCAGGCCCTATTCCTTTACCTACAAAAAGACGTATATATTGCGTTTTGCGTTCACCCCACGTAGACAAAAAATCTCGTGAACATTTCGAAATGAGAACTCACAAACGTATTATAGATATATACGAACCGACTCAACAAACTGTTGAAGAGTTGGGAAGATTAGACCTACCCGCAGGTGTAGATATCGAAGTAAAACTGTAAACCCATTCCCCTCGCCCCATTGGGGAGAGGGAAGAAATTCTTAATGAGCGAAAGCGAATTTAGAATTTCGGGTGAGGGGCAAAACCCGTTAAAACTTTGAAAATTAAATAAGCATTATGCATGTAATGTGATCTACGACTGTCAACAAGGCAGGCGGGGTGAAAGTCCCTAAAAGGTAAAGTTAAGTAGCGCTCGCAAGAGTAAATGCAAACCAAAAACAGGACGGATGTTTATGTCTGTACTAAGTATGGGGAGCAGGAAAGGTAAAAATATGACACTAGGTGTAATAGGAAAAAAACTCGGAATGACTCAAATCTTTGATGAACAAGGTTTGGCTATTCCCGTAACCGTTATCAAAGTAGATGAAACTGTTGTTACTCAAGTAAAAACAGTTGAAACTGACGGCTACAATGCTATTCAAGTAGGTACAATTTCAGCAAAAGAAAAACACTTAACAAAAGCTGAAATCGGACACTTCAAGAAGAACAACCTGTCAAACTACAGACATCTTCAAGAATTCAGAGTAGACAATCCTCAAGACTACAAAGTAGGCGACAAGATTGAATTATCTGTTCTTGACAATGTTGAAAAAGTTGATGTAACAGGAAAATCAATAGGTAAAGGTTTTCAAGGTACTGTAAAGAGATGGAACTTCTCAAGAGGACCTATGGGACACGGTTCTAAAAACCACAGAGAACCAGGTTCAATCGGTGCAGGTACAACACCATCTCGTGTTATCAAAGGCAAAAGAATGGCTGGTAACATGGGCAACGAAAGAGTTACGATTACTAAATTAAAATTAGTTAAAGTTGACTCAGAAAACAACTTGGTACTTATCAAAGGATCAGTTCCGGGTTGTGAAGGAAGATTGGTAACAATTGTTCCGACAAGAACGAAATGGAATTAGTAAGTTGAAAGTGGAAAGTGGAAAGTTAATTTAAGAATTTGAATAATAACTTTCAACTTTCAACTTTCAACTTTCAACTCAGATAGGCCCGCTTCTGCCATATAAAACCCGAAAAGGGAAAGGGGCAGACGGAAAGCAAAAGGAAAAAAGAAAAATGTCAAAAGAAATTTTTAATACAAAAGGTGAAAAATTGGGTGAAATTACTTTAAACGAAACCGTTTTTGGTGTTGAACCGAATTTACACGTAATGCACTTAGCATTAAGAAGACAATTAAACAATGCACGTCAGGGTTCGGCTTGTGCAAAAACAAGAGCCGAAGTTTCAGGAGGCGGTAAAAAACCTTGGAAACAAAAAGGTACAGGCAGAGCAAGAGCAGGTTCTCTTCGTTCTCCGTTGTTTGCAGGCGGCGGTGTAATCTTTGGACCAAAACCAAGAAGTTACGCATTTAATATGCCTCAAAAAGCAAGACAATTAGCTTTAAAATCCGCATTGTCCGCAAAGAGCGAACAAATGGTTGTTGTTAAGGATTTTTCAACAATCTCTGAACCGAAAACAAAACTTATGGTTAGTGCATTAAAATCATTAAATGTTTCAGGTAAAACATTAATTATCGCTGATTTAAAAGCTGATGAAAACAAATTTTTGGAATTATCGGCAAGAAATATCCCGAGCGTAAAATTGATATTACCTGCTAACCTGAATGTAAAAGACTTACTTGAAGCTGATTTTGTTGTAATTACAGAATCTGCTGTAAATGATATAACAGAAAGGCTGAAATAATGAGTAAAGCAAGAACAAATACCGAAAAATTATATGATGTAATTAAAAAACCTATCATTACCGAAAAATCAGTAGGTGCAACGGCTCTTGGACAATATACATTTGAAGTTGTAAAAGATGCAACAAAAATTGAAATTGCCCAAGCAATTGAATTAGCTTTTCCGGGAAGAAAGGTAAAAGCAGTAAGAACGGTTTATATGCCATCTCACGAAAAAAGAATGGGATATAAATTCGGAAGAACGGATTCTTCAAAGAAAGCAATCGTAACAATCGAAGGCGATCCGATTGAAGAATTAGTTGGAGCATAGCTCCAACAGTTGAATGTTTGAACAGTTGAGGATTGAACAAAAACTTTCAACTTTCCACTTTCAACTTTCAACTAAAAGCGGGGCGTTTGGCATAAGTCCCGAAAGCAGTACAAAGCCAAAGGAGAAAATAAAATGGCAATCAGAAAAATAAATCCGACATCTCCCGGACAAAGGGGAATGACAAAAAGTGATTATAAGGAAGTTACAACATCAACTCCCAAAAAATCATTGTTAAAATCTTTAAAGAAAACTG
>JAGBOW010000147.1 GCA_017633675.1 bacterium | reverse complement strand
CCGGAAGATTTAACAAGAGCAGCGAAACATAGTGATTTTAATCCTACGTCCGAACAACTTCCGAGTCCTGTAAAATTTAAATTAACTCCTGAAAATATAAAAGAAGAATTTGTCAGACGTTCTAATGGAGTGATTGAAGATGTCAAAATTCAACCGAGCTCAAAAGCCGGAAAATACAACATAACCGTAAGATTTAAACAGCCAACAGGAGGACTGTTAAAAGAATGGGTATTTAATGACCAATCGGATTTTGAAGCTGTATATAATAATGCTATGTTGCATGAAAATCATGACTTAGAACGCATACACAATTCAAAAATACGTCCAAAACAATAATATCAAAATATCTATATTCCAACAAAGAGGGCTTTCACCCTCTTTGTTTTTATTGTTAACTTTTTGAAAATTCTGAAAAAATCAATATAATATTTATATGAATACTTTAGACACCTCAACACTTGATGATTTAAAATTCAGAATAAAAGATAAGTTGGATAACACCGAATTATTCAAGTTTAAGGGCAGTGTATCAAAACTTTTGGGTTTGACTGTCGAAGTTAAACTTCCCGGACTTAAAGTCGGGGATTTGTGTTATATAGAAACAAAAGACGGCAGGAGAAAACCCGCAGAAGTTCAGGCTTTTAAGGGTGAAGTCGCACAATTATTACTCCTTTATGACGGAGAAGGTATCGGACAGGGAAGTCTTGTAACTTCTACCGGAAACCCAATCATAATTCCCGTCGGAGATTTCCTTTTGGGAAGATTAATCAATCCTATGGGAGATCCTTTGGACGGCAAACCTCTTGATACGACAGGTGCCATGTGGAGAGCGGTTGAAGGGCCACCCCCCGGACCTTTTGAAAGACCTATTATTACGGAAGTATTTTCAACAGGCGTAAGAGCGATTGACAGCTGCATGACAATGGGATGCGGTCAGCGTTTGGGGCTTTTTGCAGGCTCCGGAGTCGGAAAAAGTACACTTTTGGGCATGATTGCAAGAAATTCCGATGCTGATGTAAATGTAGTTGCCCTAATCGGAGAACGCGGACGTGAAGTTAAGGAATTTATTGAAGATTCTTTAGGTGAAGAAGGCATGGCAAAGTCCGTTGTTGTCTGCTCCACAGGAGATCAACCGCCGTTGATTAGGCAAAAAGCACTTTTAACGGCAACTGCGGTGTGTGAATATTTCAGGGATCAGGGTAAAAAAGTTTTCTTAATGACTGATACCGTAACAAGATGTGCTATGGCAGGCCGTGAAGTCGGCTTGTCACTTGGTGAACCGCCTACAATGAAAGGTTATCCGCCATCAATTTTCTCTTGGTTACAAAAAGTATTGGAACGTGCAGGAAACAGTCCGAGAGGGTCGATTACGGCACTTTATACGGTATTAATGGAAGGAGATGATATTTCTGATCCTATCGTTGATATTGTGCGCGGTATCGTTGACGGACACATTTTCCTGTCAAGAAAAGTTGCCGAAATGAATCACTACCCTGCGATTGACGTTTTGGGAAGTATCTCAAGGCTTATGTCATCTATTGTTACTCCCGAACACAGAGAAGCAGCAGGCAAAATGCGTGCTATTATGGCTCTTTACAGAGAAAATAAAGATTTAATTGATGTCGGTATGTATCAGCCCGGAACAAATCCGAGATTGGATATCGCAATCGAAATGATGCCCAAAATTAATGCGTTTTTACAGCAAAGAACATCAGATATTGTAAGTATGGACACTACAATCGGAACATTAGTCGACATGATGCAAGGGGTGGAGATTTAATAATCCATCTTCCAACCGTTTTCCATAATGCGTGCAGCACATCCCACACCACTAACATATCTAGTATATGTTCCACCACTACCATTACTAACACCTTCTTCTTGTAATGCATCACTGTCAGGGGCACCGCAATAAGAAAAATTATTTCGCCAGTATACACCATTGCTTGAAAGAGCAGTGCGGTGGTCACTATAAATTGCATGATCCTTTCCTGTGTTAGGATATAATTTACCGTCATCGGATATCTCAAAATAAAATATATCTCTACCGAATGTATTAGGTCCTTTTCTTCCGTTGACATCAATATATAAATATCCTGCACGAGAACACATGTTTCCTCCGAGACTTTTTATTGTATTACAGGTTTCAGTATCGACACTTGACGGATAATTATTTGTATAAAAGATAAACATAGTACCATCTGATAATATGAAAGATATTGCATCTTTATTTGTCGAATTTGGACTAGCAAAAGAAGTTTTAGCTGATTTAGCAAGGTCATAAACATCTTCACCATATTTTTCAACTCCGATAATTTTTATATAATTTTTAAGATTATTTAAGAAATCTTTACATCTGTCGTCAAGAAATGATACGGAACCATAGCCGCCAAAAAACGTACAACTAATCGTTCCTTTACTTGCCCACACCTGTGTATCTGAGAGCTTTGAAACTCCATCATCTGCAAGCATTTTTTGAAAACTTTGTTCAAGCATGGAGTAAGATTTTTGCAACTGTGTTGTCCAAGCTTTTTTTTGGTAATTTTTTACCAAATTCGGTATTGTTATGGCTGCGACAACACCAATTACTCCAAGTGTTATTAAAACTTCCGCAAGAGTGAAACCTTTTTTCATATTTTCTCCTTTCTACAATTTATACAATACAAAATACAATATATATATTGTTATAAACAAATAATACATTGTGGCATAAGTTTTGTCAATATTTAAAATCTACATATGGATAAAAGGGATATATTGAGAGAATTTGGACATAATTTAAGAGCTGAACGCAACAGGGTAGGCTTATCCCAAGAACAGCTTGCTGAAAAAATAGGAGTTTCTTACGGGCAAGTGGTTGGCACAATTGAGCGCGGTGAAACAAACACATCATTATCTGTTATTGTTGCCATTATGAATGCATTAGATTTGGATTTTGAAAAATTATTTGACAGGAAAAGATATAAGTTGAAAGGTTGAAAGGTTTTAGAACAGATAATCGGAATTTTTTCGGCATAGTAATGCCAACCTGCTTATTGCTACTTTACGCATTAGATAAATTTTTTAATATATGGTTATAAAGTTTATTATTTTTATTCTCGCTACCTTCCACAAAATAATCAAATATAGTAATAATTAATTTATTTAAACTAATATTTTCAATTTTAGCAATTTCTGCCAATGCCTGATGAATTTCGGGTGTAGTTCTGATATTAAAACTGCCGCTATATGCTTTTTGAGGTTCTTTACCAATTTCTTTGCAAGTTTCCAGATAATCATCTACCATATTATGAAAAGATGTTTCCAATTCTTCTATTGTACTGCCTTCGTATGTAACTAAGTCATCAATAAATAAAATTTTTCCAAAAAGACATTTATCCGTTAAATCATATTCAACAGAACCGATATAATTTTTATATTTTAATACTTTATCATTTTTCGTATTATTATATTAACCCGTTCCTTTCCAATTTTTCTATTATCTGATTGATTACATAACTTTTTATTATGTTACCCAGATGAGGCTTATGAAAATTTATCAAATCATTCTTGTCATTTTTAAACTTTTTAGCAGATCCCGTCGTTTTACCCGTTGTAAACTCTGTATACCCAAAAATCTTAAGAACCTGAACAAGTTCTTCATAAGTAAAATCTTTAGGTTTATTTTTAAATCTTTTTAGCAATTTATCTGCTTTTGTCATACCAACAGTATAATATATCTCAATAATTATTGCAACTATTTGTTAGTTGCAAATTAAGTTTTATTAAAATTTTTTTGTCAGCATAACAATACCAACCCGATACGGTCTTATCGCCTATTGCCCTATTGTCGTATCGCCTTTAAATCACCATTCCCCGTCTGAAGAAATCGTTTCCTCTTCATCATCTTGTAATGATGATAAGTCTTTGTGTCCTGTTCCGTCAAAATCTTCAGGCAGCATATCATCATCAGGCCATACGGTATCTTCATCATATCGGCTTGCGTTTAAGTTTACGGCAGAAGTTAAATCAGAATTTGTCAAATCAGTTTCCGACAAAATACAGCCTGCCATATCGGCATCAGAGAAATTGCAATAAGTCATTTCTGCATAACTGCAGTCAGCACCCGTCAAAAGAGCATCAGTAAAATCACATTCCAAAACTCTTGCTCTTGTAAAATCTGCAGAGGTTAAATCCGTATTTGAAAAATTAACAAAAGACAATGAGCAATCCGCAAAAGAACTTGAATTTAAATCAACATCAGCAAAATCTATCTCTGCCAAATTTATCCCTGAAAAATCAACTTCTGACAGGTCTATTTCTTCCTGTTCAACTTTCCATTCATTAAATTTGTCAGAATTTTTTTTCAATAATTCTACTAATTCTTCTTTTGTATAATCTATCATTGTTTCTCCTTTTAATTGTCCTCCGGAAGGAATTAAAGCGTTTCCATTGCAAGCAGGACTGCCTGAGTTCGGTTATTTACTTTTAACTTTTTGAAGATACTGTTCAAATGTGTTTTGACGGTAACTTCTTTTACAAACATTGTATCTGCAATTTCTTTATTGGATTTGCCTTGCGAAACCAAATGCAAAACTTCTTTTTCTTTTGCGGTTAAGGGTTCTGTCATTTGCGATTTTTTTTGTTTCGGGCGTTCGCTCAAAGTTGTTCTTCTCAAAACAGCTTCCATTCTAGCCAGCAAATTCGGTAATATAAACGGTTTTACGATATAATCATCTGCACCGTTTTTCAGACCTGCAACCATTTTTTGATCTTCGTTTATTGCGGTTAGCATAATTACAGGTAAATGTTTGGTTTTTACATTTGTACGAATAGCTTTTAATGTTTGCCATCCGTCCATATTAGGCATAATAACATCAAGAAGTATAATGTCAATATCCTGATAATTTTTTTCCAAAAATTTTAATGCCTGCAAACCGTCAAGAGCAATTTCGACTTCATAACCGTAAAACGGCAAAGCATCTTTTAAATATTTGGAATTATCATCAACTAATAATACTTTTGCCAAAACTGTCTCCTATACAATTTTATTTTTCAATGCTTTTAAAGCCGCCTGAAGCCTGTCGTCAACTTCAAGTTTTTGCAGGATATTTGCAACGTGAGCTTTTGTTGTGTTAATACTTATATCCAAAATTTGCGCAATCTCAAGATTGCTGTAACCTTCAGTCATAAGTTTAAGAATTTGCTTTTCACGGGCAGTTAAATCGTAATCTTTTGAGCTTTCGTATGTTTCAAAAGACGGAGAATTTATTGTAGCTCTCAAAACAATTTGCGCAATACTGGGGTCAAACCATGCAGCACCGTCTGCTACGGAGTGAACTACTTCTATAAGCCTTTTGGGATTAATTTCTTTGGAACAATACGCATTAGCACCTGCTTTTAAACTGTTTAAAACTTCTTTTTCATCATTATGAGAAGTCAAAATAATAATTTTAACATCTTTATTGGAATTTCTGATTTGGCGGGTTGCCTCAATTCCGTTCATATTCGGAAGTCCCAAATCCATAATTACAATATCTATTTTTTCTTTATCAAAAATATCCAGTGCAGCTTCCGCAGAATCCGCCTCATAAATATTTTCAATACCCTCAACACCTTCAAATGTCGTTTTTAACCCGAATCTTGTAAGTTCATGATCTTCCGTAATTAAAATATTCATATATTTAATTCCTCTTTCGCCGGTTTATAATCAGGTTCTAACATCAGAGATTTTTCAAAATAAGATTTTCCGTCAAATCCCTGTCTTTTTGCCAAAAGTCCCTGATAATAATAATACTTGTAATTATTTTCGTCAATATATTTTGATATTTTTAAATATTTTTTTGCTTCATCAAAGTTTTTCTGTTCAATGGCAATTCGGCATAATTCAAGCCATGCATCAGTAAAATTTATATTTATTGAAAGTGATTTTTTCAGATACGCAACTTCTTTTGATTTATCTTTAAGTGCGACTTTATAATAAGCAATATAACAATCATTATATGATCTTATGACTTTTTCATATATTTCAAAAGCTTTTTTAGATTTTTCGAGTTTTTCATAAGTTTGGGCAACTTTTATTGAAGGCAGTGATGAATTTTTTGTATTTGTTTCCGCATTTTTGTAATATTTTAATGCTGTTTTGTAATCTCCCGTTCTATAACTTAAATCTCCCAAAACCAAAAGTGCTGTAGAATTGTTTCCGTCAAGTTTAACGGCTTTTTGTGCTGAATCCTGAGCTTTTTCATAGTCTTGCGAATCAAAATAAACTCTTGAAAGCAGTGCATAAATATCTTTGTTTAATTTCTTTTTTGAACTTACGGCACTTTGAAGTGCTCTCACGGCTTTTGCGGGCTCATTTTCATAGTAATAATAGTATCCCAGATGATACATTTTTTCGGCATAAACCTTTTTGGATTTATATAAAACGTATTGCTCCAATGAATTAACTTTGTTTGTAATATCCGTTGTATAAAGTTTTTCCTGTTTTATTTCAGAAACAATTTTTGAAGCATTTTTCGGATTTTTTCCTTGCGATAAAATTTCCGCCTTCAATTTTTTGTAATTAAGGTTTTTAGGATTTGTTTTTAAGGCAACATTTATATATTTTTCCGCCTCAATAATTTCATTTGATTTAAGATACCCCAGTGCAACAACAAAATTTGCATAATCGGAATTTGCCAGAAGCTCAGTGTTCTTTACAAGCTCTGCCGTTGCTTCCCTGCTTTGATCATTATAAATTATATTTGCAAAAACTTCTCCCAGATAAATTTCATCATCGGTTTTTAATTTTTTAGAAGGGAAATAATAAAGTTTAATATCATCTAAAAGATAAGCCGAAATTGTCTTATCCTGAATTTGCTTGCCTGCAAGCTCCGACAAATCAAAAAAACCGATATCAGCCATATATTCTGCCAGTTTCATATATGCAAAATCATTATAATCCATTGTTTGTATGAGTATTTTAAAATCGTTGTAAGAAGCTTTCGTATTACTTTGCATAAATCTGTTAAATGCAATCGCATATTGATTATGAATATCATTATGAGTAAGAGTTACTTTTTTAATGGGGATTGCTATTGTATTATCGGGAATTACCTGCGGTGCTAAGGGATTTGCAGGTGCAAGCGTCTCAAAATCACTGCAAAGTACAGGAAGTGAAGTTATATATATTATTGATAACGTAATTAAAAATTTATTCATCAGCCTTCTTTCCCGAATAATAATAATTAAATAAATCCGCTATTTCTTTATTATTACTGTTTTCATCTGATATTATGTCATAAATATTTTTCAAATTGTAATTACTTAATGTTTTTTCATCTTCATCATTTAATAAATTATGACTTTCTGTTAAAAATACCTTCACAATCTTATCTGTCGGAATTTTAAGAAATTCATCAACTAATTTTCCGTCAAAATGCTTATCTTTTCCTAAAATCAGAATATCTATAACATTTTGAATAGGCATCTTATCACGGTAATGACGTTTTGATGTAATGGCATCAAACACATCTGCAACTGCTAAAATTCTTCCTCCGTAAGGAATATTTTCACCGGATAATTTTCTGTAATAACCCGAACCGTCATATTTTTCGTGGTGTGAGCAGGCAAATTCGGTAATTTGTTTAAAATCTTCGGACATATAAATCTTATTCAAAATATCGTGAGTAATCTTTACATGTTCCTGAATGTGTTTATACTCTTCATCGGTTAATTTTCCTTCCTTTTGGAGAACGGAATCTCTTATTCCGATTTTACCTATATCATGCAAAATTGCAGCTTTTTCAACAAGTTCTTTAAATTTTGCATCACAATTCAGTTGTTCAACAAGAAGCATTGAATAGAGTTTCACTCTGCTTGAATGACCTGCCGTAATCTTATCTCTTGCATCAATGGAAGTTGCAAGCGTATCTATAAAACTTTCAAACAAGGCTTTTTGTTCTTTGTATAATTCTTTTTGGCGTTCAAAAAGCTGAGCATTCTCTAACGCTATTGATGCACTTCCTCCTATTGCAACCAGTAAATCTTCATCACTTTTGGTAAAAACACCGCCAAATTTGTTTAATACCTGAAAAGCACCGATAATTTCCTGATTATTGTTTTTGATAGGCATACAAAGGATTGTTTTTGTATGATATCCGGTTTTTTTATCAATATCGGGATTAAATCTGTCATCAGCATAAGCATCAGCAATATTAAGAGGTTCACCCGTTTTTACCACATATCCGGCTAATCCTTTATCTGCAGGGAACCTTATTTCCTGACTGTCCATGCCCAGTGCCACCTTACTCCAAAGTTCATTTTTATCTTTATCCAACAAAAATACGGTGCATCTGTCCGCCTGAATTGCTATTTTCGTTTCTTCTGCAATTACTTTTAGCAAAACGTCAATATCGGTTACGGCAGTGATTGAACGCCCGATTTTTACAAGAGATACCAGAGGATCACTTTTTATGGGAATTTCAAAATCAACACCGTTTTCAATCTGTTTAATTCTTGTTGAAATATAACCGTTTATAGAAAGTTCATCACTGTTATTAAGTAATAAACCCTGAGCATTTTTAAAATGCAATAATGCTACATCTTTATTATCTTCACCGAATTCTATTGTACCCTGAGCATATTCATTAACAGCCTTAGCTGTGTTTCCTTTTGAATATTGAGCCATATATCCGGCATCATTCAAAAGTTTTAAGGCTTCTTCATAATTCTTTTTATCAGACAAATATTTTGACAATCCCAAAAGACTTAAAGATATTGAAATATTTTCATCAGAATTGTTTTCGGAATAAAATTTGTGAGCATCTTCAAATATTTGAACTGCACTCTCATAATTCTTATCCTCTAAAAGGTTCAAACCGTTTTTAATCATCTCTCTGTTTTCCGTAATCATTTTTCCTTACCTAATTTACCAATATCTTTTTTTATTGTACAATATTTTTGTAAATAAGACAAATTATAAAGGTTAATTAATGAAAAAGATTACAATACTTATTCCCGTTTATAACGAAATTGATACTTTGGGACAAATTATTAAAAAAGTTGAAGATGCTGATTTTTGCGGATTAGAAAAAGAAATTATACTGATTGACGATTATTCAACGGACGGTACAAGAGAATTATATAAAAATTATTCATATAAAATTCTTTTTCATGAATACAATCAGGGTAAAGGCGCAGCTTTACGTGACGGTTTCAAAGAAGCAACCGGTGATATTATAATAATTCAGGACGCTGATTTGGAATATGACCCTGCCGATTATAAACCGTTAATACAATTAATTATTGACGGAAAAGCAGATGTATGCTACGGAACACGTTTAGCAGGAGGAAAACCGTCAAGGTCATTTATGTTCCACCATTTATTAGGAAATAAATTTTTATCGCTTTTAACAAATGTTCTTTACGGTTCAACATTGACCGATATGGAAACTTGTTACAAAGCGTTTAAAGCGGAATTTATAAAAGGTATAGAAATCAAATCGGACAGGTTTGATTTTGAACCTGAAATTACCGCTAAAGTTTTGAAAAGACGGGCAAGATTATATGAACTTCCCATTTCCTATTACGGACGGGAATTTTCTGAAGGTAAAAAAATCACATGGAGAGATGGTTTTTCAGCCATTATTGCTTTAGTAAAATACAGATTTATTGATTAGAAGGGAGAAAATATGAAAAAATTACTATTATCACTTATGTTAATTTCATTAATTTCTGCACCGGCATTCTCTGCAACCTGGAGTGCCGTAGACAGAGTTCCGACTGTAGGAAGTCAGGTTTTGACCAAAAACAGCCTGCCGTCATCAACAAAGTTTGTAGTAACGGAAACTGCCGTTACAAACAGTTCATCAAACACAAACAATGAACTTTACATTCAGAAAGAAGCACTGGGTTACACGGGAAACGACAATGAAGTCGCTGCAGTTATTGCTCAGGAATTAGGTGTAATAATCAATGCAAATGCATCAAAGAAAAAGTTTGTATCAAACCTTGCATCAGCTTTTGCGGGAAGTTTGGAAAGCGAAAGTGCGCAAAACAAAGCTATTTTGATTAATCAGTTATCTTTAAATTCCATGTCGGAAAAAGACCAGATGAATGCGGATATAACAGGTACGGATTTGATGATTCAGGCAGGATATAACCCTCTTGCAATGATTGTTGTATTGGGTAAAATGCCCGGAACTACAATGGATGCTTTAAAGGCTCAACCTAATAATTTTAAAAGAACAATGTATATATATGACTATTTGTCATACAATTATCCTTCAAAAGTTAAAGAAGGCTACGGTTGTCAGGAATACAGAAATTTCTTGGCTTATATTGAACCGACAATTAACGACAGAAATTCAAACAAAAAAGTTCTTGCAAAATTCAATAAAACTCAAGCAAAATTAAAAAAAGAAAGAGCAAAACAAATAGCAAGATACAAAGCAACGGGAGGTTTAAACGGCTGGGACGCATCTTATACAATTTTGAAAAACCTTTCGGAAGCGGCAGAAGTTAAAAAATAACAAACACACAAAAGAGCGAAAATTCGCTCTTTTGTTTTTATGATAAAATTATTCCGAAAGGAAAATTATGTTTCAGAATTTTTTACCCGCTTTAATTATTACCCTGTTTGCAGGTTTGGCGACCACAATCGGCGGCGGTATTGCGTTCATGGTGAAAAAAAATAACCTGAAAGCATTGTCTGTCGGGCTGGGATTTTCTGCGGGTGTTATGATTTTTATTTCGTTTACGGATATGCTTCCTGAAGCAGGTAAACTTTTGGCTGTAAATTTTCCTTATTCGCACGAATGGCTTGTTTATACAGGGTTTGTTATCGGTTTGATTATTGCGGTTTTAATCGATTATTTTTTGCCCGATCACATAAATGAAGAAGATGTATTACACCCTGATTCGCCTATGCGCAGGGACTATAAAATAAAAAGAGCCGGAATTTTTACTGCTGTTGCAATTTGTGTACATAATTTTCCCGAAGGTATGGCAACATTTTTTACCACTACACAAAATATAACTTTAGGTTTATCCGTCGGTATTGCGATTGCTATACACAATATTCCCGAAGGTATTGCGGTTGCTTTACCCATGTATCATGTTACCGGTAAAAAACGCTACGCAATGTTATATGCGGGATTATCGGGTATAACGGAACCTATAGGAGCATTAGCGGGAATGTTTGTTTTCGGATTGTTTTTACCGCAAATACTTGTCGGAGTTTTGATGGCTGCTGTTGCGGGGATAATGATTTATATTTCTTTTGATACGTTGTTACCGCTCGCAAAGGAATATGGGGACTGGCATCAGTCATTAATCGGAATTTTATCCGGTATACTTGTTATTTGGTTAAGTTTAATATTGATAGGCGGGTAGAAAATGAATTATTCATGGTTATTTGATATTGGCAGAGATTTATATGCATTACCGGCTTACAAAAGCAGAAGCGGTTTTGCGCCAATTCCTCTAAGATACTTTCTGGAACTTACTTACAGATGTAATTTAAATTGTCCGTACTGTTATGTAGGAGATGACAGAAAGAAAAACGAACTTACAACCGAAGAATGGTTTAACGTAATTGACCAAATTCCATGGTACGGAATTGTTACCCTTGTCGGCGGAGAACCGTTAATCAGAAAAGATTTTATTGACATTTTGATGAAAACTTCTAAAAAAACTTTCGGTAAGGTTAATGTGGTTTCAAACGGAATTTTGATGAATGACGATATAATTGATGTTTATATCAAAAGCAAAATGACTTTGTTATCGGTTTCGCTGGACGGTTATGGTGAAACTCATAATATCAATCGGAACCAAGCCGGTATTTGGGATAAAATTATGGCTAATTTTGAAAATCTTAATTCCCGTAAAAACCGTCCTATGGTTGATATAAAAACAATTGTATTAAAAAATAATCTTGATGACCTTGTAAAATTATACAAACTTTGTGATGAAATGAAATTCAATTTTATGTCAATTTCGTTTTTAAGAAATAATAATTTGAAACAAAATTCCGTTCTGCATGACGGTTTTATACCCGAATTTAACGGAAATTACCCGATAGAAAAATATTTTGATTTGGAACATTTTAAAGAAGTTTATAAAGAATTGGAAAGTTTAAGCAAAAATTCAAATGTTTTAATAAGATTTTCTCCAAAATTTGAATATAACAAAAATCCTTTGGCAAAAATTGAGGAATTTTTCAATTATCCTCCCGACAAACCTGTTCGGGAAATATATAAACCCTGTAAATATCCTTACTCAAATATCATGATTTCACCAAACGGTGATGTTTATCCATGCCTCTCTCAAAGAATAGGTAATATTAAAGATATGTCATTAAAAGATGTTTTTAATCACCCTAATTACAGATGTTTCAGAAAAAATCTGCAATATGCAAAAGTTTTTGGAGCATGCCAGATGTGTTGCGATTTAAGAGTAAAGTAGCAAAAAAACATCATTAGTATCTTTTTAATATCCATGAATTTGCGGATATAAAAATACCTACCCGATTTTGGGGACTTTTCAAATATTTAAAATAAGATATACTGAAAATGTGGTTAAGGTTCACGCCCAAGACGGCAAAACTGTTTACCATCGGGAGTTGTAGCATGGGATATATTCACTGCTGCGGTGCTCTGCATAAGACAAAAACTTATTGTCTGGCACCACAGGAAAATTTTGTACTGTGTGAAATTGACTATCTTTCAAAATGTCCGATTTGCGGGCACACAGTTATTCAGCTTACAAGAGTTGATAATAATAACAATATTTCAACAATAAGAAAAACAACCAAAAAAGCAAAAGAGTTTTTTAATAAACTGAAAAACAAAATTTTGTATGAAATTCGGCCAATTAACTATGGAATTGTTAATATTAACAAATTTTATTTAAATTATAACGAATTTGGAATAAAAAAACGTTGTTATTCAAATTTAAAAACATTAAAAATCGGAAAATTTGAAAATAATTATATGTAAATCCTTGAAAATCATCTTACTCTAACGGAGCGGTTTTCTCCGCTCCGTATTTTTTTAGGAAATATTATGAATGAACTTGTTTTTATTTTTTGTATGTTGAAATTAAGTAATATGAAATAATAAGGATTTAAAAATGATGCTCTCTCCAAAGGAAGTTAAAGTATTATCTTTGATTGCATTAGGTTTTTCAGATAAAGAAATCGCAATAAAATTAAAGATTTCTTACGGCACAGTAAGAACACATTTGGATAAAACCGTTCTTAAACTAAATGCCCGAAACAGATCTAATGCAATATTAATTTATAAAATGATTAATAAAGACTGGTTAGAGGAATTTTATGAAACGTATAATAATACATTGGACGGCAGGAAATTACTATCCGACAGAATATGAAAAACTCCATTATCACTTTTTGGTTGATAAAAACGGAAAAATTCATAAAGGGAAATACAGACCGGAAGATAATGAAATTTGCCGTCCGGGAAAATATGCCTCTCACACGGGCGGTGGAAACACCGGCTCTGTCGGAGTTGCCATGTGTGCTATGGCAGGATTTAAATCCGGAATTATTGTCGGCAACTTTCCCATTACTAAAAAACAATTTGAAAGCTGTATGGAATTTTGTGCAAATCTTTGTAAAAAATATAAAATACCGATTTCTCCGCAAACAGTAATGACACATTACGAATTCGGATTAAATTACCCCAAAACCTCGAGTGCGGGGAAGATTGACATTATTTATCTTCCTCCGTATTCGTGGGTTTTTAAAGAAGAAATCGGAAGTTTTATCAGAACAAAAGTTAAGTGGTATTTAAATAAGGTGAAAAGTGAGTAGTGAAATGTGAAAAGTCGTTTACAGTACTGACAAAAGTAAATTTTGCACGAAGTGTCAATATAGTCTTTTCACTATTCACCTTTCACTTTTCACTAAAAAAAGGAGTAATCTATGGAAGTATCTTATTACAACCTCTCTGGTGGTATTAATCAGGCATTGACAAAAACCGAACTCGGGATTGATACAAAAAAAATTTACTGGGCAGATTCGGAAAATGTGGAAATTTTGCAAAGCAGAGGAATTATCAAGCAAAAAGGAAATACATTATTTCTGGAACTTGGAGAAAAAATTACGGGGCTTTGCGAACTGGTTTCTTATGATAATCACAAGCTTGTAATAACAACAATATCAGGAAAAATTTATATATATAACGATACAAGCACCGCCATGACATGTATTAACAAAACATTAAGCGGTACAAAACCTGTCTTTCAGAATTTTTTAAACGGAATTCTTGTTATGACGGAGAGTGACGGTTTATTTTATATAAAGAATAACGGTAATTATGATGTTGTTGATTGTAACTTAAAAGATTTGGAAAACAATACAATAACAGATGCAATTATGACGGTTTATAAAGGGAGAGTATGGGTAGCAAAAGGGGCTACCATATACTATTCTGCACTCGGAACTTATGACGACTTTACAACTTCTGATGATGCCGGATACATAAATGAATTTCATACAGATACGGGTTTAATTACGGCTCTTAAAAATTATAAAGATTATTTGGCAATATATAAATTAAACAATGTTTATTTATTAACCGGAACAACTCCTGATGATTTTGCAATAGTTCCGTTTGCAAATGTCGGAGCAGTCAGTAACAACACTATTGTAAATGTAGAAAACAAACAATATTTCTTAAGTTCGGGAATTTATGCTCTTGAACAGGTAGGAGAATTAAATCAGATACAACTGGGCAGTGAAATTTCACTTAAAATAAAATCGGAATTTTCTTTGTTTATAAATTTAAATAAAGCATTTGCTTTGCATTATGAAAAACGTAATCAAATATGGTATTTCTTCCCTTACATTGAAAATCAGTATTTTAATACCGTATGGATAAACGATTATATAAACAAAGCATGGTACAAAAGAATTATTCCCCAGAACATTGTTACAGCCTGCACTTTCAACGGATATATTTATACGGCAGATGAGAATGGAAATATTTACAAGGAAGATTTTGGAACAACTTTCAACGGAGAACCGATAAAATTTATGTGGAAATCTCCTTTCCTTGCCTTAAATTTACCTCATCACAGAAAAATTATTGATGAATTCTATTTTTTACTTGATACGGAATATGATAATAATTTCAATTTTTCGGTGTACAAAGATTATGACAGTATAACTTCTGATGATCCCGAAGAAATATATTCCGTGCATCAAAACCATTTATATTGGGCACTTGATGAGCAGAATGATTATCACTCAAATAAATGGGCATTAGATAATGACAAAACACCGATATGGTCAGTCAATCAAGATGCCATGGAAAAAGCGGAAATTTCGGAATCAAATTATTCCGTACAGCTGTGCGTAACCGGAGAAAATTATCTGCATTCCTGCGCAATTATAGGTTTGCAATTCAGAGAAATTTATAATGATGACTAAAAATAAGTGAAAGGTGAATAGTGAATAGTGAAAAGTTCATTTCAGCACTTCGTGCAAAAAATTTATCGTGCGATAGCACAGTAGATGACTTTTCACATTTCACTTCTCACTTTTCACTTAAAAACCACCACTCATATACAACGTAATACACACAAGAAAAAGAAAGGAAACAAAAAATGACGGAAGAAACTCCTGCAACTAATGCTTATGCAGCATTTATCCCCGAAATTTGGAGCCAAAAATTGAACAATATGCTTGAAAAAGAATGTGTAATGCTCCAATGTGTAAACAGAAACTGGGAAGGCGAAATTAAAAATCAGGGCGATAAAGTAAAAATTATCACTCCTGCCAATGTATCAATTTCGACATTGGATTCAAATTCAATTACATACAGCGAATTAGAACCTGCATCAAAAGAACTTGTAATAGACCAAAAGAAATTTTTTGCATTTAAAATCAATGATGTAGCTGCAGTTCAATCAAATATGAATATTATGGAAGCACATTTGCAAAATGCAAAAAAAGCAATTGAAGAAGTACAGGATTCATATCTATTGTCATTGCATACTGATGTAACCGAAAACAATACTGTCGGTTCTGATGAATATCCGCTTGTTTTAAACAAATCTACAATTTATGCCAAGTTTGTTGAATTAGCATACAGATTGAAAAACTCTAATGCTGTCGGAACAAATTCTCACCCCTGGGTTGTTATTAATCCTCACATAGAATCATTCTTACTTCAGAGCCCTGAATTTATTAACGCATATAATGTTGCTGATGAAACACTGCGTGAAGGTGCTATCGGAAGAATTGCCGGCATGGATGTATTGGTAAGTACAAACCTTACCGCAGTAGGTAACAGATATTATCCTCTTGCCGGAACAAATGAAGCTATTACATTTGCATCACAATTGGCTAAAATTGAAAGTTTAAGGGATAAAGACAGTTTCTCAGATTTGGTCAGAGGTCTGTATCTGTACGGTGCCAAAACCGTAAAACCTGAAGCTTTGGCAAAAATGATAGTTGCAGCAAGCTAATTACAATATCAAATGTTGTAAAGAACAGTTATAAGTTGAAATATAAAGTGGTAAGTTAAGAATTAACTTTCCGCTTTCAACTTATAACTTCAATCAATACGGAGAAAATAAATGTTTAACAATTTAAAAACAACAATAAAAGAATTGGCAAAATCAGCCGTTGTTATTGCCGAAAAAACTCTCGGAAGCAATAAAGGTAAAGAAAAAAAGAAAATGGCGATTGAATATATTGTAAAATATATTCCCGTACCAATTCCTTTAAAGCCGCTTTTCACAATGTTTTTTTCATCTTTTATAGATGATGCAATTGAATTTGCGGTTGAATATATGGAGGTATTATGAACGAAACAGAAAATATTTCATCACAAGCCGATAATCAAAATTCACTATCGGAGCAACAAGAGCAAATAAAAATGCTTGCGGTTCGGGAAATTAAAAAAATTGAAAATTATGTTCAAACAGGTCAATTGACTCAAGATCAAGGACTAAATTTAATGAAATTTGTAACCGAAAAGGCGTTTGAGAAATGTAGTAAAATAAGTCAATTACCGGAAGAACAAACAACTTTACAAAATGTTTCTCAAAAAACAAAAGAAACTCCTGATTTTTTCAAAAAAGACGGTAGAATTGATGTTTTCAATTATTTGATGGATTCCGATACGAATTTTGATGATGATGAAATTTCAAAAATTTCATCTATTGTTGAAAAAATAGAAAATTCCGCAATAGAAAGATTTTTGAAAGCAAAAGAACACGAAAAGACATTAAAAAACGAAAACGAATCCGCGAAGCAAAGACTGAGAGCAAATGCTCAAAATTCATCTTACGACGGTACAACTAATTTGGTCTATACTCGTGAGCAAATCGGCAGAATGAGTGGTGCGGAATTTGCTAAACATGAGCGTGCAATTATGGATCAATTGCGTAAAGGACTTATAAAATAGCAAATTAATCTTTTGGGAAAAAACAGTCTTATGACTGTTTTTTCTTGAAAGAAGAAAGGTAAAATATGAATTATTTGGAATTAATTAATAAATGCCTGGTTGAACTTAATTATAAACAGGTTAATGAGTTTTCGGAGTTAATAAAAAATGAACACAAAAAACTTAAAAATATAATTAATGTATTAAATTCGGAAATTTGCGGTATGGATAAGTGGAATTTTTTGCAAAGAAAAACAACACTGACAATTCCCGCAAACGCAGGAGAAGTTGAAAACACAATAAACGGTCGTATTGAAGCGGTCATTATTGACGGACAAAAATATGAATATTATCAAAATTATGAAGAGTTTTTTACAAATTCTCAGCCGTCAGGTACGTACTGTTTTTATGATGATAAAATTCTTTTTCAGATATTTAATACGGATAAAAATGCGGAAGTTTTATACTATACAAAAAATTGCGCAAAAAATGTATCCGGTCAGGAAAAATTGATGCTTGAAAATGATGACGACTGTTCATTAATCCCCGAACCGTTTTCGGAACCTCTATTGGTTTACGGAGCATGTATGCGTTTAAAGGGTAATCCTCAGCATGTCAGATTTTCTTACTGGCTGAGCATGTATAAAGATGCTTTGGCAAATTTACGTTCAAGAATTTCTGCGACTGCAGATGAAGTACCGACAGTTAATATGAAAAGGCGATAAAAGTGGGAAATTGAAAGTTTAAAGTTGAAAGTTTTAACTGAATTTTTAAAATCTAAAATACAGTTATCCTTAAAAGCCGATTATTAGAAAATATGTAAAGTGTTTTTTAATAACTTCAAAAGGCGGTATATAAATAACCGTTCCAATGTAGCTACGTGCGCAGCACAAAAAAAACAGGAAGTTACCCCCCTGTTAAGATTTACACTAGCCGAAATATAAATAGCATGCTTATTATACAATTTATTTTAAAAAAATACAAATTATACAAAGTTTTGTTACAAAATGAATAAATTAACACAACAACAAAAAATATTTGTAAGCGAATATATAAAAACTCTTGACGGTGAACAATCTGCCGAAAAAGCCGGTTATAAATCAAAAGATTTAAAACGCATTTCCAGAGAACTTCTGTCAAAAGATTCAATAATAAAAGAAATAAACAGACAACTGACACAACAAATAACCTCTCTCTGCGTAAATAAAGGCTATGTGGTTCAAAAACTGCTCCATATAGCCGAATTTTCACTTGAAGAGGAGGATATTCTTGATAAAGAAGGCTGTATAACAGGAAAAAAGAAACTTAGGGATACTTCGGCAGGTTTAAAGGCACTTGAAAATTTATGTAAATATTTAGGATTTAACAAAGAAGAAGAACCTTACAAACAAGCCAAAATCATCACCATTTCAAATTTAGATGACGGGAAAATTTAAAATAATGGTTCTTAAGAGCTTGAGAGCTTAAGATGTTTAGTTCTTTACATATATAGTAATTTAAATTGATAAAACTTAATCTCCTAAGTTCTTAGACTCTTATGTTCTTACAAAAACGAAAGGAAAATATTATGAAAGACAAAGAAGAATTATTACTTGGAAAATCTTTAGACGATTTGATAAAAATGAAAATTGAACAGGAATTTACGGACGATATTAAAAAATCCAAAGAAAAGCCCAAAAAGAAGGTTTATACAAATATAAAAGATTTACCGAAAGAAAAAATATTTTCAAAAGAAACAGTCTATAAATTTTTTAACAGAAATACAAAATGCGAAAGTTATATCAACGGACTTCAGGCGGAAGCTTTGATAGGTACACAAAACCACATCAGAAGTAAAATGTTAAATGGCGAATTAAATGCATTTACGACAGAAAATGCTTATATAAAATTTGAAAAAGCGGAGTTTTAATACATGCCAAATTTCTTACCCCCTTATGAAAAGCCTGCTTATTTTGAGCAGGCATTATTTTTATATTCAAAATTTTCAAAATTTTTAGATGATGATTATGCACGTAACGGTAATTCAATTTACGAATATTTTGAAAACCTTGTAAAATACACCTCTCCGTTTTTTTACGTAATTGTTGAAAATAATCAGGTTGCGGGATTTGTATATCTCAGCAACATAATTGGTGACAGCAATCACTTACATACAGCCGAATTAACGACATGTTTTGACAAAAAATACTGGGGAGATTATACAAAACTATGCGCATCAATCTTTATAAATTTTTGTTTTAAAAAATTGGGATTTAAAAAGATTAAAGCACTTGTATATCCTGATAATTTTAGGGTAAAAACACTTTTAAAATTCGCAGGATTTCAAAAAGAAGGATTATTAAAAGGAGAAACACTACGTAATAATAAATTGCAGGATATCGAAATCTATTCCTGCAGAAAGGCAGAAAAATGAAATTTGAAACAGAAGACTTAACAAAAAAATTATCCGAAAATGAAGAAAAATTTTTAATAGGAAGTATTTCGGATAAATTTGACAGATTTAATGACATGAGAAATTCTCAATTGACAGATTTGGAGCTTATAAGGAATGCAATTTATAACACTCAGGTTCCGAAATTAAATGCGTGGGATAACAGAATAGAACTTCCGGATATTTATGAACTTGCGCAAACCCTGAAATCTCATATCAGTCAGAATTTGTATTCTCATCCTGATGCAATGTTTGATGTATCGGGAACTACTCCTTTAACACAAAGTTTTGCAAACAGACAAAAAGCAATGCTTGTTAATACTTTGGAGAATATGAATATCGAAAACGAAATGGAAAAAGTTGTTGACGGAATTGTTGAAACAGGCGAAAGCACTCTCTTTGTCGGTTGGGAAACCAAATTCAAATCTGTCAGACGTGCAAAAACTTTTGAAGAACAATTTGAAGGCGATTTGAATAACAATTTTGTAATTGATGAAAAAGTTGTTTACGATAACGCAAAAGTTAAATTCATTAAATCGGAAGATTTTGTATTTGATAAATATAACAAAGACAATTGGGATAAATGTGCAAAAATTTATCGCACATATTCAACTATAGACGAATTATTCTGCGATAAATCAAATAATCTCTTGGATAAAACAAAATTGGAAATACTGAAAGGAGTGGTGGCAAACAAAAAAAACAAAGATGACGGTACTATTGACGGCAAGAAAGTTGAAATTTTGGAATATTGGGGCGATATAGAACTTTCTGACGGCACTTTATTAAAAAATTGGTTAATAGTGGTTGCGGCAAGACGTGAAATTATTCGATTTGAGAGTAATCCTTTCATAATCAATCCTTTCATATACGCTAACATCATAGAATCTCCTCAAACAGGGCGTGGTATCTCGCCTTTAAGGGTTGCTTTAATATTGAATAGTCTTGCTTCGACCATTTTAAATAAACAAATTGATGCACTTGCTCTTATGATGAATCCTCCTTATTTAGCCCCTAAAGGCTGTTTTAAAGGTCAGCAGGATGTAAGACCCGGAAAAATTATCGAATATGATCCTGCACTTATGCCTCAAGCCCCCGTTCCTTTATCTTTTGATAAAGCCATGGTCGGTTGGGATTTTTTGAATTACTTTAAATCAACTATCGAAAGTGCAACGGGAATTTTCAAAAATATGGCGGGGAATCTTCAGTCTGCACAGAGAACGGCGACAGAATTGAATTATTCGGTTAACGGTCAGGAAGCAAGATTGAATATGATGCTTGATGCTATAAATCGAAAAATTATTGTTCCGATGATAGAAAAAACCGCAGAAATTATATCGTATTTCAAACTCGGCAAAGAACTTGTTGCGGTGAACGATCATGGGAGAACGGGATTTATTGAAATTGATGATGAGGTCAGAAACGGAAATTATGTATACAGATACGGGGACAGAAAAGCGACGTTTGAACGTAAATCACGATTAATGGAATTGTTTGAGGTAGTAAAATCCTTTGCACAAGTGCCGGAAGTCGAAGAAAGAATTGATTGGCTCGAATGTTTCAAGTTTGCTTTGGAACAGTACGGTGTTGAGAATGCAAGTAATTTTTTGTTGGAAGATAAACAGGGTTAACACCCTGTTTATATTTTATGTTAGGCGATATATTTACTATTTAAAGAAAAACGCAATATATATTAAAAATATTGTGAATAATAGTATTGGTATGAAATTAAGCACAATTCCGATATAAATTAAAATATTTATTATTTTATATTTCGAATTTGCTACATATTTTTTATTATTTATACCGCAAAGTGTAAATATAATTGTTAAAACTATTTGTAGTATATAGAACATAAAAATCTGAACAAAAGTCATAATGGAATAAAACTCATCTTTATGTTCAATAAAATCATATTTTGCTGAGTCTGGAATATAAATATAAATAAAGAATAACCATATCGGTAAAGATAAATAGCCAAGCAATGATTGTAATTTTGTAAAGATAGAATGAATATTCATACACTCATTTTAACATAAACAAAAAAGGAGAAAATTTATGGAAAAAAGGTATAATTATAATTTGAAAAATATTGGTGATTGGAGAAAAGAATTTAATTTAATAAAGAAATCTTAGATAAAACTATTGAATACCAAAATAAATATAATTTTGATATAGGTACGGGAAAACATGCAACATGGAATAATGAAGCAGATGCTTTTAAACATGCATTTATGCAAGCAGAGTTAGTGTATAAATCTGGTGGAATTGAATTGCCGGCAACAGTACTTGGTAATTACCATGAATTTATTGAGGGTAATAAAATTCAACCTGAAGGTGAAAAGAATATGGATTTATGGAATAACTATATTGGTCATCAAATAGCAACAGAAGTACTAAAGGAATTAAAATCTGAACATTTTGGTGAGATAAAAAATCAAAAAGAATTTGAGGATAAAGTCGCAGAGAAAATATATCAAAAAATGAAAAATGGCGATTTAATCACCAATCCAAACGATACCCGCAAATATGAGGATTTGATAAAAGGCAACCCGACAGGCGGAGCGTCAAAGATAGAAGAAAAACCGCTCACCCGTCAGGAAATCGGAAAGATGACACCAGAAGAATTTCGACAAAATGAATCTTTAATAATGGAGCAATTAGGAAAAGGTGTGATTTTGGATGAAAGTTTGGATTATGAAAAACAATTCCCAAACGGTTGTTTTTATACAAGAGAAGATATTGCAAAAATGTCCTCAAAGGAGTTTGAAAAACACGAAAAAGATATAATGAAACAAATGCAAAAACAGGGTATTCCAAGCCAAAAAGATTTGCCTAAAGGCGAAAAATCGGGTTATTCAAAATCTTCGGGCGGAAGTTCATCTGGCGGAGAAAATTCTTCCGACGGACATTAGGTAACGATTAACGGAAACCATGTTTTAATTGATAAATAGACCCCTCACTCATTTTGCTATACTCGCTTTCGTTCGTTAAGCAAAATTTCCCTCTTCCCAAAAAAGCGAGGTAACGATTTTATAAAGTTTGTATGTCAGGCATTGCCTGACATAATAAATTTTATGTTAGAATAATTCTATGAAAAAATATATTTTATTATTAATTCTGTTTTTGTTTAGTTTTCAATCTATAGTTTTTGCGGAAGAAATTCCGCCAAGAGGTAGAGGATATTCACTTACTAAAGAAACCAATCCAATATATTTTGGTTATATGGAGGATTATGCCAAGTTATTGAAAGCAGAATTTGAAAAGAGCCGTATTTTTAGATTGCGTGGGATGGGAGTGTCATATTATATAACTGTAACACGTGATCAGCAAGTGAAAATTTTAAACTTAAATCCACCATCTTCTTACAAATATTTTAATGAACGAATAAAAAATATTATATTATCTGTAGAACCTCCACCATTCCGTGATGGGATGAATCTTGATGAAATGTTGTTTGATATCTATTTAGGCTATGACAAATATGATGATGTCCACTTGAGTATTGGTTATACACTTAAATATATGAAAAATAGCTTTGATATAATGATTTTAACTTCAAAATAATTATGTAATTAATAGCTTTAAACCGCCTATAATGGGCGGTTTTAGTTGTCATGAAAAAGAAAGGAAAAAGAGAAATGGCAAGAAATTTTACACCAAACGTTTACAAAAAATTGTGTTCACAATCGAGCAAAATGTCTATGAAAAATCAACGGGACAAAGAAGCCTTTGACGGCTGGTATGTTAAAGATAACTATTACGACCCGAAAAGCAATTTCAGAGGTGTTTTGTACGAAAAAGACGGAAAGTATGCACTGGCTTTTGCAGGTACTGATAAAAAGAGTTATCAGGACTGGGCAGCTAATGCAAAAATGGCATTTACGGGTGAGAGTAAACAAATAAAACAAGCAAGAGAATTTTCGAAAGATATGATGGATAAATACAGTCTTACCCCTGAAAATACCGTATCTATAGGACATTCCGAAGGCGGAAACGAGGCAACACATGTGGGCATTGAAAATGAGCTGCCGACATTTACTTTCAATGCTTTTGGAGTTAGAAAGAGTGATTATCCCGATAATTATGATGATTTGGTTACAAATTATCGAGATCCGCACGATCCTGTTTCAAAACTAAAACGTAATGTCGGAAAAACTTATATTACACCAAATATTCAAACCTGGATAAGATCACACACTCCGTTTGGTTCTATTCAGGCTCATGGTATTGATAATATGGGAGATACAGAACTTTCTGTACCTGTTGAACAGTACAAGAAAAATAATCCGATGTTTTTAGATGCTATATCTGATGCGGAAATAACAAGAGAAGATATCGGACGTATGGATTCGGGTCTATTCAGCTTGTATGAGGGTGAAATCAATGACAGATTGAGTCATAACCAAATTCTTGCAGATGCCGATATTGAAGAAAGATTGAGAAGAATGGGGATAATGTCAGGTCGCGGAAATTTGGGATATTATAAAAGATTAACTACATTCTGAGATTGACAATAAAAAAAAAATAAATAAAATATACTTTATGAAACGCTTATTAATCTTATTATTTTTATTATTCTTCATTAATTCGGTTGCATATTCTGAAGAAATACCTCCAAATGGTTGTGGATATAGTATTACAAGAGAAACAAATCCTATATATTGGGGGTATTTGGAAGACTATGGAGCTTTATTAAAAACCTAACTTGAAAAGAGCCGTATGTTCAGGCTCCGTGGTATGGGAGCAGCTTATGATTTCTTTTTAACACGGGACGGAGAAATAAAAGATATGCGATTATCTGTAAAATCTCCTTATAAATATTTTAATAAAAACATAAAGAACATAATTCTTTCTGTACCTCCACTGCCTTTTAGGGAAGGCATGAATATGGATGAAATGCAAATGAGCATATATCTGGGTTATCAACCTTATGATGAAATTGATATAACTATAGGCAGTTCATTTAGAAACAATAAAGATATATTTATGATAAGTGTTGATACATCAAAATAATAATTTTGTTTAAATCGCGGGTGTGCGGTTTTGGAGAAACCAATGTACAAATTACTGAAATCTCAGCGGGAGTTTTTAGAGATTCCGCACGACTATACCCTTGATGTTGCTGTATATCAAGGCGGTTACGGTTCCGGAAAAACATTCTCAGGCTCATTATTGGGAATTTTATTAGCCCTGAAATTTCCGGGAATAAGAGGCTTAGTCGGTGCGCAAACCTACACTCTTGTGAGAGATACGACTTTACAAACATATTTTGAACATCTTGATAATTTCGGTTTTACGGAAGGGGTTGATTATACGTGGTCTGCTACAATGCAAACCCTTATTTTTTCAAATCATTCGGAAATCCTTTTCAGGCACTTTGATGAGCCGAACAAATTGAAATCTTTAAACTTGGGTTTTGTCGAAATCGAAGAAATGTCTGATATTCCATATGACACTTTCAAAATGCTTTTGAGCCGTATGCGTCAGAAAATTAAACCTCAATGGAAAGGTTTCAAGTACCGTATTTTCGGGCATACAAACCCCGAAATGCAAAGGGGCTGGGTTTATAAAACTTTTGTTGAAAATCCTCCGCCAAATTACCGTCTGATTTCGGCTCCGACTACACAAAATATTTATCTGCCAGAAGGTTATTGCGAGGAGCTTAAAAAACTTTATGATGAAGAATATTACAATATTTTTGTTCTTGCAAAAACGGGGAATTACTCATCAGGACTTGTTGTAAAGGATTTTACCAATGAAAATATCAAAGATATTACCTATCAGCCGGAAATGGATTTGTATATTTCATGCGATTTTAATGTTGATCCTATGTGCTGGGTTTTGGCTCATAAAACAGAGGATAAAGTTTTTTATTTTGACGAAATTGCGATGGAAAACACAACGACAGCAAAGGCTTGTGAAGAAATTTGCCGAAGATATCCCAATCACAAAGGTCAAATTATCATAAACGGTGATGCTTCAGGTGATAACAGGAGTTGTACAAGCGAATACACAAATTATGTAATTATTAAGAAAAAATTTTTACAATACGGATATGACGTTGATATCCGAATAAAAGCATTTAACCCGCCTATAAAAAACAGGATTATGGCATTTAATTCAAAAGTCCGTTCTGCCGATGGTGAAATTTGTCTTTTTGTTGATAAAAAATGCGAAAAACTTCTCTATAACATTTATAATCTGAGTTATCAGGAGGGTACTTCAAAGATAGATTTGCCGACATATCAGCAGATAAAGCAGTCAAAAGAATTGAAATTTTTGTCGCACCCGTTTGATGCAGCGTCGTATTTAGTGGATTTTTATTGGCCGATAGGGATGTAGGTGAGAAGTGAAATGTGAGAAGTGAAAAGTCCTTTTCGGTTTGCTAACGCAAACAAAAAATATATTTTACGAGCGAAGCGAGTGAAATGAACCTTTCACTACTCACCACTCACTATTCATTTTAAAAGAAAGGATAAATCATGCACGAATTTATTGAGTATTCCCCCATAATTATTGTTGTCTTAATGTTTTTTGTTCAGCAAAAGATTTTTGTAACACCCGAACAATTGGAGAAAAAACACAGAGAAATTCTGGACGAAATGGAAGAAAAGTTTGTAAGTATAATAAGTTTTAAAGATTTAAAAGATCAATTTTCAGAAGTAAAAGAAAAAATTGATAAAATATATGATTTGCTGATTGATTTGAAATAATAAAACAATCCCACACTATTTTATTCACTATATAAAGGGTGTTTTGCCCAATTCAGTTTTTCTCTTAAAACCGAATAAAATTCAAAACTGTTCAACAAAACCAAATTCGCACTGTATTCGGATTTTTTTATTATGTTATCTGATTTAAATTCGTAAAATTCCTGCCCGTCAGCGGAAATTATTGCTTTTTCATCAGTTAATACGGTAATTATTTCACTGTCCGGAACAACAATCGGACGAGCCGTAAGTGTATGAGGACATATAGGAACGATTACAAAAGCATTTAATGACGGATTTAATACGGGTCCGCCTGCAGACAAACCATACGCAGTAGAACCTGTCGGAGTAGAAATTATCAAACCGTCAGCCAGATAATCGCAAACATATTTACCGTTAATTTTCAAAGAAAATTTTGATGTTCTGCCGGTATCACAGCCCTTTATGACAAAATCATTCAATGCTGTGTAATTCCCGCTATTCAACATTATTCTGTTTTCTATAGCAAATTCATTGTTCAGAATTTTTTCAACAGCACAGGATAATTCATTTTTTGATACTTGGGATAAAAAGCCCAATCTGCCAAGATTAATACCAAAAATCGGAGTTTGATATTTAGCATAAAACCTTGCGGTTTTTAATATTGTACCGTCACCTCCTATTACAAAAACAAAATCAAAACCCTCTTTCAAATTATCAATACTTACACTTTCGGAATTACAACCTTTATCAGATAAAATTTTTATTAACTCATTTTTTACTGATATTGATTTTTCAATTTTTTCGTTAAAACAAATTCCAAAATTTTTCATGCAAACAATATAACATAAAAAAAAAGGACACAAAAACTGTGTCCGTATTCAACTATCTCTCTTTTCTCATCCTTAAATTATTATTGTTTTTATGTTGTGCTTATTGTATAGCCGGAGCTCTCCACAGAGAATCATCAAATTTATTCTGTTTTGTAGAAACATCTACCGACAATGTTACATTACTCGGAGTAAATACAAACACTAAATCACCAACCTTTTGCGGTTTTCCGTCAAGTGCATGAGCCGCACCGCAAACAAAGTCGATTGTTCTCTGGGATTGTTCTTTATCAAGTAAATGAAGGTTCAAAACAATGGTCTTTCTATCTCTCAAATACTGCACAATCGTTGCAGCATCATCAAATGAACGGGGTTCGACAACCTTAACTTCCATACCTCTAAAGTTAGGATGACTTACAACCTTTATTTCATTTGTTTTTTCATTCTTATTTTCATAAGAATATTCAGGATTCAGAGCCAAATTGTTCTCAACCGGATATTCATAATCTCCGTCAGCCTGAAGTTCATCAAAAATTGTTTCTTTGGGTTCAAACCCTTTAACTAAATAATCAATCATAGATCTGATTTTGTCTTTAACCATTGCCACCGTTTTCCTCCGTTTTTATTTAAATAATTTTCTACCTATTCTGAGCATTGTTGCACCATGCTTTACTGCAATTTTGTAATCCTGACTCATTCCCATGGAAAGTTCTTCCAATTTGCAATTAAATTTACTTTCCAAAGATTGTTTGATATGATAAACATCTTCAAATAAAATTTCCAACTCACTGTCCTCAGCCCCTAAAGGTGCCATGTTCATTAAGCCTGAAATTTTTACATTTGAAAGATTCTGAATTTCAGGGAAATTTTCAAAAATTTCTTCTCTTGAAAACCCCGACTTCTGCTCCTCTCCCGCATTGTTTATCTGAAGCAAAATATTTTGAATTTTACCGATTTTGTGAGCTTCCTGAGAAATCAATTCCGCTATTTTTAATGAATCAACAGAGTGAATATAATCAAAATTTGCAACGACCTTTTTCACTTTGTTTGATTGAAGATGCCCTATAAAATGAAATTTTGAATTTTTCCTGACATCTTCGGGAAGATTATTAATCTTCTCAATAGCCTCAATCGCTCTGGATTCTGCAAAATCACGCATTCCCGCATTGTATGCGGAAACAATTGCTTTTTCGTCAAAATACTTCGTAACTGCAATAATATTCGGTTTACAAGGTGCGATATCTTCTTGTATTTGTAATAGATTTTTCTCAATTGTTTTTTGCATAATCATCTTACCAAGAAGTTGAATATAGTATTAATTGTACTCAATACCACATGCGCGGACAACTTTTTTATTTTTAACCTGTTTTTTCTTACTTTTTTCTCCCCAAAACCATGATGACATCATGGTTTCAGCCTAATTAACATTTCTTTAAGAATGGTTAATATTTTGTAATATTGTCCGTTTTCGGGCATGCCCGAGAAACATACCCGATATATTTATAATAAACTTCATTATCAGAAAAATTATCCTTTGTTTAGAGGAGATTTTGCCTGAATTTGTTAAGATATTAAGATGATAAGACGTTATTTATTTGAAAGCGGAAAATTGAAAATGGAAAGTAAAATTTACGATTTTGAAAAATATTTTAATCTGGGATTGGAATACAAAAACAAAATTGAGTATGAAAAAGCTGAAGAATTCTATTTAAAAGCTCTTGAAACAGAACCCTGTTCAACCGAAACTATCTTTAACCTTGCAAGCATTTACCTTTTACTGAATAAACCTTATAAAGCAATTGAATATTTTCAGAGATGCCTGAAAATCGATCCTGATGATGTTGAAGCAGAATATTTTTTATCACTTGCTTATTTCAGGATAAAAGATTATGAAACAGGTGTAAAACACTTTGAAAAAAGGCTTTGCAGAGAAACAGCCGTCAGAACTCAGCAAAAAACTTATCCTAATATTATGAAAAATGCAAAATTATGGCATGGGGAAGATATTTCGAATAAAGTTCTGTATACCTATTATGAAGCAGGTTTTGGGGATATGATTATGTTTGCAAGGTATATTGAAGAATTTAAAAAAAGATGCAAAAAACTTGTAATAAAGCCACAAGTAGAACTTTCTCAACTTTTTAAAGATAATTTCCCTGATGCAGATGTAATGAATTATTTTTATGATGAAAAAAGCTTTAATTTTGATTATCATATACCGTTTTTAAGCATACCTTATGCTCTAAATCTCAAAAATGACGAAATATTTATACACCATAACGGATATTTGAAAGCCGCACAGGATAAAATCGACTTTTTCAGACAAAAATATTTTGATAATAACAAATTTAAAATTGCAATAAAATGGCAGGGTAATACATATTATGAAACCGACAGAGTAATAAATTCCGATGCTTTCGCACCGCTATTCAATTTGCCGAATACTGAAATTTATTCCGCACAAACTTTTGAAGGAGCAGAAAATATTTCAAAACTTACAAAATACGGAATTATCGATTTAAGCGAAGATTTTAAAGATTTTTCATATACAGCAGGAGCACTGGCAAATATTGATTTGGTAGTTTGCTCCGATACATCACTGGCACATCTTGCAGGTGCCATGGGAATTCCATGTTTTGTTCTCTTACCATATAACTACAATTGGAGATGGCACTTAGACCTAACAAAATGTGATTGGTATGATAGTGTAAAATTATTCCGACCGGATAAAAAAGAAACTTGGAACGATTTAATGAAAAAGGTTATTGAAGAAATACAACGAATTAAATATTAAGTTTATATCCGCCGCCATAGATTGTTTCGATATATTTTTTCCCGTTTGAGATTTTATCTATTTTAGTTCTGAGATGTCTTATATGCACCCTGATTGTTTCAATGTCATCATCAGGAGAATAACCCCATATATCCTTTAACAATTTTGCAGATGAAACCATAGTCCCATGATTTTGAAACAATAAATTAAATATATCAAATTCTATAGGTGTTAATTTTGCTTGTTTATCACCGATTTTTACACTGTACGTTTCGGGTAATAATGTAATTTCTCCGATTGTTTGCAATTCTCTGGTTGATGCACTTTGAGGGATTTGGTGGGTGCGTTTTAATAAAGCCCTCACTCTGACCTGCAATTCTTCCATCTCAAAAGGTTTTACCAAATAATCGTCAACCCCGATATTAAAACCGTTAACCTTATCATTAATTTGAGAGAGTGCAGTCAACATTAAAATAGGAATATTTTTAGTTTCTTCATTTTGTCTTATTCTTTGAGCGACAGTAAACCCGTCAACCTCCGGCATCATAACATCAAGCACAACAAGTGAAGGAAGTTCCTGTTTGCACAGAGCAAAACCTTTAATCCCGTCAAAAGCTTGAACTACTTTATATCCGCACAATTCAAGGTTAACCTTTATAAGCTCATTTATTGCTAAATCATCATCTATTACAAGAATTTTATTCATAATAAAATTTTTACTAATCTGCAAATTGCTGCATTAATTCAAACGGTTTCTCCGCAACTTTAAGGGTTTCTTCATCAATAATACCTCTTTTAAGTTCGGAAAAAGTTGCTTTCCTTGAATTAAATTTCTTTTTCAAAAATTTGTAAGAAATTTTCGGATCACATTTATCTCCGCATGTAAACAAATCAACAGCCGCATAACCGAGTTCCGGCCAAGTATGAATTGCCAAATGACTTTCAGAAATAATAACTACCCCTGACACCCCGTAAGGATTAAACATGTGGAAACATTTTTGGACAATAGTCGCACCACACTCCAACGCGGCATCCACCATATACTTTTCTACCTTATCCAAACTATTCAATGTATTCGGATCACATTCAAAAAATTCCGCTAAAACGTGCTGACCTAAGTGGATTTCTTTTTTTCCGCTTTCTCTAAGTGTTGTAAATGGTGAAGTTATTGCCAATTCATGTGCCTCCTTTGTAAATGTATACTTTTCTGCTACGCCTAACATCATACAATAAAAATCAAAGAATTTGTAATTTTTACACTTTTTGGATAAAAATTTACAAATCTTATCAAATAAATATGTTCCAAAACTGTGAATATTGTATCATTCGAATGGGTTATTTTTTTACAGAAAATGTAATATTTTTTAACAAATAATATCCGTATACCTTTTAAAAATTT
>JAGBOW010000146.1 GCA_017633675.1 bacterium | reverse complement strand
GACGGCGATAAGCTGGTTTCGTTTGCCACCTTGGCGCCGCAAGATGAAATTGACGCGCCGGAGCTGACACCGTGGATCGGGTTTGTATATACGTTTCCGGCCTATCGCGGCCACCGCAACGCCGGCAAGTTAATCACCCACATTTGCGAAGTCTTAAAATCCGCCGGAACCGAAAAGGTCTACATTTCTACCGATGAAGTCGGCCTTTATGAGAAATATGGCTTTACCTTTTGGCAGACCATGATCACCCGCGAGGGCAAATCAACCCGGGTGTATGTAAAAAAGTTATAATAATACTTTTATAAAAGAGAAAATTATTGAAAAAATCGCAAATTTGAGTGAAAAACTTAAATATTATGTGATTTTTTCACATAATCTCTTGACTTTTTATTAAAAATGACATATATTTCGAAGATAACAGGTAAAAAAGGGGCAAAAAATGTTATTAAGTTTCTCTGTGTCAAATTTCGGATCCTTTAAGGAAAAAGCGACATTTTCGATGTTTCCGGGGAAAATTTCCAAACAACATGAAAATCATGTTTTGGGGTGCACACAATTTAAGGCCCTAAAAGGAGCCGCATTATATGGTGCAAATGCTTCCGGAAAGTCAAATTTTGTGAAGGCCTTCTCGGCATTACGGGCAGTCGTTGCCGGAGTTCCAACGCGGGATCTTCTCCTCAGCCAATTTAAACTGGATAACTCATCTTCAGAAACAGACTTCGAAATTGTATTTCAATACAATAAAATTACCTATCAATATATTTTACGCACTACCGGAACAGAAATTCCGTTTGAACAGTTAGCTATTGTTCAACGATACGGAGAGTTAAAACCGCTTTTTACCAGAGAAAAAGAAAAAGTAACCATTGGTAACTTGCTCTTAAAAAGTGAAGAATGGTATAAAAACCGGACATTTCAATCGACCAGCGCTTATTTATTCAAATTATTACAGGACGGAATTATTCCTAATCAGAAAAGAATTAGCGGATCAAAATATATTATCAGCGCTTTAGAGTTTTTTGAAAAATTAATTTTTATAACTCCATTAAGTTTAGCTAATCCGGTGGCTTTTACTTTTTATTTTCAGCGACAGGATTTCCAGCAATTTTTGAAAAAATTATTGCATGTGGCTGATTTAGGAATCACGGATATTAAATGGGTGCCGCTTTCCAAAGAGGATGTAGAAAAGTATTATAAACGAATACTAGCGCAGTCAGGAACACCTAATGAATACGGAACAGTGGTGTCTAAGAGTGACTTAGGAGAAATATTTGCTTTGGATATCAGTTCATCCGGACAGAAAGGATATGAGCTTAAAACTATACATAACGGTATTGAGTTTAATCTTTCGGAAGAATCTGCCGGAACCGTGCGATTGGTTGACTTGGCATTATCATTCTTCTTTTTAAGAGATCCGGATGTCTGCTTGATTATTGACGAGCTTGATTGCCATCTGCACCCGTTCTTAAGCAGATTTTTACTGCAACATCATTTGGAAAATACGGATAACAAAGGACAGCTTATCGTTACTTTGCATGATTTGAACTTGATGACGCAAGAAATTTGGCGCACCGATGAGATATGGTTTGCGGAAAAACGTCAGGACGGATCTACGGATTTATACTCATTATATCAGTTTTCGCCACGTTTTGATAAAAATTTGCAAAAAGGCTATATGCAGGGAAAATACGGAGCAATTCCGATGATAGGGAGCTTCGATGATGAGTAATTTCGGACAGCGCCCACAATTTAAGCTTATTATTCAGCTGTTTTACGAGGGTAAAACGGAACTGGATTATTTGCAAAAATTTATTAGTCAACAGCATAAAAATGCGGTGGTTAAGCTTAATAAAATCAAGAATAATCAAAATCCCAGAATTTTAGCATAGGAAGCTGTTAACCAATGTGATGACTTAAAGATGGATCATTCCGAAGTGTGGGTAGCTTTTGATGATGATGGTAGAGATGCCGAAGTTAAAGAAGCTATTGATTTGATAAACAAAAGCGGAAAAGATATCCATATCGCTTTTATGAAGCCGTGTATTGAAATTTGGCCGCTGATGCATAACAGAAAAGGAATTGATAGCGTTACAAATCAAGCCACAGCACAATCCAAATTGGAAAACATTATGCCATCCTATAAACACGACAGGAATCCGTATTTTGATTTAAACAAAATGCCAGATTATGAAGGTGCGGTGGCTAAAGCAAAACAATGGCAGACATCTTTGTCCGGTGCACCGGAATACGATTCAACTAAATTTGCCGGCATTTATAAACTTACCGAAAAAATAAAGGGCGCGTAAATATAGGACTACAAAATGACTAAATTTTTAGATTTGTTTAAGGATATCAAACATTTAATTATCCTTGCAATAACCTGCACAGCTATTTGTAGTGTTGGAACTTATCGTAATTTTGATTTTATAGAAATATATTCATTTATACTTGACTAATGGGTAAGAACAAGTTGTAGTAGCTTGCAATTATGTTATTTGGAAGGTAAATAATGGCAAATATTACAAAAATTGAAACTGATTCGTTGGTAATGGGAAAAATATTTCTCTGCGCTTTTCGTTATTGTTTAGGACGAGAAACGGCTGCTCCAACAATGTTTATTGAATATTTTACGGCACCAAACTTTTGGAATGCTATTACAAAAGAAATAAAATACCAAATATATGATGAAATTATGCATTATGATAAATTGTATAATCCTGATAAGAAATACATGGCAGAGTGGTACGAATTGGCTGATAAAATATTAAAGGAAACAGGAAAATTGTATTAATTTTTCATTTTGAGTTAACAACTAATAATCCCCAAAATTTTACTAAAAGATTTGATTTTTTACAAAATTCGTCTTTTATTGTAATAAAAGGTAAAATAAGTTATGAAAATAAATATAATTTCTGATCTACATCTTGATATAAATAAAGAAATACCATTCTCTTTGGCAAACGGAGAGACATTTACCGTAGTTTGCGGAGATATATCTGCTAATACGGCGCAGTCAGTTAAATGGATAAATGAAAATATACGACAAGGTGTTTTTGTTGAAGGAAATCATATCGGGTACGATAGTATGCATTCAATTCAATATTTAGAGAAATTTTTAAGTGATTATTATCCGCTGAATGCACCTGTGAGCTACTTATTAAACAACTATAAAATTGTTGATGATATTGTATTTGTCGGAGGCATATTGTGGACAGATTTTAAATTGTTTGGGGAAGCACATCAAGTGTTTTCGATGAATTCAGCCCAAACGGGAATTAATGATTTTAATTACAATTATGTAAATAATGACAATCTATCCATGGAAAAAGAAAAGAACTTTAGCAAACTACAAGGTTTGAATATTGTCAGAAAGTTGCATCCAAAGGACTGTCTATCTATGTTTGATACTACCTTACGTACCATCAAATCTGCATGCGAACAATTTCCTGATAAAAAAATTGTAGTTGTTACACATCATGCGCCGAGTGAGCAAAGCATAGCACCAATGTATAAGTCTGATAAAACCACTCCGGCATTTGCCAGTAATTTGGAAAGATTTATTCTTAATCACCCCAATATTGTATTGTGGTGTCATGGGCATATACATAGTCGCAGTGATTATTTT
>JAGBOW010000145.1 GCA_017633675.1 bacterium | reverse complement strand
GATGTATTATTCTGAAAACTAAAGAATAGTGCCTGTTTTCACCACCCCCGAAATTTAAAAATACATCATTTTGAGGACTTGACAAATCGTGAAAAGTATTGTAAAATGTATATGTTAGAAAATAATACATCAAAATATTTAATTTGATGTGTTTTTTGAAAAATTTATCAGGCTTTATCCTGACCTACATATTCAATATTTTGTAAAAGCCCTTTAATTGTTTAACCTTTAAACTAATTCTTTACATATCCACAAATTTGCCATATAATACACTTATGAAACGAGCAATTGTAATGGTTATAGATTCCATGGGTATTGGTGCTATGGATGATTGCAGAGATTTTGGGGACGTTCCCGAATGCAATACTTTAAAGAATGTTTGTAAATTTAACAAAGGTTTAAATGTTCCTAATATGGAAAAACTCGGATTAGGAAATATTCAGGATTTTTTGGGAATTTCTCCTGTTAAAAACCCTATCGGAAGTTATGGCACAATGGTTGAAAAATCAAAGGGAAAAGACACCACAACAGGTCATTGGGAAATGATGGGGTTGATTTCCGATAAACCGTTTTCAACATTTCCTAACGGTTTTCCTGATGAGTTAATAGAAAAATTTATTGAAGAAACAAATTGCGGCGGTGTTCTTGCGAATCGTCCCGCAAGCGGTACGGCAATTATTGCGGAATTGAATGACGAACATCACAAAACCGGCTTCCCGATTGTTTATACCAGTGCGGATAGTGTTTTTCAGATTGCTCTTGATACGGATCTTATACCTTTAGAAACACTTTATAAATGGTGCGAAATCGCAAGAAAAATTCTTGATGAAGGTAACTATAATGTTTCGAGGGTAATTGCAAGACCTTACAAAATTATTGACGGAAAACCGACAAGAATTTCAAAGGACAGAAGGGATTATTCGATGGTTCCTTCGCATACGATTTTGAATGACTTGAAAGATGAAGGGAAACAGGTTATTGCAATAGGAAAAATTGAAGATATTTTTTCTAAATCAGGAATAACCCACGCTATCCATACCGGCTCAAACAAAGAGGGTTTGGAATTGACTTTAAAAGCTGTTACAGGCGAATTGGATTTGGATGAGATTGCATACGATAAGAACCACTCACCACTCACAACTCACAACTCACTAATCTTCACCAACCTTGTCGACACGGACATGCTCTTCGGACATCGAAATGATGCAAAAGGATACGGCAAAGCGATTGAAGAAATTGATACTTTTGTTGATGATATAACAGAAAACATGACAGATGAGGATTTGCTTATTATTACGGCAGATCACGGGTGCGACCCGACAGTTGAGGGAACGGATCATACAAGGGAAAAAGTACCTGTTCTTGTTTATTCAAAGACAGGAAAACCCGAAAACTTGGGTGAAATAACAGGTTTTGATTTTGTTGCAAAAATTGTAAAAGAACATTTGGGGTAATTGAAATTTTAAAAATTTTGTATTAATATAGATATGCGAAGAAATTCGCAAATTGTTATAAATTTATAAGGAGATTAAAAAATGGCAGTAAAAGTAAATGATTCTTGTATCGGATGCGGCGCTTGCGAATCTATTTGCGACGCAGTATTCTCAGTAGACGGTGTAGCGCAGGTTGATGAATCTCAAGTTGCTGATAACATGTATTGTGTTAAAGAAGCTGCAGATTCTTGCCCTGTAGGTGCTATCGAGGTTGAATAAGCTTTTATAAAGAATAAAAAATCCTCTCATTTTGAGAGGATTTTTTTGTTTGTTTTTCCCGAATATTCTATTAAAGTATTACAATTTTGTTACAATTAATATTTATATTCACAAACAAATACAAATTTATTACTTCCGGAAATATTGTCTACAGGGACAATATTCCCATTATCATCAACTTTTCCTTCTATTGAACAAACATATCTGTTTGAATTTTGTTTAGAAAATTTGTTTTCTATTGCATTTATACGTGTATCTATTGCTGAAAGTTTATTATTTATTTCGGTTTCAAAATTCAAATCGGGTAAAGATTTGCTTTTGTCGGTATTATTATCTTTAACCTTTTCCGAACGATTGTTTACCATAAACGGCGCGCTGAGAACCATTACAACACCGACAACTATAATAAGTGCTGTCAAAAACCCTATTGCAGATATTCCTTTGTATTTTTTCAAATTCATCATTATTGAATTATAATAGCATAAATTTATAAAATGTAATAATGTTGGGTAGTTACAAAAAATAAAAATTGTGATAATATGTTGTCATAAGAAAGAGGGATAAATTATGAACAAATTGAAAAATATAATATTGGTTTTGTTAATTTCGTCAGGTTTGAGTGTATTTGCGGTTACACAAATTCCGTCACCGGTCAATACAAATGTAAATCTTGAAAAATCACTTCCAAAAACAGTTACATCTGACACAGTAAATGATGCCGTTACGGTTAATCCTCTGCAGCTTGTTGCAAAGCCAAGTGCATATTTAAATAAAAATGTAAAAATTACTGCAAAATTTGACAAATTTTCTACACTTGGTTTGGATTATAAACCTGCAATGAGAAGTTCCGAAAATTATATTTCTTTTTTAATCCAAAGACCTGACATTACGGATCACAATATTCCCCTTTCGGAATTGAAAATTTTTATTACAAGAACAGAAGCTGAAAAATATATTGAGCTTAATTCAGGTGATATTATAGAATTTTCTGGAAAAGTTTTTTCGACAGCTTTAGGTGATCCTTGGATGGACGCACAAAAGTTCACGGTAATCAGTTCTAAACCTAAAGAAGAAAACAAATAGTTCGAATTTTTGGAGTTGTAAGTATGGATAATAAAGATGTTTTTTTGACTATACACGGACATTTTTACCAACCGCCAAGAGAAAATCCATGGTTGGAAGCTATTGAATTGCAAGATAGCGCATTACCTTTTCATGATTGGAATGAAAGGATTAACAAAGAATGCTACAACCCTAATTCTGTTTCAAAAATTGTAGACAGCAGAAACAGAATACTTGATGTTGTGAATAACTACGAATATATGAGTTTCAATTTTGGTCCGACATTATTATCCTGGATGGAGCATTTTGCACCGTTGACTTATGAAAGAATTATAAGGGCTGATATTGAGAGTGTTTCCGAACACTCAGGACACGGTAATGCAATGGCGCAGGTTTATAATCATATGATTATGCCTCTTGCAAATGAAAATGACAAAAGAACTCAAATTCTTTGGGGGATAAAAGATTTTGAATACCGATTCGGAAGAAAACCTGAAGGAATGTGGCTTGCAGAAACAGCTGTTGATGATGATACTTTGAGAATTTTGGAAGAAAACGGAATAAAATTTACTGTACTTTCTCCTTATCAGGCAGATAAATTCAGAAATAAGAACGACAAAGATTGGACTGACGTAAGCTGGGGGAATATTGACCCTGCACGTTCCTACAGATATAGTATAAAATCTGCACCCGGAAAATTTATTGATTTGTTTTTCTATGACGGTGCTATTTCAAGATCAGTTGCTTTTGATGAACTTTTGACGGACGGAAACAAATTTATAAAACGACTAAAAGAGGGTGTTTCGGATTTAAGAGATTATCCGCAATTGGTAAATATAGCAACTGACGGTGAAAGTTACGGACACCACACAAAATTCGGCGATATGGCACTTTCTTATGTGCTGAAATTAAGAGCAAAAGACGAAGGTTTTACAATCACAAATTATGCTGAGTATTTGGATAAGTACAGAAGTGATTGCGAAGTTGAAATTAAACAGGCATCAAGCTGGAGTTGTTTTCACGGTGTCGGCAGATGGAAAGAAGATTGCGGATGCTCAACAGGCGGACACCCAGGCTGGAATCAAAAATGGAGAAAACCTCTAAGAAATGCTCTTGATTATTTGAGAGATGAGTTGGTTAAAATATTTGAAAATGAAGGTCAAAAATATTTTAATGATGATGCTTGGACTGTTCGGAACAAATATATTGATGTTATTTTGGACAGAAGTGAAGGAAATATAAAAAGATTTCAAAAAGAAAACTTTAAACCGGATTTGTCTGACGAAGATAAAGTTAAAGCTATGCAGTTATTGGAAATTCAGCGTCAATGCTTGTTGATGTACACAAGCTGCGGGTGGTTTTTCTCGGAAATTTCGGGCATAGAAACAGTTCAAATTATGAAATATGCTGCAAGAGCAATGCAATTGGCAGCAAAATTTACTGACAGGAATTTGGAAGAAAACTTCAAAAACATTTTAGCAGAAGCAAAGAGTAATATTTCGGAATTCGGAACGGGCAGAGATATTTATGATAATTTCGTCAAACCGTCAATTGTAACTTATAAACAAATTGCCGGTTTATGGGCTTTATCATCATTGTATCAGGATTTTGATGATGAAGAAGATGTTTATTGCTACAGAATTATTAGAAAAGGATACAAACGGGTTCAAAAAGGTTCTTCAAAATTTGCAGTAGGGCATATCGAAATTCAGTCGAGAATTACTTTACAAAAATCAAATCTTGTATTTGCCCTGATGCAGTACAATGACGGTGATTTTCACTGCGCAATAAAAGAATACTCTGATGAAGCGGAATTTAACAATATAAAAACAAATCTTGTAAAATCTTTCATGACATGTCCTGTGACAGAAATTATAAGATCTTTAGACGAAATCTTCGGAAAAGAGTATTTTACATTGAAAGACATATTTATAGAAGAAAGACGTAAGATTTTACAAATTTTATTGAAGGGTAAGCTGGAAAAATTCTCTCAAATATACAAAGATATGTATGATGAGGGTAAAGGTTCAATTTATCATCTGCAGGGTCTGGGGCTTGATATTCCAGATGAGTTTAAACTTTCTGCGGGTTATGCTTTGGCACACAAATTCAACGATATTGTAGCAAATTCGGACGGATTTTTGGAAGATGATATGATTCAGAGGGCAACTGATATTAATTACGAAGCAAAAAAAATTAATATAAAGATAGATAAAACTCCGTCTAACAAACTGTTTGGAACAAAAATTCTTCAAAATATAAACAGACTTGTTCACAGTTTTGAAGTTCAGCAGGCTGATGTTGTTTTGGAATTGTTTGAAACTGTTGAAAAACTGGAACTTGAAATTGATATATCAGAAGCTCAAAATACTTATTTTGCAAAGATTTACCACAGAATCGGCGACATTTTGGAAACGGATTTAAAACGTTCCTCAAACCGTAAATTTTTGGAAATGCTTTTGGAAATTGGTGAAAAGTTGAATATCAATACGGAATTTTACAGATGCAAAGCTGATAAAGTTCTTATTAGTTAACTATTTTGTGTTTGATTATGTTATTCTAATATTAAATTGTCAACCAATTTAATCATTTTCTTATGCTTTTTGTGTATGTACTTGAATAAATCTTGTACATAAAGTATTTGATCGCAATTCAATGCTTCTGTTTCAAAATATATTTCAATAATTTCCATCAAATTATTGAGAATAAAGCCATCACGCATAATATTATTAATTTTTAGCTGTAACTTGTTATTCATAATGCTCCGTACTATTTGTCAGTTCCGTTGATTAAATAATAACATAAAATAAAAATATGACAAATAGTACGGTAATAAAAATATACAAAAATATAAAAAAATTTAGATTGGAAAAAGGTTATTCACAAGCTAAATTTGCAGAACTGACCAATTTATCGGAAGATTATATTTCATTAATAGAAAATGGAAAGAGAACCCCGAGCATTAAAAGATTATGCATTATAGCTGAAGTATTAGGTATAGAACCATATAAATTATTAAAATAAATTATAATGCGGATTTTAGATTTCTACAATTTTTTTGACGGAATGAAATAAATTTTTACCAGTTTTCGGAACCGTATTTTTTATACATATCAATATTTCTTTGAAGTTTTTGTTCTACAAGTTCGATTTTCTTCAGAGTTTCGGCATCTTTTGTGCGTTTTTTCAGAAGTTTCAATTCTAACAGTTCTTCTTTTTCTTTTCGAACGTTTTGTTTAATTTCTTCTCTTTTCCAAAAAAGCCAACCCTCAAAACCGCAGCCGGGAGGAACTATTGCCCAAGGTGTCGAAGGGTAATGTTCGCATAAAGTTTTTCTGTCCTGATATCTTCCGCACAAATTATCGGGTTGAATAAACCTGCAATGGTAAAATTTTTCACCCTCATAATATATCCCGTCCGTTTTGTGCATTTTTATTGCATAGTCAACAGCTTCATTGTCAATTTTTCTGACATCTTCAACAGAATCATAAGGTTCAAACAATTCAAGAAAATCAACAGCACCCTCATGTCCTTCCGAAGCCATCTTTTTTAATTCTTCATATTTATAAGGAACAGAAACAATTCTGCAACACCTTCCGCACATTTTACAAAGAGATTGAGGACGCTTGTTTAAATAATTTTCTTCATAACTTGCCATAATTTTATTATATATTTCCCGCAAAAAAGTAATAAATATTGTTACATTTCTTAAAAATTCGGCAATATTTTCTAAAAAAAATACTTTATTTATATAAGTAAAGGTTAGTTTTCATGCAAAATTATGTAGGACAACAGAATATTCCGCCACAAAATCAGTATCAGACGGCACCTGTTCATCAAAACGGCTGTCAATGTCCGCATTGTCAATCTTTACAACAGGTGCAGACACAACAAATGCCTGTACAAAATACGCAATATCAATCGGCTCAACAACAAGCCGTTCAACAATATCAGCCATTGACTCAGGCTCAACCGCAGCAACAGGCTCAAAATGTTTCAGTCCCGAATTATTCGGGAGTAAATATACAGATATTTAACCCGTCAGTTACTCCTCCGGGTGCAACAGCTCCGGTTTATAACGTAAATGCTCCTAATTACGGAACAACAACCGCTCCCGGCTGTTATCCTTCCGGATATTATACGAATAATTACGGGCAAAACGGAGCAAACAGCTCACAAAGTAATCTCAAATCAACAGAAAATTCATCATCTGACAAAAAAACGGAAAAACGTGAAATCGTTCAATTAACAGATGAATATATAATGAATTTGGAAAATTATTTGAACAGTCAGGATAAAGAAATTCGTATGATGGGTGCCAAAGAGGTGATGGCAAGACTTGAAGAAGACCATTCAAGAAAAGATGACAAAGCATTAAACGCATTGGTAAACAAGATGCTTCAAGATCCGTATACTCCGGTCAGAGTAATGGCAATGAGTGCATTAAATTCAAGGATTGCATCAGGTGACGAATTTACTGTAAACTTGTTACAGCAAATGCAGAATTCGGCATCAGGATATGGTCAAGATGCACTTCAGGCAAGCGAAATCTTACTAAAAATGTCAGGACAGACAACCGAAAAAGAATTTGAAGTAAAAAATACAACTAAAACAGAAACAAAAAAAGAAACTGAAACAAAAACTCAGGCAGGTTAAAAATGAGCATAGGTAAAGTGTTTTCAAAAGGAAATATAGTAAAATATTTAACCAGAGGTGCAGGTATTGCAGCACTTGGCATAGTAGCTTATGATGCGCATACTTTGGGAAAAATACAGGCAGATTCTTACCCGAAACGTAAAGATGCAGATGCTTGTATGGATACGTTTAGTAACACTCAATATTTGTCAAGTCCCAGTATGACAACGGCTAAAATGAAAAATCAGGTTCATAAATGGGAAATGGACGGAAATATAAGACATTTCTTTAACAGTGCAATCGGATACTTTAGAGGTTTCGGTCAAATGTGTATCAACAGTGTTATTCCTTTAGGCTTAGGTATCGGAGCATGCTTTGGAAAAGGCTGGTGGGGCAAAGGCTCTGCTATAGGCTTAGGACTATATGCAGGCTTGAAATTCTTCAAAGATGTCCTCGGTTTCGGACACTATAACGATTTGAACAGGAAGTATTAGTATTCAGTCTGGCGGTTTAAAGTCTACCCTACTCATTACAGGCTTATTTGAGTACACATATAACGGGGCATTTTGTATTGTTTATATACGCCCAATGAATTACCTGTTGGGTTTGATGTATTAACATTCCAAGTATAATTATAAGTCTGCCTACGGTTTGAACGATATGAACCACTATGCTCATTGACATGGCTATTTTCCGGACTTGACAATATAGTAACTAAATCGTTATATTCCGGAATTACCATACCAAGCTCAGCACATGCTTTTTTGCTCCGGCATAATAGTCATTTATATATCCGGATAATGTTCCACAATACTTTGGATTGTTTGAATTTTCAGTACAACCAATAGATGTATAATTTGTTCCTATATCATAAACACATACTCCATTAAATCTATATCCCGGACAATCTAATTTTGAAAATAGAGCAACTCTAAACGAACGGATATCATAATATTCTCCATCATTTGACGGTTCTTGATTAGGACCTGTTCCGCCGTTTACATCCATAACAAAATCTATAGCACTCGTTGCATTGCTAGTGTATGCAAAATCTTTACTTTTATTCTTCCCCATCGGCAAACTTTTTGTTGTTGCCGCAAAACCGCTTTCTGCAGAAGGAGTTGGGACTTCCGGATTAAAACTTAAAATTAATGAAGCACCGTCAGCTAAAACTAATCTTACATTATCTTCACTACTGTTTACGTTAATATTTGTACCTTTTATCGCATTTTTAACTTCATAAGTTCCGCCATTCGGTGTTTTCACTTTTTTGGTTGGCCAGCAATTATCTATTTCTGCAGAACTGCATCTTTTTACAATTTTTAAATATTTGGATAATTTATCAACAAATTCTTCGGTATTCGTAATATTTTCATAATCCCCGTTAACAATCATGGTTTCAACAGACTTTGTTATTTTTTGAGCAATATTTGCCTGTCTGTTTGAATTTACCCTCTCCGACACTTCCGATAACAAAACGGGCATTGTAAACACTGCAACTACACCAAGAATTATTACAACTATCATGACTTCCGCCAATGTAAATGCAGATTTTATCTTAAAATTCTTCATTTATACCTCCATTAAAATATATTAAATAAGGTTGTTGTTAAACTTTTCAGCGGAAAATACCACAACTATGAACTAAAAACTCTTGAAACGATTTCCGAATTTTTTAATTGCAATATTTGTGATATTTTGATTAAAATTGATTAATCTTTATTTTCCCATTTTTCATACAAATCAGGGCGTTTTGCTTTTGTGCGTTCAATACTTTTTTGAAGGCGGAATTCATTGATTTCTTTATGGTTTCCGTTTAAAAGAACCTCTGGAACGCATAACCCCCTGTATTTTCTCGGTTTTGTATAATGCGGATATTCGATTAAACCGTTTGAAAATGTGTCCTCATCAGCGGATTCAATTTTACCCAAAGTACCCTCAATTTTTCTGCTAACCGCATCAATAAGGCAAAGTGCGGGAAGTTCGCCCCCCGTCAAAACAAAATCTCCGACAGAAATTTCTTTCGGCTTTATTATTTCTCTTATTCTTTCGTCAAACCCTTCATAATGACCGCATATCAAAATTAACTGATTATATTTTGCAAAATCATTCACCAATTTGTCATTCAGCGGTTCACCCTGCGGAGAAAGCATTATTGTTAATGAATTTTCACATCTTTCAATACTCTCATACGCATCAACATAAGGCTGAGCCATTAAAACCATTCCCGCTCCGCCCCCATAAGGTGTATCGTCAACTTTTTTGTGCTTGTCAATTGTGAAATTTCTGGGGTTTATTGTATTAACCTCAAAGATTTCTTTATTCAGCGCACGTTTCATAATACTGTGTCCGCAGTAGTCTTCAATCATTTCGGGGAAAAGCGTCATTACATCAAATTTCATTCTAAAAGTCCCTCAATGTTGTTTATTATAATCTTTTTGTCTTTTATGCTGACATCAGTAACAATTGCTTTCACAAACGGAATAAGAACTATTTTTTTGGAATTTGTACGAACTGAAAGCAAATCACTTGCTCCATTGTTTGAAACCCCGACGACAAAGCCCTGTTTTTTACCGTCAGCATCAAACACACTTAATCCCACAAGTTCATCTATCAAAAATTCGTCTTCTTCCAAGTTTTCTCTTATGGTATTTTCTTCGACATAAAGAAATGCCCCCTTATATTCCATAAGTTCATTAATCGAATTTATTCCGTCAAATTTGACAAGTGCAAAATTTTTATTCAGCCGAATGTTTGAAATATCCAGTTTTTTGTAATCGTTTTCAGATTTTACAAAAACAGCATTCAAAGAACAGAAAAAATCTTCCTGATTTTTAGTAAAACCGACTTTTGCTTCACCTTTAATTCCGTGAAAATTAAGAATTTTACCGACAGAAACGTATTTTGTCATAACTATTCTTCAGTTTTCTTTTTTCTGCCTCTTTTTGGCTTATCTTCTGTTGGAGTTTCTTCTTTAACTTCTGTTGAAGTGTTGGCAGTCGCCTGTTTTTTCTTCAATTCTTCCGGAATATCGGTTCTTTCTTCGTTCCAACGTCCAAGCCCCATCTGGGAACGGATTAAGCCGATACCGACATGAACTCTCCACTCATCCATCTTTAACTGAGCCGCTATAATCTTGTGGCAGCCGATTGGAGGAAGCGGTAATAAAGGTTCATATAAATTCTTTATCGCAAACAACTGATCAGGCGAAATTGCCAATTTGCGTTTCGGGAAAGGCAACTTCGGAAGCATCATTTTTTGTCTTACAAGATTAATTCCGAAAAATACTTTTCTCGGTTCCAAACCTATTTTTTCACCGATAACTTCATGACAATCAGGGTTTGGCAGAGGTAACATCATTTTATACAACAATTCAATTTGTTCTAACTGCTCCTTGCTTACCAGAAGTTGTTTTGGAGCTTTCTTCATCATAGGACGGCGTTGTTGGTTTCTGTTAAAACCGCCCGGTCTGCGATTGTTGTTATTAAATCTGTTATTATATCCGCCCTGTTGAGGTCTGTTGTTGTACCCTCCCTGACGATTGTAACCACCCTGCTGGCGATTATTGTTATATCCGCCCTGACGGTTATACCCTCCCTGACGATTATAACCGCCCTGACGGTTATTGTTGTATCCGCCTTGACGATTGTTATAAGGTCTTTGTTGCGGTCTGTTGTATCTTGGCTGATCATCATTACCGCCGGCACTATAACTTCCGCCTCCGTTATAATAACGCGGAGTTTCATCATTTCCGCCTGCGCTGTAACCGTTCAACGGTTCCTGAGCCGGAGCTTCAGGAACAGAAGCTTCCGTTGATGACGATACCATCATGCTTTTATCAGGATACAGACAATCAGGACAAATAACTCTTTTGGGGTTTTTAGTCTCAAATTCGCGACCACATTTGATACACTTGTTTACATACATAATTTAAAAGCCTCTTAATTAAAAAATTGGGTTAAAAAATTTCTCCTCGAAAATTTCTCAATATTGATATTACAATTATAACATGCTTTTGAAAATTTTGCAAGTCATGTAAAAAAAGTTGCTAAAATTATAAAACGGTGATAGGGTAATAAGGCGATAAGACCGTATCGTTAAAGTTATATTGGTAAAATCTTGATAAGGCTGCTTAATGATAAGAACCTTTCACTACTCACTATTTAAGCGAAACATCACACCTTTAACGACTTAATAAAAACGTTACGGGCCCGTCATTTATTAGAGAAATATCCATATGAGAGCGAAATTTTCCGGTTTCAACTTTCAATCCGCTAAATTTAACCTGTTCAACAAAATATTCATATAATTCAACAGCTCTTTCGGGTGGTGCGGAATTGTCAAACGACGGACGCGTACCTTTTTTACAATCACCGCAGAGGGTAAATTGTGAAACCACAAGGATTTCGCCTTTTATATCACTTACGGACAAGTTCATTTTTTCGTTTTCGTCCTCAAAAATCCTTAATTTCAAAATCTTTTCGGCAAGTTTTTGTGCGTTCTCTTTTTCGTCCGATTTTTCTACACCCAAAAACACCAATAAACCGCACTCTATTGATGAAAATAGTTCGTTATTAATCGTTACAGATGCGTTTTTAACCCTTTGAATTAATGCTTTCATTCAACCTTCCCTTTCAACTGTCCGCATGCTGCATCAATATCCGCACCGCGCTCCAGTCTTACCGTAACTTTTTTACCTGACTGTTCCAAAAGTGACTTAAACCGCATAATAGAATTTCCTGAAGGTTTTTGATAATCATTTTTCTCGGTCGGATTGTAAGGTATTAAATTTATATTGCATTTTATATCTTTCAGATATTCTACAAGTTGTTTTGCACTGTCAATTGTATCGTTTAAATCCTTTATCAAAAGATATTCTATAGTAATTCTTCTGTTTGTTTTTTCAATATATTTTTTTAGTGCCTTTTTAAGTTCCGTCATGGGATATTTGTTTTCAATCTGCATTAATTTTGCTCTTATTTCGTGGTTCGGAGCATGCAGAGAAATTGCCAGAGTCGACTGCATATCAATTTCAGCAAGTTTTTCTATTCCGGAAATTATACCTGATGTAGAAACAGTCAACCTTCTTGCACCGATTTGAAAATTATCGTTGAAAATTTCCATAGCTTTAAGAACATTATCAAGGTTCAAAAGCGGTTCACCCTGCCCCATAAACACGACATTCGTAACCTTTAATCCTGTATCTCTCTGTATTGTCAGAACCTGTTCTATGATTTCTTTGCAGGTTAAATTCCTTATAAATCCTCTTTTCCCTGTCGCACAGAATGAACAATTAACGGCGCAACCGACCTGAGAACTTACGCAGGCGGTTAAATTCGCACGGTTATCAAATCGCATAAGAACGGTTTCCACGCATTCACCGTCAGGAAATTCCAGGAGATATTTCAAAGTTCCGTCAGAGCTTTCCTGTTTCACTTTAATTTTTGTATCCGTAACAGTCGCAATTTGTTTGAGTTCTTCCCTGAATTTTACAGACAAGTCAGTCATTTCATCAATAGTTTTGACGGATTTCAGATAAATCCAGTTGTGAATTTGTCTTGCCCTGAATTTTGATGCTTGCAAGCTGTCTGTTATTTCTTCGATTTCGTTTAAATTTAAACCGGATAATATTTTCATATTTACCTCTTGAAGTGGAAAGTTGAAAGTTGAAAATGGAAAGTTAGTTTTTTAAGTTTTTATTTGTTGTTTTTACTATTTTAGTTAATATTTTTTCAAGTTCTGTACAACTATTATATAAGTCATTCATAATATTATCATCTATGAAACAAGTTGCTTTTAAAAGTTCTAACCAATATTTTGTTTCAGAACACTCTTTTAATGAAATATTCATTTTCATCAAAAAATCTTTCTTATTTGACCTTGAAGTGCTTCATTTATATTTGCACCAATACTGGTACCGCTTCTTAAAATTTGTTTAGACAAAACAAATTCATTCATATCGGCTCTTAGATATTTGTACAAATTCACTATTTTAATAGCAAAGTCAAAACTTTTATCTTTAACAATACTTTTACGCATTAATACCAACTTTCAACTTTCCACTTTCAACTTTCAACTTATAATACTCCAAAATCTCCACCATTGCATGCAGCATCATGACAACGGGTTCAACCTGTTTCCGCCATTCGTAAAACCCGCAGGATTTCGGCAGAATATCAAGCGGATTGTCGGGAAAATCTCTGCATATTTTCGGTCTGTTTTCGTAATCCGAACATCTTTTGCACTCATTTAATTTCGGGCAATGGTAAAAATAAACCTCACCCTCAACATTTTCAGATAATAGTTTTAAATATTCGGGATAGATTTCTTCGGCATCTTCCCTTGTTTTATAAGGAACAAAAATACTGACGAATTGTTTTGCAAAATTATCACCATTTTCGGCACGTTTTTTTATTTCTTCATAAGAATACTCCGAACATGCCAGATTACAGCACGTTGCACAGCCTTTGCATTCGTAATTTTTTCTTAACTCCAAAACTTCTTGCCATTTTCTATAAATCTCTTTTGAAATATCATTTTCAAACATGTCAAGAACGTTTTTTTGCCAATTTGCGCCGGCACTTTCAGGCTCATATTTTTCAAAAATATCACCATCAAACCCTTTCGGACGCAATTCTTCCACACGGGATTTTATTGCATCTGAGGATTTCAAAAAAATTTCACGATATTTTTCTTTCATACCTTTATATGTAGAAGTTAAATCGGTCATAAGGAAATTTTATCATAAAATATGCTATGTAACAAAATTTAATAAGTTTTTATATAATTTTAACTTTTTGTTGTAGAATTTAATAATAAGAAAGAGGTAAATTATGAATACGGCAGTTTTAGTTGGAAGAGCAGGCAGAGATGCTGAAATAAGATATTTTGAATCAGGTAAAGTTAAGGCAAGTTTTTCTTTGGCCGTAAGTCGTTGGGATTCAAAAACAAAATCCGAAATTACCGACTGGTTTAATATTGATGTGTGGGATAAACTTGCTGAATTTGCAGGCGAATATATTAAAAAGGGAACTCAATTGGTTGTTGACGGAAGGATTGCTCAAAACAAATGGACAGACAAAGCTACGGGTAATGACAGAGAAAGTTTCCTTGTTGTGGCAAATAATATCAGGTTATTAGGTTCAAAAAGAGATATCGAACAAATATGATTATAAATTCAAATATAGTCGGTATAATTGCCGACGACTTAACGGGAGCAAATGATACGGCATTACAGTTTCATTTGAAAGGAGCAAATACGCAAATCCTTTTGTCGGACGATATTGAACCGGTTAATGTAAAAAATACCCAAACGTGGGCAATTTCAACGGAATCAAGAAATATTGAACCCCAAGATGCTTATGAAAAAGTTGTTAAAACTGCCAAAATGTTTTCGGAAAAATTATCACCCGATTTTATCTATAAAAAGATAGATTCTACAATAAGAGGAAACATAGCCGTTGAAGTTTTAGGGATATTATCGGTTACGGATTATGCTGCGTCTGTTATTGTTCCTGCGTTTCCTGCCGAAATGAGAACGACAGTCGGAGGTTATCATCTTCTTAAAGGTATTCCGATAGAAAGAACTGAAATGGCAAGAGATCCTCATTCGCCTATCGGTGAATCTCATATGCCGACTTTGTTAAAGAATCAGCTTGATGCCGAATACAGAAATTTAGTCGGACAAATCGAACTAAAAACCGTTATGAAAGGGGCAGGTCCTGTTTTACAAAGGATAAACGAACTTGTCGGAGAGGGCAAAAAACTTATTGTTGCAGATGCTGTTTCAACTGTTGATGTTGAACAAATTGCCCTTGCGATAAAAAAATCCGAAAACAAATTGCTCCCTGCGGGAACTGCTGCGTTTGCTCAGGCACTGAGCGAATTTTGGTTTGCTGATTTGGAGTGTGAACATATTATAAAGACTTTTTCAACATTACCCAAATTTATTGTATCGGGCAGTGCAACACAAATTACCGCAAATCAAATTGAAAAACTTGAAAACAGTGATGAATTTGAAAATGTTTTGTCTTTGAGTCTTGATTTAAAAACTGTTTTAAATGGTGTAACAGATGAACTTGCGGACAGAATTGTTTCTAATTTGAATTTCGACAATACTGTTCTTGTTCATACTTCAAAATTAATCAAAGATTTTGACGGATTTTCGGAAGATTCTTTAAATGCGGAACTTACAAAGGCAAATCTGGCATCTGTAATAACGAATTTTTTGGCAGAGCTTACCAAAAGGGTTCTTGATAAAAAAGAGGCTATATTGATTACTCTTGGCGGTGAAACATCATACAAATGCTGTTGTGCCATCGGTGCTTATCAATTACAGCTGGTAGATGAAGTTGCACCAGCAATTGCCTTATCAATAGATCATAATGCACAATGGATAGTTACAAAATCAGGTAATTTGGGCGGTGCAAATACTTTAATTGATATTTTGAAATATTTTGAATCACATGGCGGACAAAGTGAATAAAATTGTTATAACGACAGGCGATCCGAACGGTATCGGGGCTGAGATTACTATAAAAGCTCTGAAAAAGCTGAATTTATCTCCCGATAAAGTTGCTCTGATTTCGAATTATAAAATTTTAGAATTATACGGGGGACTAAATAAGGACTATGAGATAATTGAAATCCCATACAATGCCGAAATTAAACCGGGTGAAGTAACAAAAGAGGCGGGAGAATTTTCGTTCCAATCAGTAAAATTAGCTTGTGAAATTGGTGCAAAAGCAATTGTTACCGCTCCTGTTTCCAAAAATGCAATGCATCTGGCAGGACACTATTTCAACGGTCAGACAGAAATTTTACAAAAATATCTTGCACATGACGGACAGTTGGCTGAAATGCTTTTTGTTGCGGGGAATTTCAGGGTTTTGCTTTTGACAAGGCATGTTCCTTTGAAAGAGGTTAATTTAACAAAAGAACTTGTTGTTGAAAAAATATTGAATTTGAAAAAGTTTTTTGTTTCACATTTAGGTATAATTGAGCCCGGTTTTGCCTTGTGCGGGTTTAATCCGCATTCGGGTGAGGGTGGAATTTTAGGACGTGAAGAAATAGACATTTTACAGCCGGCTGTTGATGAATTAAGAGAAAATGGTGTTAATATTACAAACCCTTTGCCTGCGGATACGTTGTTTGTCCGAGCAGCCGAAAATTATTTGAAAAATAATTTTGTTGAAAGGTTGAAAAGCTTAAAGGTTGAAAAGTTAAATAATTATCAAACCATTCAACTATTCAATCATTCAACTATTCAACCAAAATACGATTGCTATATCGCCAATTACCATGATCAAGGATTAATTCCGATAAAAACCGTTGCAGGAGATAAGACCGTCAATATGACAATTGGGCTTGATATAATAAGAACTTCCCCCGGACATGGTACGGCATTTGATATTGCAGGGAAAAATCTTGCTGATGAAACCGGCATGGTTGAAGCGATAAAAGCGGTATTGTAAGCCTGAAGAAATGTATGGGTAGATTTAGGTTGCCTGTTTAAAGTGGCGATAGGAATTATAGGTGGATAAGAGCTTATGAGCATAAGAGAATAAGAGAGGATTAGAGGAATAGTCTTTTAACGGGGGATTCCCTCTCCCAACGGGAGAGGGTAGGGGTGAGGGGGCAAACAATGAAAAGTTAACAATATCCTTATAAGGGGAGGCACAAAGTGACGGAGGGTTTTTATAAAATCAGTTGAAAGGTGGGCACGGCTTACGCCTTTGCCCACCCTTGCTAATTACCTACGCACAAGGCCAAACCGTGATATGTTTTAATGTCGAACTCGTAGCCATCGCCAAAGGGCTTACACCATGCATAGGTTGTACTGTCCTCTTCGGACGACCAGAACACGCCGGTATCCGGAACATTCGGTTCTCCTTTGTGGGCATAGATAGTGTTGAGCTCATCTCTAGTTGCAAGATGCATGCCCTCTAAACCTGCGCATGCTTTCTTAGCACCTGCCCAAGAATCTTTTCCATAATTTGATGGTGTCGGTTTGCAATAATCATAGTCTGAACTTGATGAATTACTGTTTTTGCAATCTACTGCACTGTAGGTACCACCAAGATTTTTTACACATAAATTTCCGACTTCAAAATCACAAATCATGCCTTTTGCAAACTGTGCACCGTTAAAGGAACGAATATCGTTCCATTTATCTCCGATTTTTTCACTGTTAGGGCCTTTACCACCATTGACGTCCATGACAAAATCTATTGCACTTGTTACTGACGTTGTATACGGAAAATCTTTCATTTTGCCGCCACCCACAGGTAATGGTGTTCTGCTTGCTTTTACTTCACTTCCGACATCAAGTGTGTTATCTCCGTTTTCATCATATGTCATGATTAATGATGCTCCATCTGCCAACACTAATCCCACATTAACTGTTTTATTATTTTTATGTTTTAGATGAGCACCCGTTTTAGCTTTTGATACTTCATATTCTTCCCCGTCAGATGTTGTTACAGTTTCAGTCGGCCAGCATTCCGCGATATGTTCACTGTCACATCTTTTTGCAATTTTTAAATACTTTTGTAATTCATCTACAAATGCATCAGTTGAAGCATATTTTGCGTTCAAAAGTCCATGCGCCCTCATCTGCTCCATAGCTTGTGTAACTTTCTGCGCAATATTTGCCTGTCTTTCGGAATTTACTCTTTCATTAATATTTACAATAACTGCAGGCATTGTTATTGCTGCAACAACTCCGATTATGCCGAGTGTAATTAATACTTCCGCAAGAGTGAAGGCAGATTTCTTATCTCCCCCTCTCCCTAACCCTCTACTAATATGAGGGAACTGTGATTCTACAAGTGTTTTCAAATTTTTCATAATT
>JAGBOW010000144.1 GCA_017633675.1 bacterium | reverse complement strand
GAGGCGGTGCCGCTAAAAAAATACCAACAGGTGAAGGAATAACAGATAAAAACGAACTAATCAATTTATATAACAGTATTTCAGGCAATTCAAATTTATCTGTTGAACAGCGTGTAAAAGCAATGCACGACATTGAAGAGAGAATTAAGGAAGTTGATGCTAAAAAACAAGCAGATCTAAAACAAAAAAGACTTGATGCTCTTGCAAAGGCTCGTGCAAAACGTGCTGAAAACAAGAAAAACGGAATAAAGCCTGAAAAGAAAGAAAAAGATCCAAGAAGAACAAAACCTAAAATGTCTATGGATAGCACAGTTTCAGATCTTAAATACAATTTAAGACGAGGTGTTGAATCAGACGGATATATTTCAAATTCAGACTTCAGGGTTGAAGATTATGGAAATTCCGTTAGTGTTCAAATTCGATATTTGGGTAAATGGAAAAATCCATCACACGCTCGTTATGAGGAAGATTACGATTGGCAGGAACTTAAATCATCAAGCGGAAAGCAAATTGATAAAGTAATAAAGAAAATGGCTAAACAGTCAGGTCGTAAAATAACTTGGGGAACAAGCGAAAAGAATTGGATTGATATAGATATACCAAAAATGAAAGGAGACTAATATATGGGCGGTCGTGGTTCAGGAGGCGGCAGATCTGGCGGAGGTGGTGGTGCATCATCGCAACAGGATCATGAAGTAAAACTCCGCAGTCTTAACGATATTTTAAAAGAAAAATATTCCCAAATGACTGATTTGGAATTGAATCGTGCATATGCTAATGCACAAATTCAAATGAATAAAGAACAGGCAAAGTTTTTGCATGAGCAACAAAAACTGACAAAAATGGTCGATGAATTCAAAGCGATGTCTAACGATGATCCAAGACTTGATAAGCAATGGGATGCAATAGATAAACAAACTTCTATTATGTACGAAGCAAAATCGAGATCAGAGATTAAGTCGCAAGCATTTTTATTGGCTGTTAATGAAAAATATAATATTCGAGCTAAATATAATCCCAACGATATGAAAAGTATGACAAACGGTCAATTAAATTCCTTTTATAATAATTCATACCGAGAAAGTACAAAAGCTCGAAAAAAATTAGAAAGCACTTCAAATCCGAAAACGAGAGCAAAATACCAAAAAATATATGATCACCACAATAATAATTTTGAAAAAGCGAGTGCAGAAAGGTATAAACGGGGACTTGACGGAAAAGGTTGGTAATGTGTCCGAATGATACAAAACACCGCTCAATGACTTTAATTAAAGTATATTCCGAGTGATGAATGTGGTTGTACAAATTAAAAAGGAGGTCATTATGACTACAATCACAGCAGAACAAGCTCTAAAGAGCAAACAAAATTTCACAGAGTATTTAGCAGATAATACTCCGGCATTGGTAACTTCTACCATAGCGAATTATCAAAGCAAAAGTGGGAAAGTTGTAGTTACAATCGCAGAATTAACACAAAACTTTGAAACTTTTGTTAATGCGGTAAACGAACCGACAGTTTTAGAATTACCTCAAAAACCATATTTCGCATGGATAGTTACGAGTCCCAAAGACCGAATTATGAATGTTTTAAAGGTAGTCAATGAAAGTTCAACAGGCGATTTAGGAATTTTTGTTTTTAAGGCATTTTTGAACGGCGATAAAATGGACTTTGAATGCCTTTTGAAACCTGAATTAAAAGAAAAGCAAAAGAAGGCAAAAACAATCACTAAAACAGGCGGTATCCAATACGATTATTGGAAAGTCTATTCAGAAGTCTGTGATGAAATGGGCGAGGGCGATTATCAAATAAAGCCGGCATCACAACATTATCAAAATATACCAATCGGACTTAAAGGTGCATACATTAAGCAAACAATAAGTGTAAAAGATAATTATGTCGCATCGGAATTATTTATCGGAGATAATAAGAAACTTTTCGCAGACCTAAAAGAACACGAAAAAGAAATCGAAAAGGAACTTGGCACTCTAACTTGGGATTGTAAGGATTCAAACAAAAGTTGCTTTATAAGAAGAACGATATTTGTAGATTTTACAAACCCTAAAAGATATCAGGAATACGCAAAACAACAAATTGAATTAGCAATAAAAGTCAGAGAAACATTTTTTAAATACATATAAATCGCAGGGGTTATCCCCTGCTTTTTAGACACTTGGGTAATTTACAGGAACAATTTATATAATATAGGATAATAAAAATGAGCAGAAAAATAATTATAAAAAATAGACAGAATCACGAAGAACAGTTGGAATTGACTTTGGAAGAATTCAAAGCCAAATTTCGCAATGAATTAAGACAGGCTATCAATACTTATAAGGCACATGAAGAAAGCAAAAACTTCTTGCCACCACACATTAAACCAACTCCTGATTATGAGCAGGATTTTTATTTTGACTTGCGTTGGAACTTCAATAATTACGCACAAACACCTTATTACATCGCTCAATAAATATGTGTCCGAATGATACAAAATCGCCCACAATGACTTTAATTAAAGTGCATTGCGAGTGATTAATGTTAATGCACATTAAACGAAAGGAGCAATAAATATGGGCATTATGACAACAGACAAAGAAGAAAGAAACTACCAAGCATTTATGAATGAGCTTGAAAAATTATCTAAAAAATACGGGATCGGAATTTCAGGTTGCGGAGTATTTGATTATTGGGATGAAAACGGATTCAAAGAAATCGAATACAGAAAAGATTCCTCAAGCGGTGATTTAAGAATTGAAAAACTTGTATTTTCAGATGGTACTTCATTAGACGATTAAGGAGCAGACAATGATTGAATTGAACGGTATTTACAAGCTAAAACATATTATCAATTTTGAAGGTAACATTGATGACGATTTCAAAGTTGTCGCAATAAGCAAAGATAAAAAAATGGTTGCCTGCGTTCAATTAACAGGAATTGATGCCGGAGAAAAATTTGTTTTTATGATTGAATGCCTACTCGATCCTGAACATCCTGAAGATAAATATTATG
>JAGBOW010000143.1 GCA_017633675.1 bacterium | reverse complement strand
ATTTTGAATTTAAAAGATCTTTAATTTGTTCATCTGTAAGACATTTTTGTTTTCGTTTCATTGTTACCTCCTTTACATACTAACATCTCTGAAAACAATTTTTGTCCTACTGATTGATTACTTTTTTAGGGGTACACTTCATACTATGCCGACAGGAAGGTGCGTCGTTTGACGTTTTCATCACCACGACAAATATTCAATATCGTGTTCATTTTTGAACACGACTTAAAGACTATACTTATATATCGGGTAAGTTGCCAGCCTGCAAATGTAATCATTCATATAAATTAAAACAGTAAGTTGTATTATGATTTTTTATCATCATCATTCCAATATTCATCATAATCGCAATTAAATTGATTTAGAATTAAGTAATATGGAAAATATATAAATTTTAGAATACCTGTTAAAATTTTCCTTATAATTTTCATTTTTACTATTCCAAAAAAAATAATACTATTTGTTACTGGATTATATCCAGTAATTTTATATTATCACATTCGGTAAAATTGTCAAATGAATGAAGATTTCATTTATAAATCAATAGGTAAAAAGATAAAAATTATAAGAGAAGGCAAGGGAATAACACAAGAAAAACTTGCTGAAAAATCGGGTTTAAGTTTGGATTATATAGGAAAAATTGAAGTAAACATTAATAAGCCCGGATTAAGAGCAATAATAAAAATATCCAATGCACTGGGAGTTCATATTAAAAAATTTTTCGATTTCTAGCTTGCAGGTCTGCAATCATTCATATAAATAAAAACGGTAAATTGCATTATGATTTTGCTGATATTATTAGAAGAAAATGCTTAAATTTACAAATTTTTACATAATTTTTCCGTCTGAACTTCGTTCAGCTGCCTTCACAAGAATGAAATGAAAATTTACCTTGCCCTTATTTATACATTATTTCTATGATTTTATTTTATAATCAATATGATAATATAATCTTTAGGGAAGGTATAAAAGTAAAGTAGGTCGGCATTACCGACAGGAGGAGTTTATGAAAACATCAAACGTTGAACTTGAAAATGAACTTTTTAAAAGTGTTTATGAGAAAACCCCCGATTATATAAAGAATCTGGATTTAATGGACTTTTCACAGAAAGGTGAATTTGTTTTTAAGTTAAAAAAGGAGCATTTATATCTGTATGATGAAATTAATAATCCTGAAGGATTAAATTTGAAAGAATGGTTTTCAGGGTATGCAAAAGAAGCAAAAGTTTCTACGGCAGGCATCAGAGGGCCGCAAAATATTCTTTACCCGCAGGACACAAGGTTTCCGATTAATTTAGTCGGTATAGTCTTAGCAACACTTGCAAAAGCCCTTGTTGCAAAAGAAAAATACGAAGGAAAACAGATTGTAAAAGTTGCAGGGCGCGAGGTTCGATATAATTCGGATTTGTTTTTAGACGCAATTGCAAGAATCCAAGCCGCTCAAGGAATAAGAACACTTGTCCCCGAAGGCAGGAAAACCATTCCGATTTGGCTTGCATCATTTTTAGCGTTCAAACTGGATTTATTAGGCGGTGAATATATAACATCAAGTCACGGAATTTCCGTTAAAAACGCAACAAAAGATTTGAACTCACAAGGGAGTCAGTATCTGCCCGAAGAATCAATGGAATTTGTAAACAAAATTCAGGAAATCTTTGATTTAACAGAGAAACAGGGTAGTTATGAAATAAAAATTTCTGCGCAGGATAATCCTTTAATTGATGAAAAAGTTTTAACAAACCTTGATGACGGAGTGGATTTATATGTTGAATATTTGAAATCAGGCGTTGCAAAGGATTTTAACCTAAATTTAATTAAAAATTTCAAAAACAAAATTGTTATCGAAAATGTCGGCGGTTCAGCTTACAGAACTTTGAGCAGAGTGCTTAAAAAACTTGAAATTTCGGAAAAATTTGTGTGGTTTAACACGGAAGAAGATCCGTTTTTCCACTCAATCGGAAAATATGACCACACCCCTAAGGGTGAAAAAGCATTTTACGATTTTTCCGTTGATGCGACAGTTTTGGCTAAAAAGCCGAACGGTGAAAAATATTTCCCCGTAATCGAAACTTTGCATTATGATGAAAAATTGACGGATTATCCTAAAGGAACGGCCGTTTTGATTACCGACCCCGACCATGACAGATTAACAGTCTGCCAGACAGAAGATATAAAAGAAATTTCAAAACTTGAAAAAGCGGGAATTGATTACATAAAATTAAATGATGATACAGTTTTGACTGTATTTAGCGCCAATCAGGCATTTTTAATGCTTATGGATTTTCAGACAAACCGGTTGAAATCACAAAATCTTTGGAATAACCACCCCAGATTTATGATTAAAACTACCGCATCAGCCCTATCATGGGACGAATGGGCGAAAAATCAGGGGGTTAAGGTTGTGAATGTGCCCGTAGGTTTCAAAGAAATTGCAAATATTATGAAAAAAGTTGAATTAAAACTGAAAAATTCACCTGAAAAGGAAGTTTGCGTTGATGATGTATTTGGGAATTCGATTAATCTTGGTGTAAATCCCCGTTTGATTTTTGGCGGAGAAGAATCGGGCGGAATGATTATGGGCTGTGAAGATTTAATCAAATCACAACATGGCAGATGTGCCGTTGCAATGAGAGAAAAAAGCGCAACAGAGGCGATAATCGTTGCATCTTCGCTTGTTTCAAAATTAAACGGTGAATATTTGTCGGATTATTTAATCAAAATATTTGATGAAAATAATATTGTCGGAAGGTTTGACACAAGGGTTGATATCGCATATTACAACGAATCAGAGCCTGATATTAATAAACTCAAGGCGGATAAGGTTGCGGGAGAAGCGAAACGCACCCAAAACGACCTTTTTTATCTGACTATGGCTATTGCCGTTAAAGAAAATAAAATGACTTTAAATGATGTAAAATCGGTTTTAAACGACACATTTAAAGATCTTAATTTTGACAATTTGATTTCGATAAAATTTGTCGGGGACGGAACATATCTTGAATTTTCGGATAAATATATCGAAATCAGACCGTCAGGTACTGATGCCAAGACAAAAGCTTATGGTGGAGGCTCAGACAAATCGGTTATTGAAAAATTTGCAAATGTTTTGGGCAACTATTCGGGTGAAAGAACACCAATGTATAGGCAATTTATTGATGATGAATTTTATAATAGTGCAAAAGACATTGCGATGAAATATTATCTTGAATTTGTTGACAAAGATGCAAATAATGAACCGTTTGTAATCCCTGAGTACACTTTTTAAAGGCAAAATTAAAGGATAGAGGGTTAGATGAATAGTCTTTTAACGTAAATATAGGGTAAAAACCTCCCTTGTAAGGGAGGTGGCACGAAGTGACGGAGGGTTTTTATAAAATCAAAAGACATTAGTCTACAGATTTTAAACGGCGATAGGGCGATAAGTCCGTATCGGGGAATAAAGAGAGTGGGGTACGTCGTTTTGATGCACCAAAATTGTTGCATAACAATATCGACCCCAAATGCCCAAATTTATTATTCGGTGCGAAATATCGCACCATACGTTCCTTAATTTATTACGCAATAAGTATTATAAACTTGATCACCATTTGAACCTGATGTATTACTACAATTATAACAACTACAATATCGTCCTGTTAAACTAGTCATAGGATCATTTGAAGTCCAACAATTACCTCTATGCAAATTCATTTTAACTAATTCGAAATTTTTAGATAAATGTCCCCCCATATCAAGACAAGTTTGTACTGCATCATTTAGTGAAAGCTTACCTGCATATATTACACAACCTACATCAAGGACTTCAAAACCACCTTTTTCTTCACATGATAATTCACCTTTGCTGAATGATGCAATTTTGAAACTTCTGATATCTCTGTTGCTTGTATTGACTTCACTATTAGGCTTTTTTGAACCATTTACGTCCATGACAAAATCTATCGCACCCGTTACAGTCGTTGTGTAAGGAAATTGTTTTGTTTTACCGCCACCTACAGGCAAACTTTTTCCGCCTTCGGGAAATTCGTATACTGCTGTTCCGACATCAATTGTTTCTGATGCAGGATTGTAATTTAGAATTATTGATGCACCATCAGATAATATCAAACCAACATTATTTGTTTCAGTCGATAATGATAAATTTGCACCTGTTTTAGCTTTTGAAACTTCCAATTCCTCTCCGTCCGACATTGTAACTATATCAGTAGGCCAACAATCTGCAATATGTTCACTGTCACATCTTTTTGCTATTTTCAGATATTTTTGAAGTTCATCAACAAAACTTTCTGAGGAGGAATATTGGGTGTTTAATAATCCATGTGCTCTCATATGCTCCATTGCTTGGGTAATTTTCTGAGCAATATTTGCCTGTCGTTCAGAGTTAACTCTCTCCGTTACATTCTCCATAAATGACGGTAAAGTTATCGCCGCAACAACTCCGATTACCCCCAATGTAATCAAAACCTCCGCAAGAGTGAAAGCAAGTTTACGATTATCTTTCAAAGTTTCTACGTGCGTAGCACCTTCCGGCAAAGTAAATCCAAAATTTTTATTTTTCATAATACACCTCATGTCATAAATTTATTTACATGTTACATGATAACACACCTTTTAGGACATGTCAAGCCTTTAAATCTGATAAATGTTATATGCTGGTTCATTAAAGAAATATATTAATATTTTAGAATTTTAGAGAGGTTAAGATGAATAAAACAAAAGTTTTGCTTGGCAGAAAAATCAGAGAATTAAGAAAAGAAAGAAAATGGACGCAAGAATATTTATCTGAACTTTTGGATATTAATCCGAAATCTATCCTCAGAATTGAAAGCGGACAAACTTTTCCTACTATTCAAAACATAGAAAAATTAAGCGAAGTTTTTAATATTGAAATCTCCGACCTTTTCAATAACAAATCCTTTGCAGATATAAAAGATTTAAAAACCGAAATATATAATACAATAGAAACCCTGAATGATTATAAAATCAGGGTTCTTTATAATTTTTTGTATGCTATTAAGTGAAATGTGAAAAGTGAATAGTGAAAAGTTCATTTCGGTTTGCTTACGCAAACAAATTATAATTACGCACGAAGTGCCGATAAGGTCTTTTCACCTCTCACCTTTCACTTCTCACTAATTAAGCACTTATTTCTTTATCTTTACTTGTCGGAAGTTTTACAACTTCGGCATTGTTGCGATTTTTAACCATATCTCCCGTTATAACAAGTTTTTTCATATCGGCTTTTGTAGGAACATCATACATTATATCAAGCATGATTTCTTCAACAATAGACCTCAAAGCTCTTGCACCGGTTTTACGTTTGATGGCTTCCTGCGCAATTAGTTCAATCGCATCAGGCTCAAATTCCAAATCAACCCCGTCCATTTCCAACAAACATTTATACTGTTTTACAATAGCGTTTTTGGGTTCTGTCAAAATCATTTTCAAAGTTTTTTCACTCAATTGATCAAGAACGGCATAAACAGGAATACGTCCGATAAATTCAGGAATCATACCGAATTTTAACAAATCCTCCGGTTGAAGTTTTTTGAGCATCTTCGCTGCGGCTGCTTCTTTTTCAATTTGGGTTAAGGGAGATTTTGCGCCAAAACCGACTGATGTTCCGTCATTTGTCCTGTGTTCAACAATCTTATCCAAACCGACAAATGCACCGCCAACAATGAACAGAACGTTACTTGTGTCAATTTCAATAAATTCCTGATGCGGATGTTTTCTTCCGCCCTGCGGCGGAACATGTGCAACAGTACCTTCTATCATCT
>JAGBOW010000142.1 GCA_017633675.1 bacterium | reverse complement strand
TCAGACAAGAGAACTTTTAAAAAAATTTCCGAATATTGAAATAATAGAGCGTGATTTTGATTGTTGCGGAATACCGTTTTTATCAAGCGGAAACCTTGAAAGATATGAAGAAGTCAAAAAACATAATTTAAAACTTATGGATTGTGATTTTGACTATATTTTAACGGATTGTGCAAGCTGTGAAAGTACTTTAAAGGGGTATTTTAACAGTGGAAATCGGAAAGTGGAAAGTGAAAAGTTAAATAACTTTCAACTTTCAACTTTCAATTTTAAACTTGATAAATTTCTTTCTCTTGGTAAACTTTTGGTTATATCGGGAATGAAGTTTAAGTCCGAAAAACCGATAAAAGTTACCTTTCATAAACCATGCCACCTTGAAAATACTGATTTTATAAAACAATTGTTTGAGAATTGCGAAAATGTCGAATATATCGAATTGGAAGGATTTGACGATTGTTGCGGTTTTGCGGGAGAATTTGCTTTAAAAAATCCTAAAATTTCAAAATCAATTTCGGATAAAAAAGCAAAAAATATAATAAATACAGGTGCAGACTATGTTATAACCACCTGTCCCTCCTGTATTTTGGGATTAAAACAAGGATTATTCCGCAAAAAAAATGCACCGAAGGTCATGAATTTATCGGAATTTTTGTTATCAAATTTTGTAATATAATTGCGGAGTAATATTATAAAATCTGTGTAATAATGATAATTCACTTGTAAAAAGAATTAACAAAACAGCTATAAGTACAAATATCGTAATTTTTTCATTGTCGTATTTTGAATGTTCTTTTTTAAACAGCAATAAGAACGGTAACATCATAGGAATAAAATACTTACCGTTTAATCCGAGTATAAGATTGTTTTCTACAGGTGTCCACATTACATAAAGACTTGTATATGTTAAAATTGAGCCTAATATGAATGTTGTTAAAATTAATGTTTTTTGCCATTTATTTAATATAAATTTATAATTATCCGAAAAGATTGCAAAATACATAAGTATCGGATAGAGAATATATGTACTCCAATCAAGTTTTGTATCTTGCCAGCCCAAGACACCAATCATTGTAATTAATATTCTCGGGCTTTTAACAAAAAATGTTTTTATCATAATCCAAATGTATTTTATCGGATGTGATATTATAAAAGCTATTTGCCTTTCGGGATCTGCAATCATATCATTCATATTTAAAGTAAGTCCTTTTGAGATGATGCACCATATTATTCCGCTTAATATTATAAAAAAAGCAATACAGCTCATTGACAGTACATAATTTTTTATATTTTTATATCTTTTTGGTGAAATTAAAAAGCATAATGGTAATATAAATATGTATGATTTTGAGAATGTAATCAAAATAGCTAACAAAGTCAGTATAATTGTTTTTGTTATATCTTTTTCATCTTGTGTGATAAATTTTAAAATATAAGCAACCCATAAAAAATTGAATCCCAAAACACTTACATCAGATGTGTATGATGACGCAAGTGACAATGACATCGGGCATATTGCAAGAAGCATTAATGGCAGTTTATAAAAAGGGATAGTTCTTATTGCCCAAAATACAAGCAGACAATAAAACAATAAATCGCTAATACGACCGAAATAATATATTAATGCAAGGTTATTTGTAAATATTTTGGCAGATATAACACCTATTAAAGACCCTATATAACATGTTGGAGAGTACAAAGATGAATTTGCAAATGGTGTGAATACTCTATCATTTTTATCAATTTTAATCGAAAAATCTCTTTTGATATTACTTATATTTTGTTTCATATCAATATTTTTTATAAGCGGAATATAATTTGAATAATATTTTTGCAATGCTGACGGAATATAATCACCCACATCAAAGCTGTCATTTTTTTTATCAGGAGCAATATTTACGGAAACAAACCTGCCTTCGGATATTTGATATGTTCTGAAAAAGTGATTTCCCTCATCTACAGATTGAAATGGCGGAAGAATTAACACATATAAAAATCCAAAAAATATTGCAAGTATCACAAAGATTTTTTCAATACTTAAATTCAGAATCTTATTCATGCTATTTTCCCTTTATTGCAGCATCAATTAAACCCTTAAACAGCGGATGCGGTTTGTCGGGACGGGATTTGAATTCGGGGTGGAACTGGCATGCCACAAACCAGTCAAGTTTTGGTAATTCCACAACTTCCGCAAGCATTCCGTCAGGTGACATTCCCGAAAATACCAATCCTGCATCTGCGATTTGCTGAAGATATTCGTTATTGACTTCATATCTGTGTCTGTGGCGTTCTGAAATTTTTTCTTTTCCGTATGCCTTATAAGCCTTTGAAGCTTTTTTTAATACACAGTCGTAAGCTCCCAATCTCATTGTTCCGCCATAACCCTGAACATTTTTTTGTTCCAGCATCAAATCAATTACGGGGTATTCTGCATGTTCATCAAATTCCGCCGAATTTGCCCCTTTCAAACCGGCAACATTTCTTGCGTATTCAATAACAGCACACTGCATTCCCAAACACAAGCCCAAAAACGGCAGATTATTTTCTCTTGCATATTTTATGACATTCAATTTACCTTCAATCCCTCTTACGCCGAATCCCCCCGGAACAACGACTGCCTGAACATCACTCAAAAGTTTTTTACATTCTTTTCCGTCAATACAATCCTCTGAATTTATCCATTTTATATCTATAGCGCAGTCATTTGCGTAGCCTGCATGTTTCAATGATTCCACGACTGATATGTATGCATCTGACAGTTTAGTATATTTTCCTGCAATAGCAACTTTTACTGTCTTTTTAGGGTTTTTAATTCTTTCAACAAGTTGTTCCCAAGCTTTCAAATCGGCCTTTCTGTCCTCAACTCTTAACATATCAAGCACAACTTTTGCCATATTTTGAGTTTCAAGAGCCAAAGGAACTTCATAAATGCTTTTCATATCACGGCATTCTATTACCGCCTCTTTCGGAACTGAGCAGAAAAGCGCAAGTTTTTCTCTCTCTGTTTTCGGAATAGGTCTTGTTGTACGGCAGACAAGGATTTCAGGTTGAATACCATAACTTCTTAAAACATTTACACTGTGCTGTGATGGTTTTGTTTTAAGTTCGCCTGATGTCGAAAGATACGGAAGTAATGTACAATGGATTGAAATTGCGTTACCTATTCCTGCTTCTGCTTTAAATTGTCTTATTGCCTCAACAAACGGTAAACTTTCGATGTCGCCGACTGTTCCTCCGATTTCTATTAACTGAAAATCGGGTTTAAACTGTTTTGTTGCCCCGTTAATTCTTGATTTTATCTCGTTTGTAATGTGCGGAATAACCTGAACGGTTGCACCTAAATAATCTCCGCGTCTTTCTTTTTTGATAACGTGCTGATAAACGCTGCCTGAAGTTACATTATTATATTTTCCCAAAGAAGTATCCGTAAATCTTTCATAATGCCCTAAATCCAAATCGGTTTCCGCTCCGTCATCGGTAACAAAAACTTCTCCATGCTGAAACGGGCTCATAGTTCCCGGATCAACATTTATATAAGGGTCGAATTTCTGATTAATAACCGAAAAACCTCTTGCCCTCAACAATCTTCCTAAAGATGCGGCAATAATTCCTTTTCCCAAAGAACTTACAACACCGCCTGTTATGAAAATATATTTGGTCATAAAAAAATCCTCGTATTTGCGTAATCAATACTAGCCATAGTGAAAAGTGAGAAGTGAAATGTGAAAAGTTCTTATCGGTTTGCTACACAAACAAAATATAAAATTCTTGAGCGAAGCGAACTTAAAGGTCTTTTCACCTTTCACTTCTCACAACTCACTTAATTAATCTTCGGCACTCTGAAGAAGCCGTTTTCTTCCTCGGGTGCATTTGCCATCAATGCTTCTTTTGAAATTTCCTGACAAACAACATCATCTCTCATAACATTATAAAAATCTATAACCTGTGTCATTGGTTTAACATTTGATGTGTCAACTTCATTCATCTGATCGACATATTTTAATACATCACCCAATTGTTTTGTATAAAGTTCTTTTTCATCTTCCGTAAGCTCTAATCTTGCAAGTTTTGCAACATGTTCAACATCTTTTATTGTAATCATATTTCTGCTCCTTAAATAAATATTAGCATAAACATAAAAATTATGTTATTATAACTTTAGAGAGGCAGAACTTGGATAACAATTCGGAAAAAATAGAGAATAAAATTTTAGCATATCGTGAATGTGTTGATGCCAAAAAGAAACGATTTCTGTATCTTTCAATTGTTGAAGATACAATGTATATAGTTAAACAAGTCGCATCAAACATAACGGTTACAAGCGGTTTGACTTTTGAAGATTTAATACAGGTCGGAACTTTGGGGCTTATAAAGGCGATTGATTTATACGAACCCGACAAAAATACAAAATTTCAAACATATGCAATTTATTTTGTCAGAGGTGAGATTTTGCATTATCTAAGAGATAACGTACCTATTGTCAGAGCTCCAAGAGCCTTGCAGGAATTAGTTTTTAAGGTTACAAATGCCATAAAGGATTTAAGACTGCAGGGTGTAAACAAGCCGTCTGCCGAGCAGATTGCCGAAATAGTTTCCGTTGAACAGGAAAAAGTTGAAGAAGTTTTGGAATTAATTTCCAACAAATTAACGATATCAATTGACCAGATTAATGATGAAGAAGAAGATTTTTCGTTACTTGATAAGGTATCCTATTCGGAATATAAAGACGAATTTGGTTTGTATGAAAACAAATTGCTTTTGACGGATTTATTGGCGCAATTACCGGAAGATTTAAAAAAGATTATTGAATGGAGTTATATTGAAGGTTTTACGCAAATTGAAATCGCAAAAAATTTAAATATATCTCAAATGCAGGTTTCAAGAAAAATAAAAAAAGCTCTGAATATAATGTATCAAATTTTAACATCACAAGGAGAAGGATAAAATGGCAATATTAATAACGGTTTTAATTTTTGTATTGATAATAGGACTTTGTATAGGTAGTTTCTTAAATGTTTGTATTTTAAGGGCTTTGAGCGGAGAATCGATTGTTTTTCCGGCTTCAAAATGTCCTAAATGCGGTAATAAATTAAAATGGTGGCATAATATTCCCGTTCTTTCATACATATTTTTGAGAGGGAAATGCGGATTTTGCAAAGAACATATAAGTATACAGTATCCTATAATTGAAATTCTGACAGGGATAATTTTTACACTTGAATTTATGTATTTTGGTATAACTCTTGATACATTGTTTATGTGGATAATTTCGGCATTATTGATAATAATTGCGGGAACAGATATAAAAGAAAAGGTCGTTTTTGATGTTCATACATATTCTCTAATCGGAGTTTCAATATTGTATGCAGTCGGCAAAACGATTTTTGCGGTTTGGCAGATGCATCATTTAATGCCAGGGTATACTTTACCGTCAATGTCATGGCTTGAAAATCCTTTAACAAGTTCTGTTCTTGGAGCTTTAGCCGGTGTGATTATAATGGAAATTTTTGCAAGGTTAGGTTATCTTGTTGCCGGAACAAGAGCATTCGGGGAAGGTGATACTCTTATCGCTGCAGGCATGGGGGCACTTTTCGGCTGGTATCAGCTGATTTTTGTATTAATTTTGAGTGCGGTTATTCAAGTGCTTATATATTTACCGATATTTATAAAAGGTCTTATATGTAATAAAGATTGGAAAACTTTAATATCATTTGTTTCTTTTGCTGTTTTTGCAGTTTTATTCTGCTTATTCCAAAATCGTATGGAAATCGGAGCATTATATATTGTTTGTTCGATAATTTTAGCGGTTTTGGGCGGTGCAACATGTATATTTATTTTCAAAAATTTAAGAGAAAAACCGGAAAACAGAACCTATCTGCCGTTCGGTCCGGCAATGGTCAGTGCCACATTTTTTGTAATTTTAGCGGAAATGATGCTGGCAGGATAATGTCATAATAACTGTCAATAGCGAATTCCTATTTCCTATAGTTATTTATATATTTTATATTGATAAAATTTTTAAAGCCTCTTTCAAAATTTCTTCGGCAGATGTGGTGCTGTTAATTGAGGAAAGTGCTTTAGATATTGCATCTTGAATTTCTTTTCTTTCATATCCGAGAGATATTAAAACTGTCTGAGCATCATTTACGGCACTATCGTCAACTTTTGATACGGTTGTAATTTTTATGGGTTCTTTTGTTTGATAATTCATTAGTTTATCTTTAAGTTCAAGAATAATTTTTTGAGCAAGTTTCGGGCCAACTCCTTTTGCCCTTGTGAGTTCTTTAAATTTTCCTTCAATTACAAAACCTATGAGTTCGGAGGTCTCAAATTCGTCCAAAAGTGTAAGCGCCATTTTTGAACCCACACCCGAAACGGAAGTCAGAATGTTGAAAATATCTCTTGATTCTTTTTGCAAAAATCCGCAAAGGCTCATTTTGTCCTCTCTGTGAAGAAGTACGGTATAAATTTTGATTTCACCCTCAGGAGCATTGTTGTAATCTCTTGAAGTTGTTTCCAAAAGATAACCTATTCCGCCTGTTTCAACGGTAAGAAAAATTCCTTTTGATGAATTTGATTTGTTTGTTAAAATACCTTTTATGTAGTCGTACATCTTAAATTCCTTCACCGCTTAGCGGTTCCTTTATCTTTACAAGGGAAGCAATATTTATCCTTTTATTTGTTTTATTATTTCTTTGACAGAATTTTCGAGTTCCCTGTCGGTTTTCATATCCGTTTTGATTTTGTCGTAAGAATAAAGCATTGTCGTATGTTTCTTATTCAAATATTCTCCGATAGCTTCAAAGCTCATTTTGGTTAATTCTCTGGCGACATAAACAGCAACACGTCTGGCATTTGAAACCTTTTGGTTTCTTGCGCTGCTCAAAAAATCATCAACCGTAACTTCATAAAATTTTGCCGTTTTTTCAACGATATCGAAAATTGTAATTTGTTTTGACTGTTCTTCGCATTTGAGAACTTTTTTTGCAAATTCTAAAGTCAGGTCAGTTTTTTCAATATCTGCAAATGCACTAACCTTGTTAAAAGCTCCTTCCAGTTCTCTTACGTTATTTACAAAATTGTTTGCAATATATTCATAAACTGAAAATTCAGCATTAATCCCTGACATTTCCGCAAGATTTTTCAAAATAGCCACCCTTGTTTCAAAATCAGGCGGTGTTAAATCAACCATAATCCCCATTTCAAAACGGGTTCTGAGCCTGTCGGGAAGTGTCGGAATATCTTTCGGTAATCTGTCTGATGTTATTACAATTTGCTTGTTGTTGTTGTGTAAAGTATCAAATGTATGGAAAATTTCTTCCATAGTGAAAGTTTTGCTTTCCAAAAACTGAATATCGTCAATTAATAAGACATCAACGTTTCTGTATTTTTGACGGAATTTATCCATTCTGTTCGTCTTATCATTTCCTCCTGTTTGAAGATTTTTGATAAGTTCGTTGAAATATTCTTCCGTTTTTATATATTTAACTTTTAATTTCGGCTTGTTGAAGATTATATAATGCCCGATTGCTTGCATAAGATGGGTTTTCCCCAATCCTGATGCACCGTAAATGAACAGAGGATTATATTTTTTTGCGGGGTTTTGTGCAACAGTCATGGCAACGGCATGCGCCATACGATTGTTTTCGCCTACAACAAAGTTTGAAAATTTATATTTGAGATTAAGATTTGCTGATGACTGCATTTGAGCAAGATTATTCATCATTATTTCTTCTTTTGTCGGCTGTTTCTTTCTGGTTAGAAGTTCTTTTTTCTTTTCCTTTTGATATTTTTGAGCATAATCTTCATCATAAAAAATTTTGTAGCTTGCATCAGTATTTGTAGCATGCTTTAATGCCGAAAGCATTTTGTCATTGTGTTGTGATTTTATTAATTGAGGGGCAAGTGCGTGTGCCGTAACAAGGAGCATATTATTGTTGTCAAACGAAACGGGTTGCAGAGGCTCAATCCACATACTGTACGGAAGCCCAATCTCTTTCAACTCCTCTTTAGCTTTTTCCCAAATTTCAAGATAGTCCATAAGTAAATTCTAACATAAAAAAGATAATTTTATTAAAGGCGATAAGGCAATAAGGCTATAGGGCGATAAGTTCTTTACATAGAATAGTCTTAGTAAAATTTTACCAAAATCACTTTAGGATAATCCTTATTGCATTAATGCTTTTATAAAAACTTATACAACACCACTGCGCATGATACTGATAAATTCAGGGATTCTACATTTTCCGACATTTCAATTTTTACACTTCTTGTTGAAAAATCAATCAATTCATCAGAAAGTCCTTCAGCTTCAGAACCAAACATCAAAAGTACAGGTTCTTTCGCTTCAAAATCTTTCAAATAATTTTTTGCCCTCGGCAAAGTCGCAACACGTTCAAAGTCATTAAAAGTATTCTTTAATTCCTCAAAATTTTCAATATAAACAACTGGGATTTTCCATAAATTTCCGACTGCAGAGCGAACGCATTTCGGATTATAAATATCTGCACAATCTTTTCCGTAAAGTATAACCGCATCAACCCCGAAAGCTACCGAAGTTCTCAAAATTGTACCCAAATTTCCCAAATCTTTTATGTTTTCCAAAAGAACAACTTTTTTAGCGTTTTTGGGCATTTTAATTTGTTTTTTGTATGCAACCGCAACCATTTCAGGCGCAGAATCAGTTGTGGAAATCTTTTTGAGGACAGATTCGGTGGTGAAAATAATTTTATTGAGTTGAAAATTGAAAGTTGAAAATTGAAAGTTATTTAATTTTCCACTTTCAACTTTCCACTTTCCACTAATATCAGACTTTGCATCAATAAATAAATATTCAATTTCCAACCCTGCCGAGATTGCCTCTTCAACACATTTTCTACCCTCGAGAAGAAATTTTCCCGTTTTATCCCGATATTTTTTTTGTTGAAGTTTTACGGTTTCTTTTACTAAATCATTATTTACGCTTGTTATTTCCATTAAATTGCCTCAAATTCTTTCAACCATTCTTTTTCCTGTTCCGTCAAAAGTGAAAAATCTATAAGTTTCTTTTCATAATTCATCTTTGTGAAAGAATGAATTTTCCCGTCTTTCATGTAACAGGAATTTTCTAATCTTACCCCGAAATGATTTTCGTTATATAAACCCGGTTCTATCGTAAAGCACATTCCGTCTTTAATTTCAACTTTTGCCATTTCGTTTTTACTCAAATTCGGCGGATATTCGTGAACATTTATTCCGATACCGTGTCCCAAACCGTGATTAAATACAAAACCGTCAATCTTGTTCTGCGCATAGATCTCACGTGTGCAATTATCAATTTCAAAACCACTTAGCTGCTTAGCTGCCCCGCTTCTTAGCTGCATAAATGCTCCCAAAAACATCTTCAAAACCGTTGTATAAACCTTAATTTGAAGTTTTGACGGCGTTCCTTTCACAAAAACTCTTGTAATATCAGTCGCCAAACCCTGCTCATAATATGCTCCGCAATCAATCAAAACAAGATTTCCGTCTTTTATGATTTCATCTTTTGAACATTTTGAATAATGCGCCAGTGCGGAATTTTTGTCTTTTGCTACAATCGATTTGAAACTCAAACTTTTTGCACCGTATTTTTTAAACTCTTTTTCAAGCTGCTCTGCAACATCAAATTCCGACAAATTGTCATGGGTTTCTATATACTCCCTGATTGCTTTTACCGCTAAATCAGTGCGCCTGAAACATTCCTTATAATGTTCAAGTTCTTCATCTGTTTTAATCGATTTCATCAACTTTATCGGGCTGTCTTTTAAAATTCTTGCCTTTTCACCTATAAGTGCATAATCATAAGCGTTGACAGACGATTTATCAACCCAGATTTCACCGTTATAATTTTCAACAAAATCATCAATTTCATCTGATAATCTTGCTCTGCCATTAATTATGATAGCTTTCCCTCTGATTTTTGAGGAATAATTCCGTGAAAAATCACGCAGATTAAAAAGATACGAAACTTCTTCCAAATTGGTGATTAAAATTGTTTTATCAATGTTTTTAACTTTTTCTTCAACAGGAACTCCCTCAACCTGAACAATATTTGAATTGTCGTATTCGATATTTTTGTCGAGCGGATCTGTGTCAAGTAATTTTATTTTGACACCATGTTCTTTTAAATAATCAACTCTTTTTTGAGAATTTTTCTTTGAAAATACACCTAATGTTTCTTCTTCAGGAATTTTTTTAATAAGTTCGTCAAGAAAATTTTCACCTGTCTGAAGTTTAACAACGGTAATTTTTTCATGATTTACTTCCAAATCAGCTTGAATGTGGTATCTTCCGTCAACGAAAAGGAATATTTTGTCAGGCGTAACAAGAACATCACCCGTTGAACCAGAAAAATTTGTTAACAAATAGCGGGAATTTTCCTCTAACGGACAATATTCCACCAAAAACCTGTTGGTAGAATTAACGAGAAGATAGTTAATCTCCTCGTTTTTCATAAAATTTCTGACTGTTTCAATCGGGTCAGGCATCAATAATTCCCGTCAGTTTTATTAAATGCCAACCGAATTGAGTTTCAACGGGACTTGAAACATCTCCCATTTCTTTAAGCTCAAATGCGGCATCTTCGAAGGGTTTTACCATAACACCGCGTCTGAAAAATCCTAAATCACCGCCATCACGACCTGACGGGCATAGTGAAACGGTTCTTGCAACTTCTGCAAAATCTTTTCCGTCTTTGATTTCCTGCAATAAATTTTCAGCTTCTTCTTTGGTTTTGACCAAAATATGGCTTGCTCTGACTTCATTTCTCATAATTTTTTCTCCTACGGGGCAATTATAACATAAAAAACGGAAATATGTGAGTGTAGAAAAGTTATTCTTAATAAATATCTCAAGTATATTGTTTACATATACAACCGATAAAGAATCACCACACTTACACTTTTTTAATGAGGAATTATGGTTCACTCAATTTTATTCAATAAAGGAATAAGCCTGCCGTATTTTCGACCGAACCCGCTTTAAGAAAACTCTTATCGCAACCCCGAAAAAGTGCCCGGATACAAACAAGCTTATATTGTTATTATAACAATGTTTTTTTATAATTTCATCATGTTAGAGAATTAATTCTTAAGAATTAGAAAAATATTCTACCCAATAACGAATTACCTCACTTAACTAACTTTTTTATACTTGCAAAAATTTTTTTTTGTATTATATTAGAAATGTACTTTGTGCGGAAGTAACTCAATGGCTAGAGTCCCTGCCTTCCAAGCAGGTTGTTGCGAGTTCGAGTCTCGTCTTCCGCTCCATAAAAAATAATTGCTTTTTAAATTTTTGTATATATAAAGTCGGATATCTTTTTGCAAAATAAGACCAGTTTATTTGGAGGATTTGGAGTGTATACCCGCTTTCCGTCTGTTAATATATGTTCTTTATCCGTACCAAATATATCGTAGTAATATGTATTTTCCTCAATTACAGGAAGCAGTTTTGATTTATTTTTTATACATCTGTCATCAGGTACAAAAAATTTTATAATATAGCTTGCAAGCACAGAATCATTATCAGGGCCCATATACGGAAAAACCTGACATAAACTTGCATTACCATGCCCCGTACAGCCTAAAACTTCGGTATTAAGCTTTGGTGTTAAATCACTGATAATAAATTCTGTTGCTATATTACTCTTTTGCGACAAGTTTCGGTAGATATACAATGTCATGTCATTCTGTTCTCGTCCTAAATATTTTATTTCCGAATTTATGTAATTTATTCCCTTTTTTGCGGCAGCTATGGGACAGAAAAATATATGTTTATTTTTATCTGTTAATTTTGCGCAATGTTTATAATCTCCGAATTTTGTCATTGAATCACCGGAACCGACAATATCGTCCAGAACTACAAATACGGAATTGTTCGGGTAATTGTTTATATCTTTGAACGTATTGATCTTTATAATATTATCTTTAGAGATTCCAAATAAATTGCAATACATTTTTGTTATAAGTTCAAAACTCTTATATTCGCTTTCTAAAACATTTGGCAATACATAATATACATTTTCGGAACTTACACCGTTTATTCTTGCTTGTCTGTAAATAATTTCATTTAATTCTTTCAAACTGTCTATCATTCGTTGTTTGGAATAAACCTGTAAATTTTCCTGATAGTATTTTGCAATCCTCATACACAATTTTTTAAATTTCTTAGATGTCGTACTGTTTGTATAGTGGCTTGAAATTGCTTTAACAGTTGACTTTAATAAACTTTGTGTAGGAATAGCCGGACGCAGTTGATTTAGTATAACATCTCTGGTTGCGGGTGTATCTGATGTTATTGTTTTAACTTTGTAACCGTATTTTTTCATTACTGAAATGATTTCTTTGTTAAGAACCAAGCTGAGAGCATCATTGAATGTATAATCTTCGTTTTTCGCCTGAAGTTTTTTCGCTCGTTTTAATATTTTTATGGTTTTTTCCGTAAGACTGTCATTATCGGTAAACAAATTTACACCATCAGACCAACCTTCAAGGTTAATCCATTCAATATCACTTCCCTGAGCACGTTTTAATAATTTGTTAAAATCTCTGCTGTGTATATCATCTTTTGTTACAAAAGATGATTTTATTCCGTCATCTGATTTTGGTAAATCAAATATATATTTTTTCTTGCTAAAATAGTAAAAATAGGGATTTATTCCTCCTGACGGATGTAATTCATGATTTATGCATTTTGCAATGTTTTGTAAAGAATTAAAATCTGCAAACTGAGTTAATTTCTGCATTGTTCTCAGTATTTCGTGTTCTTCAGCCTCAGGAACGGCTTTTTTTACATTTTGTATACTTTTTTCCAAATCCTCTGCTGAAAAAACAAGCATCTTTTTGGTAAAATCCGCATATATTTTGTTTATATAGCTGTCTGTTTCAGTCATTTCCGTTTTTTTTGCTTTGGGATTTACGTCATTATCAAGTAATGAAAACATACGCCTGAAGTTTAAATAATCGGGTTTATCATCTGTGTGAGGAAGTTGAATATCAACACTCAGAAAATTTTCTCCGTTTCTGTTGGAATAGAACTCAATTTCTCTTAATTTATCGCCAAAAAGTTGTTTTAACCCCCGTGCTTTATCAATGGTTTTTTCGTGATTTATATACGGATTTTCTGCGATTTGCCGTAAATTCATACCGTTTACATGACAATCTGCCAATTGTGACATAACATTTATTTGATAATCACTGAAGTTTTTATCAAGTTGCAGAATAAAACTCGGACTATAATTCCATAATCCCATATCATTTTTTGAAAGCATTAAAGGTTCCAGCATTTTTAAACGTTCTTCGGGAATTTGTGAAAAATAATTGAATGTAACACCCGGTATACGCATTTCACCGCTTACATCTCTTTTTGATGCTAATTCGTAAAGATGCTGAAGTTCTGACGGTTTTAAGTCTGTTGTAAAAGGTATGACAAATTTGTCATAAGTCGGGAGTTCCGTTAATTTTTTAACAATTTCTCTGCAGGAAGGTTTTAAATGTTCAAAAAATATCCTGTAATTCTCTTCCAAATGTTCCCTGTATAAAGAGCTTAAAGCCTGTATTTGTTCTGCTGGCATGCCATCGGCTAATTCATTGCATAAATGTCTGTTTTCTTCGACAAATTCAACAATATCCTCCGCCAAGTTTAATCTGCATGAATAAAACTTTATCGGATTGCCTTTGAATGACGGGGGTGAGTATTTGGGACTGTTTATATTATTGCTGACACTTCCAATTAGCATGTTTTATTTAAAACTCCTGAATGAAAATTTTTGCGCTGTAATTTCTGTATTTTTGATATATACTATACGGGTATAGTGGAGAAGATATGAAATTAAGTACAACAACAGCACAAAACTCATTTAAATACGGATGGCTATTATCAAGAATCTGGCCTTATATAAAACCTTACTGGTTCAGAATAACTTTGGGATTTTTAGTTGCAATTCCTTTGGGATTATTGGACGGGGTTACGGCATTTGCTCTAAAGCCGTATATGGATTATGTTATTGGCGGTAAAAACCTTGAATTTACTTTATTTAATCACAATTTTGTTATTTATAGTATGCAAATGGCAAAACTTTTACCGATAGCTGTTGTATTGTTTGCAGGATTTCAAGGACTTTTAAGATATTTAAACGGATATCTTTCCACATGGACATCTCAGAGGATTACTAATGATGTGAAATTTGATTTGTTTCACAGATTAATTCACATGCATCCGCAGTTTTTTGACGAAAATTCATCGGGTATTATTATTTCGAGATATATGGGTGATCCTCAGACTGCATCTGCAGGTATTGTTGATCAGATAAAAACTATTACGACAAGTGTTTTCGGAGCATTAGGTTTAATTGCGGTAATGCTTTTCAGTTCTTGGAAACTTGCTATTATAGGTGTTATTGTTCTTTGTGTTGCATTTGTTCCTGTTGCATTAATAAGAAAAAGAATTAAAGAAGCTTCAAACAAAAATATGGTTATTGGCGGAAATATTACAACAAATATTAATGAAACATATTCCGGAAATAAAGTCATGGCAGCTTATGAACTTCAGGACAGACAGGAAAAATATTTCAGAGAGCAAACTTGGGATAGTTTTAAAATAAATATGTCTTTATATAAACGTTCAGGCTGGATGTCACCTATAATGTATTTGATTGCATCTGTCGGTATTGCAACTGTTTTGGGAGTAGGTACATATTTAATTAATTCCGGAGAAATGACAGCAGGTTCGTTTGCATCATTTGTTACGTCATTGTTGTTATTATATAAACCTGTCAAAACACTTGGAAATACTTTAACCGGTATACAAAATTTGTTTGTGGCGCTCGGACGTGTATTTGAATTATTTGATTTGAAACCGGAAATTGTTGATTCCCCAAATGCTGTTGAACTTAATGGATTTTACAATTCTATAAACTTTAATCATGTAGATTTTGAATATATAGAAGAACATCCTGTACTAAAAGATTTTAATTTATCAGTCAGTAAAAATGAAGCTTTGGCAATTGTCGGAAATTCCGGAGGCGGTAAATCAACGTTGGTAAATCTTTTACCCAGATTTTATGATGTAAAATCGGGAAGTATTACAATTGATGGTATAGATATCAGAAAATTTACTTTGAAATCATTGCGAAAAAATATTTCGATGGTATTTCAAGATAACTTCTTGTATTCAGGTACCGTAAAAGAAAATATTATGATGGGTAATCCTTATGCAAGTGATGAAGAACTTAAACAAGCAATAAAATCCGCACATTTGGAAGAAACAATTGAGGAATTACCGAATGGTATAGATACAATGCTCGGTGAAAGAGGGCTGACTTTATCCGGAGGACAAAGACAAAGGGTTGCTATTGCCCGTGCAATGCTACGAAACGCTCCTATTGTTATTCTTGATGAAGCAACTTCCGCTCTTGATAATGAATCCGAAGCAATCGTACAAAAAGCTATGGACAATTTGATGAGAAACAGAACAGTGTTTATAATTGCGCACAGATTGTCAACAATTAAAAATGCAAATCGAATAGCTGTAATAAATGAAGGTGAACTTGTTGAATTGGGTACGCATGAAGAATTGATGAATATTCAGGACGGTCATTACAAAGCTCTTTATGAAATGCAGTTTAAAAAACAGGAAGTTTTGCAGTGAGATGTAAATAGTCCGCTTTCTAAGAATGTAACAATTTTTTAAAATTTATTGAAATATATTAAAGATATTTATTTAATATTCCGACAGACATGTTATAGGAAACTGTATTTGAAAGGAAACATGTCATGGGTATGTCGGCTTCGCAGGCAAGATTTCTTGGCTTGACTGCAAGAAAGACAAACGTAGAATATGAAGGACAACAGGTCAACCAACAAAGAACAGTGTTGGGTAATGAAACTGCAAATTATTATAATGACCTGCTTGGCATGTCCGTACCTGTTCCTCCGTCTCCAAACGATTATACAAAGACTGTTTATACATTTAATGACGGTGCTTTGACAAATTCAATTACGTCTATGACAGCTCAACCGAACGGTATGTATCTTATTAGTTATACGTCCTCCTGGACAAATGATTTCAGTCTTGTTGCAGCACGTACAAACCGTGTTACTAACACTTTACTTTCTTCGGATTTAAAAGGAAAAACTTTATATAACGAATTTACAAAAGGAACAGCAGGCGGTTGTTATACACACGCTTTAGAAAAAACGGGTAATCAACTTCAACATATTGCTCATGTTCTGTATCATATGTTACCTGAGGGTACATATTATGCAACAGACGGTACTGAAGTAGTTGTAGCAGATACAAACAATTCGGATACCGGAAAATATTGGACTACACCTACTGCTAGTGGTATGGGCGGTGATCGTGCCATAATGGATAGTATTGCGAATATGCTGGGAGGAAAACCTATTCAACAAAAACTGGTTGATTTATTGAGTGATACAATAAAAGCTTGGAAGGATAGAAGTCTTACCACTGGAGAGAAAACCGCTAAAAGTGATGAATATAAAGCGAAATTGAAGGAAATAGTAGAGATAGATTTAAGAGAAGCACTAGATGACGGATATCTGGTTGGTGCAAGTAAGTTACGTGAACTTGGTATAATAGGAAGTCAGGATTATATTGATAATGATGAATATTTAAAAACACTTTCACCGTTACAATTAAATAATTTAAAAGACGAAGAAAATGAATATATAGATATGCTAAATAAAAAATATGGTAATGACAGCTGGTTTGTAAGATATATACAGAATACAACATCAGGTGATTGGGAACCGTTTTTTTACAAGTATACCGATTTGGTAAATGCAATTTATGATGAAAATGCATCATCATTAACATATATTAACTGTTATACGATAGGTTCGGCAAAAGAAACCGAAGAATTTAAAGGAATTAAAGCAAGATTTGAACAAGATGCAACAGGCAGAATAATCAACATTACGTTGCACCCTGATGAAGACGATCAGGTAACTTATGCCGTAACAACCAATACGTTTACCGATCAGGCTAAATATGATGATGCCATGAATCAATATGAATATGACAAAGCTTTGTATGATAAAACAATTCAGGAAACTAACGCTAAGATAAAAATTATTCAAAATGAAGATAAGAATTTGGAATTACGTTTGAAACAATTAGATACGGAACAAGAAGCAATTCAGACAGAAATGGATGCAGTACAAAAAGTAATTGAAAAGAATACCGAATCTACATTCAAGACATTCGGATAGTAAAGTCAGATAGGTGCTGTGTTCTCGGTAAAATCATATTAAAACTACTTTATGTAAAAAACTTATTGCTCAAACGATTTAATGTTTTTCAAGAATTGTAACAAATTCTTAACAAAACAGGATAGAAAATTAAAGTTTTAAATCCATGTTGCCGACATGCATGATACTGGAAACAAAAATTGAAAGGAAACAAGTCATGGGTATGTCAGCTTCGCAGGCAAGATTTTTAGGCTTGACTGCAAGGAAAACAAATACCGAATATGAAGGTCAGCAGGTCAACCAACAGAGGACCGTTTTATCCAATGAATCTGCTAACTATTATAATCAGCTGCTTGGCATGACAGTTCCTGTTCCGCCTGCTGTAGCGGATTTCACAAAGACTGTTTATACATTTAATGACGGCGCATTG
>JAGBOW010000141.1 GCA_017633675.1 bacterium | reverse complement strand
TGCACCTTTGCCTTCAAGATTTCTGTATAACTCAACGGAAACTTTCTTATATTTCCCTGCGTTAACTTCTTGCTCGAACTCTTCCGGCACGTCTTTAAAGCATACTTTTAACTTGTCATTCTCTGCTTTTACATCTTGAACCCAACCGTATGCAGGGCCGGATTGTTGATGGTCGATTGTAATAGGAGCTTCGCAGAATGTTGGATCATAATTTGATGCAATTTCTGCAATCTGCTTTTTGGTAAATTTGCCTTGCGGATAAACGCCGGCTTTGAAAACTTCAAAATACTTCATGTGTAAACCTTCTTAATTTTGGGGTAATAAAAAACTGTGTACTCCCACTATAAACTTGCTCTTCAGACTTTATCAACGGTCAAAGGTTAAGACTTTTTGACAGGCAAATTTCTTTAACCTTTGTCTGTTGAAAAGAACAAAAAAACAAAGGTAAACTGAATACACATACATATCCCCAACACACATTAATTTACTATTTGGTTGCGATCCGTATTTTTACGGTTTCGCAGCCCCTTTTCTTTCCAAGCACAACAAATTAAGGAGTTATATGGAATTATTACAAGAATTATCACCATTTATTGAAAATGTCGGCTTCCCTGCTCTCATTTTTGCAATTTGGTACATTTACCACCAATCTCAAGTGAAAGCATTTGAAAAAATTATTCAGAATAATTTTGAAATCTTAAAAGACTTGCTTGAGACTAACCAATACCATGCGGCATTACTTTCACGAATTGAAAGTAAGATTGACAACAACTTATGGTGTCCGATTTTGAAACGTGAGGTGAATCCATGAATCCGGAAAGACTTCAACTCAAAGGTATGCTCGCAGAATCAAAAAAGAACTTTCGTACATTAGATACTGAAGGCTCCGGCTTGGTTATTCTTCTTCGTTCACTTCTTAATCCGTATGAGGAAATCTCTAAATTGGATACGGAAAAAGCACTCGTAACAATGAAAAGATTAAACGAAGTGCAAACCGAAATGAAAACACTCGAAACTAAAATTAAAAACTTGGAGTCAGAACTTGAATAACAAAGATTATTTAATAAATGATGCCGAGCATCTATTTGTCTACAAATTAAAAAACATCGACACTATCGCAAAAGAACTGAAACTCAACAGAAAAACAGTTATGAATTGGAAAGAGCAGTTCGATTGGGATACGAGAAGACGTCAATATACGCAGTCTAAAACTGCATTTCACGAGGAATTATACGAATTCGCACGAAAAATAATGAAAGACATAACTCTTGATATGGAAGCAGGAGAAGATGTTAATCCCGGAAGATTTTATGCGTTTTGCCGTTTGCTCCCGATGTTTGGCAAAGTTAAAAGTTACGAAGATGTTATTGCAATGAGTAAGGCTAAGCCTGTTCAGAAAGGTTTAACCCCTGAAATAATTGCAAGAATTGAAGAAGAGATTTTAGGTATTCCACAAAACGATAACGAAAACAATGATGAAAGTGAATAAAAAGTCGTTCTTCCTGCCGTATCAATTACGGTGGTTGAACGACAAATCAAAAGTAAAAATTTGGGAAAAATCCCGAAGAATAGGAGCGACATATGTACAAAGTTATGAAGACGTAAGGGACTGTGTTTATAAGCGAGTTCCTGCCGTTTGGTTTTCATCGGCGGATGAATCTGCCGCACGAGAATACATTGATTATTGCGAACAATGGACAAAACTTTTCAATGTAGCGGCAAAATCATTGGGTGAAGTAATTATCGATAACGATAAAGATATAAAGGCATTTGTAATTGAATTTAACAACGGTACAAAAATTCACGCACTTTCTTCAAACCCTAAAGGATTCCGTTCAAAGGGAGGAAAAGTTGTACTTGATGAATTCGCCTTTCACAAATCACCCATGGAGTTATGGAAAGCGGCACGACCATGTATTACATGGGGTTATCCGCTCAGGATATTATCTACACACAACGGGCAGAATTGCTTATATTATAAATTCATCGATCAAGTCCTAAAAGGAAAACTGAATTGGAGTCATCACAAAGTCCCAATCCAACTCGCAGTTGATGAAGGATTAGTTGATAAAATCTACGGAAGAGAAACGACTCAAGAGGAACGACAGGCATGGTTAGATGAACAATGCAGAGATTGTTTTGATGACTATACTTGGTTTCAAGAATACTGTTGTATTGCAATTGATGAGGCGTGTGCATTCTTACCTTATGATTTGATTTCAACTTGTGAATCAACCGATGTTCTAAAATCGCTTGAGGAAATAAAAGGCGATTTATATGTCGGAATAGACATCGGAAGAAGAAAAGACTTAACGGTTATATGGTGTATTGAAAGGTTTGAAAACAATAAATACACAAGAAAAGTTAAAGTTCTTGAAAAGACTCCGTTCCATATCCAATACGAGATAATTTCAGAAATTCTGAAACATCCGAAATTAAGAAGGTGTTGTATTGATAGTACGGGAATAGGTATGCAATTAGCAGAGCAAGCTGTCAGAGATTTTGGGCAATATCGTGTGGAAGCAGTTATGTTCACCAACAAATCAAAAGAGGAAATGGCATATAATCTCCGTACCAATTTTGAAGATAAGCAAGTTGTTATTCCTGCCGAACACGATATCCGAGAAGATTTACACTCAATATGCAAAACAACAACCAAAGCCGGCAATATTCGTTTTGATGCCGAGACTTCCGAAGTAAACGGACACGCCGACAGATTTTGGGCATTAGCATTGGCTTTAATTGCCTGTGGCACACCTTACACCCCTATTGATATAACAACCCGAAAAAAATATGAAACCTTAAAACTCATAGAATCGTTTTAAAGGCTCTCAAAAATATCAACATGGTAACTTTATATTCCCCCGACCATAAAAATTTAATTACGAGCCTGTTGAACACTTTTTGAACAACATAAAAACCAAACTTGAATACAAAAATTTAAGAGGAGATAAAAAATGACAAAAAAAATTACTTTACCATCAGGGAAAATTGCAACATTGAAAAAAGGCAGAGGATTTGACCTCCTGCAAGCACAACAAAAAGCAAAGACATCGGAAGAGATTCCCTACGCACTTATTGCAGAACTTGCCGAAATAGACGGTCAGAAGTTGGTTTATGAAGATATCTTGGAATTAGATTTGGAAGACGTAATCGCTCTTCAGGCAGAAATATCGGGAAAGTTCACAGAGGCGAAAGCCACAGAAGTAACGGAAACAACAAAACCTACACAGAAAGAAATAGAACAGATTATTGCATAGATGTATTGCCTGATTCTCAATCAATAATTCATTTGTGCAAAATCACAGGATGGCAATATTCAGAAATCGGGAAAATGTCCATCCCTCAAATCGCATATTGGTGCAAACAAGCCATTAAGTACACGAATAATCAAAATACGGAATTAGAGGAAATGAATTTTGCGTAGAGTGAGCGGTAGCGAAACTCGAAGTAGCACGGAGCAAGCGAATGAAAAATTTGCAAAGCAAATTGAAATGAGCGACTGCGGAGTGTGGAGCAATAATTCATTAAATGCGAGATAAAAATTTATGATAGACACTATGATGAAAGTATCATTAACTCTTGTAGCCATCGACAAAATGTCGAGGGTTATTCGTGATGCGGTTTCAAAATCCGAATCGGAGTTTGATAAACTTCAAAGGAAAATAAATCAAACCTCTGAACGGATGGATAAACTCGGTCAGAGTATGGCAAAAGTTGGTGCAGGGATGACTGCGGTTGGAACCGGTCTTGCATATAAACTTGGAATAACAGATGCGATCCCCGAAGCCATTGCATTGGAACATCAATTAAGAGAGTTGGGGAACGTAGGTCAATTATCCGGGGAACAGTTAAAAGAAATGGATGAAAGGCTCGGTTCTATTTCAAGATACACAAACCAAATGCGTGGTGAAATAGCAGAAGGTTTGAATGTTCTTGTTGCATCAGGTATTGATCCGACTGCGGCACTCGATTATATGAATGTAATCGGTAGAACCGCAACAGCGGCACAAGCCGAAATTGTAGATATTTCAAAAACGGCATTCTCTGTTACGGATAACTTAAAAGTCGATGTAAACGACTTAGCAAAAACAATGGATATTTTGGCTCAAGCAGGAAAAGAGGGTAGATTTGAATTAAAAGATATGTCTGCCGCATTCCCATCATTGACCGCAGGAGCGAGTATGCTCGGAATGAAAGGTGTGCCGGCTGTTGCTCAATTAGGTGCGGCACTTCAAGTTGCAATGAAAGGTGCAGGATCTGCTCCCGAAGCGGCAACAAATTTTGAAAGCTTCTTACAATCAATAACTTCACCAATGGCAGTCAGACGATTTGAGGAATTATATGGTGTTGATTTGCCGAAGTTCTTAAATAAAGTTATTGCCGAGAATAAAGATCCGATTGAAGAAATGGTCGTTTTAATCAACCAATTAACGGGAGGTGATGTATTCGCCGTTTCGGAAATATTCAGGAATAAAACAGACTTAAACTTCTTAAAACCTATGATGCAGAATCTTGATGAATATCGAAGAATTAAAGCATCGGCTCTTGGTGCAAATGGCATTATGGATGAGGACTTCAACCACATGTTGGAAACCACATCAGAGCAATTCAAACTCTTAAAAATTAATATGAAAGAGTTAGTATTCCCACGCCTCCATAAACCAATCGAAAAAATCAATGAGTTATTGACGAAGATAAATAAACACCCGATCCTCCAAAAAGGAATCTTCTCTGCAATTATAGGTACTATCGGAATCGGATTAGTTCTCACAACTCTTGGAACAGCCACGATGCTTGTCGGAAAACTTGTTAAAGGTTACGGTGAGTTTTTAGGATATGCAAGAGATTTAACCCCTGTGCTGATTAAGAATTCAATAAAATTACTTGAATTTTTAGGATTAAACACGACTGCTCACAACCTTACTTTTGGTAGAAAGATTATGGCATCAGGTAATCCGCTCGGCTTTGATATGAAAAACTTCTCTCTCGGAAACGGCTTAATGGCAGACATTCGCCGAATTGATAAAAACTTAAAGGAGGGAATAGTAAAAGGCTTTAAGGAACTTCCTGCAAATATATCAAAGTCAGGTGTTGCTCTCAAAGATTGGTCAGTTACATCAATCAGAGCAATTCCGGCTAATTTTACAAAAGGATTACTTGCACTTAAAAACGGTTTTCTTGGAATACCGTCAATGATTAGTAAGGCAATAATGGCATTCAGAGCCTTTTCGGTTACACTTCTCACTTCGCCGATCGGGTGGATTGCTCTTGCAATAGCGGCAGTAGTATTTGTAATTTATAAGTTTTGGAAACCGATTACAGGATTTTTCAGAGGTTTATGGAACGGATTAAAAGAGGGACTTCAACCGTTAATGCCTTTATTTAAGAGATTAGCTGTTGCTCTTGAACCCGTACTCAAACCTATAAAAGCAATTATTGACTGGTTTAAAAAACTGATTAAGCCTGTCGAGGACACAGGAGGAAAAGCCGAATCAATGGGATTGAAATTCGGAAAAGCAATCGCAAGTGTCATTGTAAAACTTGTTGAACTTGTAACTAAAGCGGCAGAGTTTGGCAGAAAAATCGGTGATATGCTCGCCGGAGGGATTATTTCTAAATTTGCAAAAGTCAAAGAAGCAATAGGAAAAATGGCTCAAATTATTAGAGATCACCTCCCACACTCTCCGGCAAAGACTGGTGCATTGAAAGACTTAAATAAAGTAAAAATTATTGAAACAATTGTTTCAACTATGAAACCTCAACCGCTCGTAAATGCAATGAATAAAAATTTAGGACTTATGATCGGTGGTATAAGAGGGAACATTGGAAGAGTCGGAATCGGAGGCGGTTCATCTTTTGTTGTTCATTATTCCCCGACAATACAAATGCCATCGGGAGCATCAAAGGATGAATTCTCACAACTTCTAAAAAAGCATAAAGATGAAGTTGTTGCGTTATTAAAGCGAGAATTTGAACGGAAAGAGAGGTTGGCTTACTGATGTTTGCACAGCTTGGCGATATTCAATTCGATTTAATAACATACTTTGACGGCATATCCGACACCGTCACCTATAATTACGCAGAACACGAGCGAATAAACAATAAAACCCTCCTACAGTTCTTGGGCGAGAACTTGCAAGAGTTCACAATAAAACTGAATTTACATTCAAACTTCTGTGTGCCGGAAGATGAAATTCT
>JAGBOW010000140.1 GCA_017633675.1 bacterium | reverse complement strand
TTTGCAGTTATCACACCTAAAATCATGCATCTTTTCAAGCATAGCTTTTGTTTCTCTGCCAAAATCAACTGCCTCTTTTGAAAGCGGTCTGTTTTTAGCACGTTCCTGTTTGCAGATTTTTTTATATGTCTGCCTGTTTTGAACGTAAATATGACGAATTTTGTCATATTCGTGCATATCATTATCGGTTAATTTGTAAGGACAGGCAAAATCCCTTGATTTTATATCATTTTTAAGAATTTCTCTTGCTTTCAAAAGCGGTTGAAGCCTTGAACCTGCCGAAAAATATCCGAAACTCTTTAAAATAAGTTCTTTTGCTTCGTCAATGGAAAATCTTTGAAGTAAGTTCAAGACCATTGAATATGAAGGTGAAAATCTGCTTTCTAAAGGATTTGCATCACTCAAGACAAGTTCTGCAACCTCTTCAGGTGATTGAAACTGCGTTCCGACTACAGTAACATACCCTATTTCATCCATTCCACGGCGCCCCGCCCTGCCTGACATCTGCAAGAATTCACTTGGCGTCAGCATTCTGTGTCCGCTATCAGTTCTTTTGCTTGTTGAGCTTATTACTGTTGAGCGTGCAGGCATGTTTATTCCTGCGGCTAGGGTTTCCGTTGCAAAAACGACTTTTATTAACCCTTTTTGGAACAATTTTTCAACCAAAATTTTCCATGACGGCAAAAGCCCCGCATGATGAGAGGCTACACCGCACAAAAGGTATTCGATATGTTTGTTATTCCAAAGATGCGGGTTTTCTGCAATATATTCGTCTATAAACTGTTGAATTTGCGCTCTTTCATTATCTGTAACAAGCTCTAATGATGCACATTTTTCCATCTGTTCATCACATTTTTTTCTTGAAAAAGTGAAATAAATCGCAGGAAGCATATCATTTTCCTGTAGGTTTCTTATTACATTTTTTACGTATGATTTTTTATTTTGTAATTTTTTACCGAAAAGTCGTTTTTCGGGTTTAATTTTGTTATTCAATTGACCGCTCGGTGTTAAAAGCGGTAATAATTTGTCGGGTTGGGAACTATCAAAATAATAAAATCTCAAAGGAACAGGGCGAAAATCTGTGTTTACAAGTTCTGTTTTTGAATGAACCGTATTAATCCAATCCGTCAATTCATCAGCATTGGCAACTGTCGCAGAAAGCGCAATTATTTGTACATTTGTCGGACAATAAATTATACTTTCTTCCCATACAGTACCTCTCTGTTCGTCATTCATATAGTGAACTTCGTCTAACACAACATATTTTACTTCCTGTAAATTGTCCGAAACCGAACCGAAATTTGTGCCGTAAAGCATATTTCTGAAAACTTCCGTTGTCATAACAACAATTTGCCCCGAACGGTTTATTGAAGTATCTCCTGTCAAAAGCCCTACTTTATCTGTCCCGTATTTTTCTCCGAAATCATAATATTTTTGATTGGAAAGGGCTTTAAGTGGAGTTGTATAAAATATTCTTTTGCCTTCTTCAAGTGCTCTGTGTATTGCGTGTTGTGCAATAACGGTTTTACCTGCACCTGTCGGGGCGCATACCACAACACTTTTGCCGTTATCAATATATTCACAGGCATCTTTTTGAAAATCGTCCAGCTCAAACGGAAATTCGTACATCATATAATCATTATGACTTAAAATTTGCGATTTGTAAAATATTTTAAGATTTAGTAGCAAAAAAATTTTTGATAGGTTTTAATATTTAGTAAGATGAATATTATAAATGATACTACATATCGCCCTCACACTGCCGTTCCTACATTTATGGCAATTAAATATCATGGTGCCGAAAACACTTTAAGAGAAAATTTAACCTCTGATGAACTTGAAAAATTTAAAAGACTGGTTGCCAGAAATAATCAATATGTTAATGCGGATTTGGTATTATACGGTGATGGATATAATTTATCAGGAAAAATAGTTGATAATGTCCAGCTAAGAAATCATAGAACAGTAGAAGTAAGACCTATATCCGGTGAAAATAAGTTACGTTGGATTTTTAGAATGGCTAAAAAAATGAGAGATAGAGATGTGGAAGTTACTGAATTATTAAAGAAACAAAATTTTCAATTTTAAAGGAGAAACATATGGAAGTAAAAAGTATACAGCCAAGTTTTGGAATGGCACTGAAATCAAAAGATGTAAAAGCAGTTGACAATTTTATGTTTGAACACTTGAATGCTAATTCATCAAACATTTATAGAGGTTTGGTACAGAGTAATGAAGAATGCAATGAAGATATTTTTCTGTCTGTTATAACAAATAGGTTCGGTATAAAAAATTTAAAAGCAGAAGTAGGTTCTAAAACATTTATAAGCGGATTTATCACATCTCCGATAAGAACAATTAAGGAAGCTACAAAATATGCTCATAAATTACAGGAAGCAAAAAAATAAAAAATGTTCCGAAAAGAATTAAAAAAGCTCCCAAAAGGGAGCTTTTAAATTATATTCTATCAAATCCCGTATATTTTCTCAAAACTTCAGGAATAATTATTGTTCCGTCCTCCTGCTGGAAGTTTTCAACAATCGCTGCGAAAGTCCTTCCCACAGCAAGTCCTGAACCATTTATAGTGTGTACAAATTCCGTTTTGCCAGTTTCTTTATTTCTGTATCTGATATTTGCACGTCTTGCTTGATAATCGCCGAAGTTTGAGCAACTCGAAATTTCTTTATATGTGTTATAAGAAGGCATCCAAACTTCCAAATCCCAGCATTTGTTAGCTGAAAATCCGATATCACCGGTTGAAAGCGCAACGCGTCTGTACGGAAGATTCAACAGTTGAAGCATTTTTTCAGCATCTTCGGTTAATTTTTCGTGTTCCTCTTTACTTGTTTCGGGTTTACAAAGTTTAACCAGCTCTACTTTATTGAATTGGTGAACTCTTATCAAACCTCTTGTATCTCTGCCTGCCGAACCCGATTCGCGCCTGAAACAGGGAGTATATGCTGTCATGTATTTGGGCAAATCTTCTTCCGCCAAAATTTCACCCGAATATATGTTTGTAACGGGAACTTCTGCGGTCGGAATTAAATATAAATCCTCATCAACGCATTTGTACATATCTTCTTTAAATTTCGGGAGCTGTCCAGTTCCGGTCATTGTTTGAGCATTCGCCATAAACGGAGGTAAAATTTCTTCATATCCTTGAATTTCCGTATGATAATCAAGGAAGAAGTTTATAATTGCTCTTTCTAAACGTGAACCTTTACCTCTGTATAAAGTAAATCTGCTCTGAGAAATCTTTACTCCGCGTTCAAAATCAACAAGATTTTTTTCTTCACACAAATCCCAGTGAGCTTTGGGTTCAAATGAAAATTTTGTCGGTTCACTCCAAGTTGAAACAACAACATTGTCATCTTCCGACAAACCTATCGGAGTTGTTTCATCAGGAATATTTGGGGTATGAAGAAGGATATCTCTTTGTTTTTCGTCTAACTCAGTCTGTTTATCCTCCAGTGCTTTGATATCATCTCCGAGTTTTCTTACTTCTTCCTGAATAGCGTCCGTATTTTCACCGTTTTTCTTCATCATACCGATTTTTTGGGAATCGTTTTTTCTTTTGGCACGTAATTCGTCAGCCTGAGCCTGAATTTTACGTCTTTCGGCATCAATTTCCAGGACTTTATCTATTGATAATTCAGGATTTCTTCTTTTCAAAAGTTCATTAATTTTATCGGGATTTTCCCTAATTAATTTAATATCAAGCATTTAAGACCTCTTTTCTTTGCAAGGCTATTGTAAATTAAACACAAGAGATAATCAAGATTAGTTAATATTAAGTTTTATGTCAAAATTTGACAAATGTAGTATAATCTAAGTATGGGGTATACGGTGTTTAAAAAATTAGCTCAAAAACTTTCTGCAGACAGGGAAAAATTTAATTCTTCCGCAACAAATCCTATTACGGTTGATTTTGACAATCAAAAAAAAGAATTTTTAAATAAATTAACTCATTCGGCTCTTAATATGTTTGAACATCAGTCTGATGTTAAAAAATTTACACAGCTGGTATTGTCTGATCCCGAAAACAAATCACATAATGAAATTGTTGAAAAATTGTTTACTCAGGGGGTTATCGATTTTGATGATGATGTAAAATTAATGGAATTATCTGATAATTCAAGATTTTTGAGAGATTTGGGACTGACTGAAGAAATATAGACTATTATCTTTTATTCATTCTTATCGGAGGATTGTCGGGAAAATATTTCATACCTTTTTCGTACAATTTATATATTTCTTCATCATTATTTTCATCTTTATATATGTTATAAAGAACAATATAAGAATTATAATTATTATGGTCTTGGGCAATTACGTTTTTCGCAATATTTTTTGCTTTTTGAGAATCGCCTAAGCGGTAATACATATTTGCCATAAATATTGATTTTTCCAATGTTCGGTTAATATCATTAGAAATCTTTACATGCTTCAAAGCTTTTTCATAATTTTGTAATTCATTATAACAAATTGCAAGATTCATATTTACAGCTTCAATATCTTTGGGATCTGAAGTCATAGTCAACCCTTTTTCATAATTTTTTATCGCATTATTATAATCCTGCTTTTTATAATAAATATTTGCCATATTAAAATATTTACCCGCATAATAGCTGTTTTCATCAGCATTAATATCAGCTTTTGTAGCTTCAAGCTCTATATCTAACCTTGTATCATAAGTTCCTAAAACATCATCAGTTGTTATGTATGTATTTTTTTCCTGTTCGGAATAATTTTGGTTTGTTATATCAGGAACAATAGAATAAATAAGTTTCAGTGTACTTATATCATTCTTGCTGATTTTTGATTCGGTATGCTGTGTAACAGGATACATCACATCTTCTTTATTAACACTATGACCTGAAATCCCCAGCGCATGTCCTATTTCATGTAAGGCCGTTGAATACAGTGCGCTTTCTGTTCTGAATTTATTATTCATATCATAACTTGCAAAATTTATTTGTGCATATTTTAGTTTATCTTTGTTATATTCAAATTTTGTAACTCCCGCAATCATTCTTTGTCCGTCATTTTCTGACCTGTAATTATTCGGGAAATAACATCTTATATCGGAATAATCTTCTATATCCGTAAATTTAAATGTTATAAAACCGTCACCGGCTTTTTGCCACTGCGCAAATGCTCTTTTAACCGTTTTATCATAATATTCGGGTAAATCAGAATTATGTTCAACATATACATACAGAGGGAATGTAGAAGGATTCCAACGGACAAGCTGACCTGATTTAAGCGTTCTGTCAATATAATTTCCCGGAAATTTTTCGTTTAAAACAGAACGATTTGCCGCAACCTGTTTTTCAAAATTTACATTATCAATATTGTTATTTTTGGGAATATCCTCTTTTTTTTCGACAACAGGTTTAACTTTATTTTCAACTTTGATATCATATTGTTTTGTAACAACTTTATTTTGCGAAGTAAAAGAATTACGGACATTATTCACATATAAAACAGCATAGTAAATAACAACGGCAATTATTAATAATGCCTGAATTAACCGTTTCATACAATACTCCTTCTTGTATGGCAAATTGCAATTGCTATAGAATCCACAGTATCATCAAGTTTTGGCAAAACTTCAACTCCCAGAGTTAATTTTACCATTCTTTCAACTTCTTTTTTTTCAGCCCGTCCGTATCCCGTCAAAACCTGTTTAACTTCAATAGGAGTATATTCAAAAACAGGAACATTATATTTTTCAAGAACAGTCAAAATTACGCCTCTGGCATGGGCAACAGGCATAACAGTTGTTGTGTTTCTGAAAAAGAACAATTTTTCGATTGCGCAACAATCAGGTTTAAATTTTTCAACAAGAGTATCCATGTCATTATATATTTCAAGCAATCTTGCTGATTCTGATTTGTTTTTGTCTGTTTGAACAGAACCTGAGTGCAGCAATACATAGTTATCTCCTTCGCAATCCAAAAGAGAATAACCGACAATTGCCATTCCGGGATCTATTCCTAGAATCTTCATACAATCATTATAGCACATAAAACGAAGCTTTTATCTCAACATTAAAGGAGCTATACCGTAAAACTAATCATTCAGATTATTAATGATTTCAGCAGTAAATTCCGTTGTCGTTTTATTTCCGCCTAAATCTGCCGTAAATACACCTTTTTCAAGAGTTTTAAATAATGCTTTTTCAATTTTTCCTGCATAAAAATCCTCACCTATATATTTAAGCATTTCTATTGCAGATAATAAAAGTGCTGTCGGATTTGCTTTATTTTGTCCTTTTATATCGGGAGCAGAACCATGAACAGGTTCAAATACCGCATAATCCTCTCCGATATTTGCACCCTGAGCTACACCTAATCCGCCAATCAGACCTGCGCAAAGGTCTGACACTATATCTCCGTACAAATTCGGCAATACTAAAACATCAAATTGAACAGGATTTTGAACCAATTGCATACATAAATTATCCACCAATATTTCTCTTGTTTTTATATTCGGATAATCTTTTGAAATATTTCTGTAACATTCCAAAAACAAACCGTCAGAAAGTTTCATTATATTGGCTTTTGTAACAACACAAACTTCTTTTCGATTATTCTTAACCGCATAATCAAAAGCAAATTTACAAATTCTTTCCGAAGCATTACGTGTAATAATTTTGATGCTTTCCGCAGTATCATCATCTGTTTGTTTTTCAATTCCCGCATATAAATCTTCCGTATTTTCCCTAACTACAATAATATCAACATTATCAAATTTTGTTTTAATATTTGGACGATTTTTGCAAGGTCTGAGGTTTGCATACAAATCAAGCGATTTTCTTAATTGAACATTTACAGACCGGAACCCTTTTCCGATTGGAGTTGTAACGGGAGCTTTCAGAGCAATTTTATTCTTTTTTATTGATTTTAAAACTCTGTCAGGTAAGGGAGTTCCTTCACGTTCTATAACATCAGCTCCCGCTGTTTGAACATCCCAGTCAATTTTTAAACCTGATGCATCTATAATCTTTACAACAGCCTCAGAAATTTCAGGCCCAATACCGTCACCGTTAATCAGCGTTATTGTTTTCATTGTCCCTCACAATTCTCAGACATCTTTTAAATTTACGGAAAAATCCGCAATTAGTTACTGTTAAACTATCTTCCAGATAAACAGCCTTTTGACCGAGTGCATTTAACAAAGGACAAGCCACGCCTTCCAGATAATTTTGACAGTTAACACATTGATCATCATCTTCTATAAATATTTTGCCATTTTCATAATACATATTCTTATTATATTATAGATTTTTATAATTGCAAATAAGTGAATAGTGAGTAGTGAAAAATCCTTTAAACTCGCAACGCTCGAAAAATAAATATATTTTAGTTTGCAAAGCAAACCGATATGAACTATTCACTACTCACAACTCACAATTCACTGATAATTGTTACATTCTCTTAACATTCCATCGTCTCAGACGCAATTTTTTAAGAACAAAAAACTTTATATATATAAGGTTAGGTTAAATTCAGGTAGGTTCGTTATGGTTGCTAATATAGCCCGTGTAACAACAAGAATAGCAAAAGGTGTCGGAAGACTTGTTTTCGATCCGAAATTTACGGAAGAAGCTACAAATGCTTTAAAATTATCTAAAAAAGCACAAGGTTTCTCAGGTTTTCATAAACAGGTAAAAAATGCTTTTTTGGAAGCTGAAACCAAAACTGCAGGAACTCCGTTTTATAAAAATTTATGGAAATCAATAAAAGATTTTCCTAAAAATATAGGCAATACTTGGAAGAATACGAGCGGAGCTTGGAACAAAACAAAAGGTATAGCAGGTGAATTCGGGAAAATATTACCGGCTTTATTTGGTGCTATAACCGTAGGTTTTGAATTGAGAAATATTATCCCCGCATTTCAAGACAAAGGTATAGTAGGCGGTTTATTAGAAACCGTAAAATCAACAGGAAAAGTGGCTTGCAGTTTTGCGGGATTTGCAATAGGTCAGGCACTTATTCCCATACCGTTTGTCGGAGGTCTGATCGGCGCAATTGCAACTGATATGATTACAAGCGCGATTGTCGGACACGGATATGCCGATCAAAAAGCCGAAATTGAAGCGCAAAAGAAAGCGGAAGAACAACAGTACAATGATACCCTAAAACAGATGCAGCAATATCAACAACAAACAGGCAATCCGTTTGCAAATCAAAATCAATTAGCATCTGCAAATCAAGGTTTTACAATGCCTAAGATGACAATGACACCTCAACAAACAATGCAATTAGGTCAAATGTTATATTCAAACGGTATGAATACAAATCTTATGAATCAAGACTTTATGGCAATGACATCAGGTATGAACAGGTTCGCAACGGGGCTTAATTATATCAGTTAATTGAATATTTCTTCGAAACTTCATATTTATTCAATTGAGGATTAAACAATAAAACCGAATATTTATTACCGTCTGAAATAATTTTTACGGAATTATGTCTGTCTGTTCTGTAGATATCAGTATTTCTCAAAATATCAAGAGTTGCCCTGTTAGGATGCCCGAATGCATTCGGACCGACTGATATAACGGAAACTTTTGTTTTTAAATGCTCAAGCATACTACTGTTTACAACATTAAAACCGCCATGATGTCCGACTTTCAAAACCTCTATATTTTGCGGAATACTTTGTTTTAGTTCGGCAAATGCTCCAACACCGGCATCACCCATGAAAATCATGTCAAAATCTTTGTATTTTAAAAGAGTAATTATTGATTTATCGTTGTCCTCTTTTTTATCCGCAATATATGTATTTATTTTTAAATCAGGTTCGGAATATATTATGCCCTTTGGTATTTGCGAATTAATTTTGTTTTCGCGAATTGTTTTGAAAATATTTACGGATGTCATGGTTTTATCCGAATAAGAATTTATATAAACATTTTTCACCTTAACGGTTTTCATAATATCTGATGCACCGCCGGAATGATCATTGTCAAAGTGCGTAACAATCATTCCTTCAATATTTTTTATGCCCTTATCTTTCAAATATTTTATAATAATTGAATTTGCCTGAGCCTTTCCTCCGTTAAACGCAGCTCTTCCCGTATCTATTATGAAATATTTATTTTGCGGAGTTTTAATGAGAAAACAATCCGCGTTTTGCACGTCAAAAGTTATTATTTCAAGACTATTTGAAGGAAGGCTGACAGTTGAACTTACAAGCAAGATAAAAAGCACACAACAACCTGCAATAATTTTTTTGCTTAATCCGGTTTTTAAAAGCAAAGTAGCCAAAAGAACAATTCCGTAATAAATCAGAATTTGAAATACAGAAGGGTGTGTTGTCGTTAAAAGAGAACTATTCAACGATGCAAAATAATTTGAAATATAAACAATTACATTCAGAAAATAATTCATAATAAAATCAAGTGCATAACATATTCTGTCAAAATATGGGTACATAGCAAATATCGAGCTTAAAAATCCGCCAAAACTCACAACGCTCAAAAACGGCATTGTGCAAATATTTGCCAAAACAGAATATGTACTAAAAGTATTAAAATAAAACATTTGAATAGGAGCAACCCAAATTTGAGCAACAACAGGTATTACAACTGCACCTATTAAAAAATTTCTTATTTTGGAATCTTTATAATTCTCTAAAATAATATTTGCAGTAGTTAAAAGTCCGAAAGTTACAATAAATGACAATTGAAACCCGACATCATTAATAAATGCAGGATTATAAATAAGCATTATCATGGCAACAAAAGCAAGCAAAGCAACACTGTTTGCATCTCTGTCTATTAGTTTTCCAAGCAACACAAACAATAACATTAATGCAGCTCTTATAACAGACGCTCCCAATCCCGTCATAAACGTATAAAGAATAATTAACCCCATACCTGATATTACGGAAATCTTAAAAGGTACTCTCAGTCTTTTCATAAAAAATACCCAGAATCCGTAAATAAATGCAACATTCATACCTGAAGCCGCTAAAATATGTAATAAACCTGAATTTACAAAAGAAGCCTTGATATAATCGGGCGGAGCAACTGCATCATCACCAAACACAATTCCTCCCAGTATTTCTATATTTGGAGACTTCATATATTTGGAATGAACATTTAAAATTCTGCCTCTCAAAATATTCAGTTTCCGTAAAAACCTCCATTTCAAATTCAGTTCACGCTCTAAACGAACACAATTTTCTTTATCGGTATAAAAAACCGTAAAAGTATCAAAATTTCTCAGATATTTTCCGTAATCAAACTGGGAGGGATTGCCAGCTTTAAAGGGTGTTTTTAAACTTCCCTCAATTTTATAAAAATCACCGACCTGAAATTGAGAAAAATCTTTATCATCAGAATTTATTGTTACAAGAGTTTTCCCCCGAACATTACTGTCATTCGCCTTATTTACTTTAAAGAAAAATTTGGTTTTTTCCTGTGTACCCGAATTAGGAATTGAAACAATTTGACCTTCAAGTGTTAATTTATTATTTGCAAAAGGTACAAGTCCGTCCGTATTATGAACCCGAAAATATGCATTAAAAAATCCGATATAAAATATAAACAACCACAAAAATATGTATTTAAACGAAACATAATTTTTTATCAGAAATATTATTGAAATAACCGAAAAAATAACTGCCCACAAAATATTGTTATCATTAAAATAACTTAGAATCCCCGTCATAAATACAAGTGCCGTAATAAACATAACGGTATTTTTATTTTGTAAAAAATTGCAGATAATATCCTTAATCACAGGACAATTATACTACAAATAACTAATCCTTGGTAAATTTCCACCAGCCTTTATGCTGTTCCCGAATTTCATCACTAACTTTTTGACCGGCATTAATTTTTATTTCCGTTTTGGTTGTTTGCTTGTGAACCTGAGATGCCTGAACAAACGGTGATTTTTTCGAAAACACTCCTTTGGATAAAGTCGCAATATACCTGTCGCTCAAATGCGCATAATCAAACAAGATTACACCTTTTGCACTAACTTTTCTGGCTTCATGAATTTGTCTTATCAAATCCTCGTCCGAACCGCCCATAAAGGTAACAAACAAACCGGCATAAAAATCCGTATTATTAGATTTTGAATTTATTACATCAACCATCATTTTGTTTGCGGTTTTTGAATCGCAGGTTAAGAATAAAGGAGTAAACCCGTTTATATAATTTCTTACAGACCAGGTTTTCCAGTCCTGAAATTTAGTATTCAAAGCTCCTGTTCTGTCGGGGAAGATTACTGCGCTTATATAAACATTGTTTTTTCTGCCGATTTGACCGAATTTTTTAACCATATCAGTAATCTGCTCTACCCTATATGCATTCCAATCCTGTAATTCAGCATCACCTCTTCTGATACCTGAAGGGTCAACACCGTATATCATGAAAAAATCATTTCGTGCAAAATCCGTATAGCCCCAGTTAGAATTGTCATTCGTCCCTACACTGTTAGGATATCTTATATAATCAATATTTATGCCGTCAGGCTTGTAATCAACGGCAATCTCTTCCGCCAACTTTACTAAAAATTCCTGCACTTCGGGATTAGCCGGATCTAAAAAGTATCCGTTATGCTCCGATACGGATTTTGACGGGGTATCAGAATTTATATCTCTTTTTGTTTTGTTTCCCCATGAAGGATAAACAGCAAGAATACTTGCAGGGTTATTATTCGGATTATCATTCCCTACGTAAAAAGTTTCAAACCACGTATGAACTTTTATATTTCTCTTATGGGCTTCACTTATATAAATTTTTAAAGGGTCAATCCCGTCAAACATCTCATATTGCGGAGTTAACCCATACTCCAGCATAACCTTGCTCGGAAAAATAGTTTTTCCGTGAAAATATGTTTCCAAAAATATGTTATCAATCCCTGCCTGTTGTATTCTGTTTAAAGTTTTAATTATATCAGCTTCGGACGTTTCCGTAGGTCTTATCCAAACTCCTTTTAATTCGTTCTCTTTATACGGCAAAGCACTTTTCAGTGCATCATTTGCCGAATCTATGGCAAGTCTTGAATATTTTTGCACATCTTTCGGGTTTCTTTCCGCTTTTTTTAAATATTCTTTGGAATCACTTATATAGCTGTACGGAAGTTTCCAATTATAATCAGCCCCCGAAATCTTATAATAATTCAAAATCTGTTCCGCTTCGGAAATTTTCTTTTCCGCCTCAAATAAGAAACTTTCCGAAGTAGTGTATGTATAAATTATATTTGTATATCTGTCTATATAGACTTTTGTCCCTACTGAAAGTGCAGAATTAATCCATTTTTTAGCCTGCCCGTGACCGCTTATTACGACACCGTTTTGCGGAATATGAGAATCAGCACCCGAAAGCTCGGTTACGACATTCCCTTCGACTATTGCCTCCGCACCAAACTCATTCGTATTTGTTCTTTCCCCATAATCCGAAGTATACACAACAAGCTGGTTTGCTCCTCTGCCGCCCGGAAAGCCCACACCGGCTCTGTTATTACGGGAATTAGGATTAATAGCATTTATCCAATTTCTTTCAGAACTAAACTCAACCTCACCTGCAGATTTTTTATACTCATTAAAAACCGGAAGAACAGGTTCCGGCTTAACAAAATCTTCTTTAATTTCCGTTATTTCTTCAATAACGGGAACTTCATTAATGCTGTCCGATATTTGCTCTTTGATTGTTAAAGGACGGGTTTGAATTTTTCGCTTTGATATAAGAGAAGCCGTCAATTCATCAGCTGCACAAACACTTGCTGTAATAAGTATTACAACAAATACAAAAAATAATTTATAAAATTTCACATTATACTCCAGTACGAACTAAATCTTTACAGATCACTCCATTTTGAGGTAGGACTAATCTGGTGATTATTAACAAACTTTTCGTCATCAAGTGCAGGGTCAATATACATAAAAAACTTTCTTACGTATTTTACAACCGGAACTTCATAAAGTTCGGATTCAACCGGCCTTGAATATGCTTCACCGTTAGCTTCAGCAATTTTTTTATTAGTTACATAAATAATCGTATCGGAATGACCGTGATTTTTTAAATACGCACCGTCTACCGTATCATCAACCGTGAACTCGGCACATGCCGGTAATGTTAAAAAAGCAGTCAATCCAACTATAAAAAGAAAATTTTTCATATACACCTCATTACTATTATATTAAATTTTTTAAAACTTACAAATATATTATAGATTCGTTACAAAAATTTTACATATATCATACAGATGATTTTATTATAATTTCTTCTAATTTTTCAAGAAGTTGTTCTTCGGGAACTCTTGCAACAATTTCGCCCTTTTTGAAAATATATCCTTCACCTATTCCTCCCGCTATACCAAAATCGGCATGTCTTGCTTCACCGGGTCCGTTTACGGCACAGCCCATTGTTGCAATTGTAACAGGTTTATCCAAATCTTTAAATTTTTCTTCAACACGTTTTGCAAGTTCTATCAGATTAATTTGAGTTCTTCCGCAGGTCGGACAGGAAATAAAATTTACCCCTCTTTGTCTTAAATTTAAACTCTTTAAAATATCAAAACCTGCTGTCACTTCTTCAACAGGATCTTCGGTTAAAGAAACTCTTATGGTATCTCCGATACCTTCTGCCAAAAGCGTTCCCAAACCGACAGAAGATTTTATCAATCCCTGACGCATTGTACCGGCCTCAGTTACACCCAAATGCAAGGGGTACGGAATTTTTTCGGCAATAAGTCTGTAAGCTTCTATTGTCGTTAAGACATCTGATGATTTTAATGACACTTTTATCAAATCAAAATCCAAATCCTCAAGAATTTTTATGTGTTTTAGGGCACTTTTAACCATTTGCATGGCTAAATTGTCAGAGGGCGATAAGGCGATAGGGCTATGGGGCGATAAGACCTTATCTTCTGTTTCATTGTCTTCTTGCAAATTCTTTTCCAGAGAACCTGCATTTACTCCTATTCTTATCGGTATTTTTTGCTGTTTTGCAAGTTTAACAACTTTTTCAACATTTTCACGTTTACCGATATTTCCCGGATTAAGACGAAGTGCATTTATACCGTTATTTATACATTGTATTGCTAATCTGTAATCAAAATGTATATCCGCAATCAAAGGCAAGGGAGAATGCTTTACAATATCTTTAATTGCATCTCCCGCATCTTTATTAAGAACAGCAAGACGAACTAATTCACAGCCTCTCTCAGCCATTTTATTTATTTGTTCCAGTGTTGCCGAAACATCTCTTGTATCAGTGTTACACATAGATTGAACACTAACCGGGGCACTCCCTCCGATTTTTATGTTTCCGATAATAATTTCTTTTGATTTTCTTCTGTTTATCATAATATTATTATACACGAAGGAGAAAATTTATGAAAGTTGCAATTATATCGGATATACATGCTAATTATCAGGCATTGGAAGCTGTTTTAAAAGATATCAGAGAGCAGGGTTGTGAAAGAATTTTGTGTTTGGGTGATATTGCGATGGCGGGTCCTGAGCCGCAAAAAGTAATTGATTTTGTAAGAAAGCAAAATTGGGATATTATTCAGGGAAACACTGATAAGATGATTGCGGAATATTCCCCCGAATTGGCTGATAGTGTAAGAAAAGTTTTTCCGGTTATGGGAAATGCTTTAGCTGATGATGTTAAAATTTTGGATAATGAATCAATTGATTATTTAAAAAATCTTCCTGAACAAAAGGAATTAGAGATAGAGGGTGTGAGAATTTTATTGGTTCATGGTTCTCCAAGACGTAACAATGAAGATATTCTGCCTGACAGACCAATATCTGAGATTGAGGAAATTGTCAAAGGTGTGAATGCAGATTTAATATTTTGCGGACATACACACGTTCCTTGCGGATATCAGACAAATAATAAAAAAACAGTTGTAAATGTCGGAAGTGTAGGCAGACCTATGACCAAAAACCCGAATGCCTGTTACGTTGTTGCAGATTTCAATAACAAAGAATATGTAATTGAACACAGATTTGTGGATTATGACAGAGAAACAGCTTCTAATTTAATGAAATCTAGAAATTTTGAAGGTTCCGAAAAGTTAGCCGAAATGATTTTAAACCCAAAAGACAGACACTTATAAGTAAGTGGTGAATTGTGAGTAGTCGTTATCGGTGCTTCGCACAAAAATATATTAGTACGAAGTGCCGATAAGAACCATTCACCACTCACCACTCACTACTCACCAAATTAACATTCCTTAACAAACATTCTGAATTCTTGAAGTTAAAACAGAATTATGCCGATATCGTATATAGAAAGGAATGTACCTTTATGGGCATGTCGGCGTCACAAGCGAGATTACTGAGTATAACGTCAAGATTGACGAATAATGAATTTCGTGCACAGACAATTACAAATTCAAAACTCAGACTTGCTGATGAATCAACGGCAGCAGGCAGAGTATATATGGATGCCTTGCGTTCAAATAAATTGATGCTAATGAATTATGATGAGCAGGGTTATGCTTCAACTACTGCATTAACAGCCGCAGCAATATATGATTATGCACCGATGAAAAACCAGTATTCCCTGATAAATACTGCGGGGAAAATTCTTGTATCGGCTTTAGATGCGAAAAATTATAATGAAACAGACAATCTCGGAGATTTTTTGGAACGTTATGACCTTGTATATAAAATGGATACCTCAACCAATATAACAGAAATTCCAAATCCGGAATATGAACAATGGGAAAAAGATAAAGAAGCCGACAAACCGGATAAAACTGATCCCGTATATTGGGATACAACAACCACCACAACCAAAGGTCATGATTTGTATGACCAATTTGTTTGGGGAACCAGAGTTTGTTTTGCAGCCGGTATGAGTTATTTGTTGGATAAGCTTGGCAAGCCGGCAATGGAAGTTAAAGATAGCAAAGGCAATATCGTATCTAAAATTTCCCCTTCGTATAATTTTACTATTTATGACAAAGGGGATACAACATCAGGTATCACCGAAGGCAGAGATGACGTATATATGTGTTGGTGTTATAAGCACATATTTGACCACTTGTTACCCGAGGGCTCATATACATCTTCAACCGGACAAACATTTAATGTTTATGAATCATCTGGTGGCGGTGCGTATAATTATGAATGGTTGACTGCTAATCCCAATAATAATGTCCATGCTCACTGGTGGCAAAATACTGTCGGTGCAGACGATTATGGAGAATATTATGATGATGCATTAGAGCTTGCTGATGCAGCTGCCAATAATGGTTATGAGTGTTGTGATGATAGTACGTTTACGGCAGCTTCATCAGATATCGAAAAATTAATGAGTGATTACAATGTTGATGGCAGTAAGAAATCATTACAACAAAAAATTGTTGATTTAGATTGTTTATACGATGTTTTGTATAAAGATGTTATAGGATTACCTGTTGTAAATCCTACTGCCGCTGATTATGAAAAATATATAGATTATTCCGGCTCTGCATTGAGCGAAGTAAAAATTGCACAAATATTATATGATGCAATCATGCATTTTATGGAACATGACCTGAAGGGAATTGAAACAGAATCGGAAACCGAAGAAGATGTATTTAAAGAAGATGAATATGAAGAAGATATAAAAGAATGGGAAGAAAAATGGAAAGATGCACCTCCCAAAACAATTACTGCAGAGGAAGAATCTGTATCAACAATTATATTAAGAGATCAGGAAAAATCTCAATGGTACACAAACTTGTGGAATGCCATGAACGGTTCAACAACATCAAACACCGTTGATCCCGTAAATTTTGATAATGATATCAGATTTATTCAAACAATTCCTGATGATATAAGAGGTGAATATCGTTTTATCGTAGAAAGCAAACCAAAAGATACAAGAACCGTAAATTATGAGTTATTTGACAGTAATCTGTTCGGCAGCGAAGATTGGCTTAAGTTTGCATTGGAACACGGTATTGTAAGCATGGTTCAGGCTCAATACTATAATCCTGACGAAAATGATAATAAAGCTCCAAATGCAAGTGCAGACGGTTTTAAATGGAAACCGATTGTCTATACTTCAGCTCCCGACATCATAGCTCAGGATAACGAAACCGAAATAGCAAAAGCAGAAACAACATACAAAAGAAAACTCAGAGATATAAAAGCTCAGGACGGAAAATTCGATCAGGATTTAAAAAAACTTGACGTAGAACATAACGCACTGCAAACCGAATATGAATCAATAAAAAATGTTATAGCAAAAAATGTCGAAAGATCTTTTAAAGCCTTCAGTTAAATAAATTGCTCAAATTTGAAGTAATTTATTTATTCACATATTTTTTTATGATAAAATATTATTATAAAAGGAGAAGGGATATGAATAAAGTTGTTGTTGGTGCACAGTGGGGTGATGAAGGTAAAGCAAAAATTACCGATTTACTTGCTCAGAACGCTGATTTGATAATCAGATATCAGGGAGGTTGTAATGCCGGTCATACCGTTGTTGCGCATAACAAGACTTTCAAATTCCATTTAATCCCGTCAGGAATTTTATATGAAGGAAAAACCTGTTTTATTGGTGCAGGCACGGTTATTCTGCCCGAATATTTTGAGGAAGAAATTCAGGGTTTGATAAAGGAAGGAATAGATGTTTCAGGGTTAAAAATTAATCCTTTGGCATCAATTACAATGCCTTGGCATACTGAAATTGACGGATATTCGGAAAACACGGCAGGAAAAGGTAAAATCGGTACTACAAAAAAGGGTATCGGCCCCACTTATACGGATAAAATGGCAAGAATAGGTCTGAAAATCGAAGATTTATATTCCGAAGAGGCTCTCTCCGAAAAATTAGACATCATTCTTCCTTTAAAAAACAAACAACTGAAAGAAGTTTACGGCTTAAAGACTTATACAAAAGAGGAAGTAACGGCATTATGCAGAAAATATGCGGAAATTTTTAAACCCTATGTTTGTTTTGAATGGCAAAAAGTTTTGGAAGACGCAAAGAGAGAGGGAAAAGCCGTATTGTTTGAAGGCGCACAGGGTGTTATGCTTGACGTTGATTACGGAACTTATCCTTTTGTAACCTCATCAAACCCGATAGGCGGAGGAGCATGTACCGGTTCAGGCTACGGCCCGAAAATGATTGATGAAGTTATTGGTGTTGCAAAAGCTTATGTAACAAGAGTTGGTGAAGGGCCTTTTGTTACCGAATTGAAAGATGAAACAGGCGGCAAAATTCGTGAAATCGGACATGAATACGGTGTAACAACAGGCAGAGTAAGAAGATGCGGTTGGTTTGATGCGGTTACAATGAAATATGCAGTTTTAGTCGGTGGTTTGACGTCCGTTGCACTCACGAAAATAGATGTGTTTGACACATTTGATGAAATTAAACTCTGCACTGCCTACAAAGACACCCGTAACGGGGAAATTTACACAAACTACCCGACAGATGTGTTCTGCCATAAATATTTAGAACCCGTATACGAAACTCATAAAGGCTGGGGGGTAGATGTTTCGGGTATAAGAGAATATAATAACCTGCCTGAAAATTGCAAAAAATATTTATCACGTTTGGAAGAACTTTTAGAAGTCCCTATTTCTATCATAAGTGTAGGTCCTGACAGAGAACAGACAATTTTTAAAATCAATATCAAATAACAATTCACATTTCTTTAAGCTACCCTAAACCGCCTCTGTAAAAGAACAAACAGCTTGATTATTGGAAACTGGCAATTTGAAGATTATAAACAATAGCAAAAAATATTATTTAGAGGGTTTACTATATTGAAAGGTTTTTATTATAATGAATATTTACTATAATTATAACCTGCCTTCTAATCTATATTCAAAACCATATTTAAATTATAAAAAGAGTAAAAGTAAGTTTCAAAGTTCTGATTTAAACAGTTCAATTTGTTTAAAAGAAAACATACAATGCGACCGGTATATAAAAAATGTTGCATTTACCTCATCATTAACGGATATACATCTTGTAAATGCTGTAGAATCCATTTTTAACCGCAGTATCGTTTTTGGCCCTGAAGAGTATAAAATATTATCAAGTGCAGAATTAAATGTATTAAGAGAATATGGTAAACATTTTACTGAAGCAAACAGCAAAATTGTTAATTTTATTCTTGATTTCGGAAAACTTTTTTCTGAACGTATACACAAAAAATATCCGAACGGTTTTATTTTTGTATCTGTGGGGCGTTCATCGGCTTTTCTGGCAAAATATTTAGAATTTCAAGGGGAAAAAGTCAAATATTGTCCCATATCAAACATACGTCATCATATTGAATTTTCACCTTATTTTGTTCAACAATATAAAAAATATTTGGATAGCATTGGTTTAACAAATGAATTTGTACAAAAAACGCAAAAACCAATAATAATAACCGATTATACCCATTTGGGCGGAACTCTTGATAATTTCAGTAATCTTCTTGCAATGCCTCAAATTGGCATTAACAAAGGGGGAAGTGTAATATTCAGTCCGATAACAAAAGGAAACAGCAGATATAGCAGGGGAAATAACATATTTGACTGTTGGCCTCATAAAATTAATAATTATTTTGAAGATAAATATGGCTTTTCTGATGCATTATATATAGATATGATGGGTAATGATAAAACTAAGAAATTTACTTCTATACCACATTTAGATCCCGTCAGTTATAACCCCTATGGAGAAAAGATTTTTAATAAATATTACCAAAATAATAATAGATTTGAAGAAGATTTTAATACAAAAATGATGAACTTTTTGATTGCAGACAATGTACAAGGGTGAAGGATTTTTAATCCAATTGCCTAATATGGACATAATTGGACATTAATTTCTTGGCTATGATTTAGAGAGTGTTTTGATTTTAAAAACGGATATAAAACCTACAATAAAAGACAAGATAAAAATTATACTGTCTATTAATCTGGGCATGAAGAGACTCGAACTCCCACGCTTTCGCACTAGTTCCTAAGACTAGCGTGTCTACCATTCCACCACATGCCCATATTCAATTATCAACAGTTGTCAACGCAATTCTATAACAAATATACACAATAGTCAATTACACAATATTCTCAACTATATATGTTTTGCAATACTGTACGCTTCTTCCATAAGTTTAGGATAATTATAAATATCACCTTTATTCCAAAGTCCGACACCGTACAATCTGCCAATCTCAATTGCATTTTCTAAATTTTCCAAAAATCCGTTAAAACCCATAAAAGTTATTTCCAGTGCTTCTTCTCTGGGATCTTGCGCAGTTGCGATTAAATAAAAGCGTTTATTAGAAATTCTGGTATAACCTGCACAACATCTGTCTATCAATGCTTTCATCTGGGAACACATTGCATAAAAATATACGGGAGTAGCCAAAACGATTAAATCCGCACCTATCATTTTTTCGGTAATTTCTTCCATATCGTCCTTCTGAAAGCAACTTGTATGGTCATTAGCATTACACAATCCGCAACCGATACAATTATTAATTTTCTTATCACGCAATTTAATAATCTCAACATAATGACCGGCATCTTCTGCACCGCGTTTAAATTCCTCACATAAAATTTCGGAATTTCCTCTTTCTCTGGGACTTGAAGAAATAATTAAAACTCTCTTTGGCATAAAACCTCCTGCATACGAAATAATATAATCGACAGATAAGATTAGTCAATCATATATTAGAATGATAGGCATTGTAATATATAAAATAACAAATTATTAATATTATTATGGATTTAAACTGGTACGAAACTTTAAACAAACCTTTATTTACTCCGCCTTCTTGGGTATTTGCACCTGCGTGGACTGTATTGTATATTCTTATGTTTTTGTCTTTGTACATATATTTAAGAACTTATACAAAAATAAACAAAACAAACGGAACAATACTTTTTTTAACACAATTATTGTTCAATTTCCTCTGGTCACCGTCATTTTTTTACTGGCAAAACATTAAACTTTCGTTTTTTATTATAATTTTGTTAGTATTATTTCTTATCGGAACAATCGTTTATTTTTATAAGGTTTCAAAAATATCCGCAATACTTTTAATTCCATATTTCTTATGGGTATGTTTTGCAATATACTTAAATTTCGGATTTATGGTACTTAATCCGTAAAAATTAAATCTCTTTTGGTCTGATTATTATATCAAAATCGAAAATTTCGCAAATCTTTTGAAGTTCATAAACTTTCAAATCATTGCGTTTAATTTTATTGGAAAATGTCGGCTGAGGTATTATTATTCCGCATTTGTTTTTTAATTGTTCAATGATACTTTTCTGAGTAGCATATTCACGTGCCGTAATAATTTTTAATATAGCACGATTATCCATATCAGAAACGACTGTACCCGAATATTTATCCATACTCTAAAGTATAAAGACTTGACAATTTTATTCAAATAGTAAATACTATATTTATATAATGAATATTATATAATGTTTTTATTATATTTTTATTTACAATCGGAGGTAATTATGAAAAAATTTAATGCATTTAGTTTGGCGGAAGGTGCTACGCACGCAGGAACTTGGAAAGGTAGTTGTAAAACTGCGTTTACTCTTGCGGAAGTATTAATCACACTCGGCATCATTGGTGTCGTTGCAGCAATAACAATGCCAACTGTTATTGCAAATATCAATGAAAGAGTTAATTCCGAAAGACAGGCAAATATTGCTCAAAAAATTACGCAAGCTATGGAGCAAATGAGAGCACATGGATTATTAAACACAAAATATGCATCAACAGATGCATTTGTAGATGAACTTCAAAAGTATTTAAAAATAGCAAAGAGATGTGACAGTGAACATATTGCAGATTGCTGGCCTACAGAAAAAGTAACAACATCAGACGAAGAAGAATATGAAGTATCAAAAGCAAAAATAGGTGCTAATTTAAATCATAAGAATAACAAAACTGGTAATGTAGGATTAGTATTAGCAGACGGTGCATCTTTAATAATGACCTATGATGAAAACGGAGATAACACACTTGATGTCGGAAGTGAAGTCAGAGCAAGCAGAACGCAATTACCTGT
>JAGBOW010000139.1 GCA_017633675.1 bacterium | reverse complement strand
TAGTTTAGTAGCCACAATAAATAATTTATCGTTATCAATACTTCCAGTTTCTTTATTTATTAGTTCATTTATTATTCTTGCTATATGTTTAGAGTTTATTTTTTTAAGATATTCTATTGATAGATCAGATATCTCTCTATTTTCATCTAAAAATATGTTTTTGGTTGAAGAAACCGGTTTAAAAGTAAAAATTACTGCACAGCCAATAGATGGAAAAGCTAATAAAGCTTTAATCGAATTTTTGTCAAAACAGTTCAGAGTTCCAAAAACTTATTTTGAAATAATAAAAGGCGAAACATCTAAAGATAAAACAATTTTGATAAAAAATATTGATGAAGAAAAGATAAGTTTTATAAAGAATTTATTAAATCACTAGCAAAAAAAATTTTTAGGGATTTTATAATATTCGGAAAGGGTATTTTTATGGAAATAAGAAACAATACAACACTATATCAATCAAGACCGACATTTAAGGCACACGTTGAATCGGATTTAGCTAAAGAATTAATAACAAAAGCTAAAGAAATATCTCCCGCAACATTGGAAATGGTTAAAAATCAAATAAAATTTGTGGAAACCTGGGGGCATGAAACTTCGGTAATCAGTACAAGCATTGACACTGTTGAAAGTACAAATGGATTATCTTTGTTTAACAGCGAATTATCTTCTTCCTACGGTGAAAGACTTCCTCAATACGGCACACTTTTATCATCATTCCTTAATTTAAGAAAATCGCATATATTAAAAGCGGAAAAAAAGATTGAAGAAACCGTATTTAATAATAAATTGGATTTGGTTGTAAAAGCTTTGGAAAATGATACTTTGGCTGAGAGAATTACAGGAAAAGTAAAGCCCTGTGATGAAGAACTTGCGGCAGCAATCGACAGATTATCGGAAGAAGAAATTACAAATTTTCGTTTCGGTTTAGACCGTAAACCTGCAGAAACAGCAAAATTATTAGATTTTGTAGTTTAAGTATTGAAAATAAAAAATATTTGTGATAATATAAAGTTTATGAGAAACACATATATTTTAAAACTTCATATCCATCATCATAGCAACCCTTGAAAGGCTGTGATATTGGATTATTCATATTTTTCAATTCAAAAATAGTCTTTCAAGGGTTTTGAAAGATTATTTTTTTGAATTGGAGGTTTTAAAATGAATATAACAAGTATAATATCGGCAATAGGAAATAACAGCAGTGTATACCCCTTGATTGTAAGGGACTGCGGGATTGAAGTTCCGACAAAAGTTGTAATGACATATAACCAAAATAAGAAAGAATCCAAAGATATTGCATATTTGGCTTCAAGAGAAAGGGTTTTAGATGAATATTCAACATCAGCTGTTTGGCTTGGCGGGATACCGTTAATCGGAAAACTATGTGATTTATTGATTAAGAAAAAAGGATTGAACCCGAAAGTTAATCTTAAACTTTTCAAAGAAGAAAAATATCAGGGAATAAATTATAATATTGAAAAGTTCAAGAATATTGCGCCCGAAGCCGTAAAAGATTTGTTAAAAGCAAAAGAAAACAAAAAATTATATGAAAAATTACTGGCAGGGAAATTTATTGCATCAACTTCAATCCCGATTTTGTTTATGGGCTTTATTCTGCCAAAACTTGTCTTTGCATCTTCTGCCAAGAAGATTGAAGAAATGAGAAAGAAACAGACACAGGTGAATTTTATAGAAAAAGATAAATTTATAAGTTTTACCGGCAGTTGGGTTTCAAAAGCTGCAAATTTTTCTACACAAGACAAGATGGCTGTAACAGACGGTGGATACGCAGTAGGACGCATTTCAACCGCAAGAAACAGAAATGAATCTTATGATTTAGGATTTAAAATGATTGGCATGATGTTTTTGAACTTCGTTGCACCAAAATGGATTGAAAAAGGCCTAAATCGTTTGACAGGTGTAACTCTTGACCCAATTATGCTTGCGGATAAAGATTTTATTGAACAGATAAAAAATAACGATTTGAAACTTCCAAAATCCGCTTCGGAAAAAGATTTATTTGAATTTATTGATAATATTGCGAACAAAGACTGTGCATTTATTAAATACGCAGACAAATTTGGCAAAATAAAAATGCTTAAATCGGGCATCAGAGATCCCAGAGAATACGTTGACGTGAAAAAGCTATGTGAATTTAGAGATAATATCGAAAAATTTGCACAAAATTTAAAAAAATCAAAAGATGTGAAAATGTTTATCCGAAACGCAAAAATATCCAAAACCGCAAATATATTAACAAATGTTGGTTTAAGCAGTTTCCTGCTTGCTTATGTGTTACCGAAATGCCAATTTGCATTCAGGAAAATGATTACAGGTTCAGACCTTGAACCCGGCTTAGCTCCCGCAGAAAAAGAATTGGCTTAATTAAATATCAAACAACCTGTGCAAACGGTTTCTTATATCATCTTCGTCCAAGTCTTGAGTGATTTTGTTCAAATCCATTGCCATCTGATAATAGTTTGCGGAATCGTTGATAAATCCCATTTCTTCACTTGCCCTTGCGGCATTGAAATATGCCAAAGTGTAACTTGGATTTACTTCAATGGCATTTTCAAAATATTCAAGCGCCTCCTCTGCGTCATTCAAACCGTCTAAATACAAAATTCCAAGATTATTCTGTGCATATTCGTTATCAGGATTCAAATCAATTGATTTGTGGAAAGATACAAGCGCTTCTTCCAAAAAATCCTTTTCCCAAAGTGCAACTCCCGCTTTTGAATAGCCTCTGTAATCGTCAGGATTTAATAAAATAGCATCGCAATATGCCCTTATTGCGCTGTCCAAATCGCAAGCCGCCATATAAACATCTCCCAGTGCAAGATGTAATTCATAATTGTTCTCATCAAGAATTATTCCTGCCTGATAAGTCGATATTGCGGCTTCAAAATTACCCTTAACCTCCGAATAAATTGAGCCTAATGCCTGACACACAATTGCAGTCCATTCTTTATCGGGGTTAATCGAGATTGCTTTTTGATAATGTTCTATCGCATCATCATACAATTCCGCCTTTGAATACGCATAAGCAAGAGAGTTGTTGTAGAACGGATTTTCACTATCCTGTTCAACCGCAAGCTTAAATGCGCTGATTGAGTTAATTCTGTCCTCTTTTTTTAAATACAAATGCCCTAATTCATAATAAATTTGCGGAACATCTATCTGAAATTCCAAAAGTTTTTCATAGCAATCAATCGTTTCATCAGTATTTTCGGGGAAATAAGTCTGTAAAACAGTAGCTAATTTAATCAAAACTTCGCGGTTTAAAGGGTTAGATTCCAAAACTTTTCTGTAGCAATCGACAGTCAGGTCAAATTCTTTGTTTTTTAACGCTAAATCACCCATTTTGCCGTAGAAAATTTCACTGTGATTTGTTACTGTTATTGCTTTTCTGTAAACATTTTCGGCTGACGGATAGAGTTTAAATTTTTCCAAAAATTTTCCGACAGTATTATACGTAAACACCGAAAAATTGTCTGAAACGTTTTTGTAAAACATTCGCATTGACGGTCTGTCCCATGCAAGCATGAGGCTTCCCGATATAAAATAATACAAAAAGCTTAAATAATCGGTTGGAGTTGCGGATTTTGAGTTAATCTTCTGTAAAATAGCTTGAGACAGTATCAGACGGGGGCGGGCCGAATTGAGTTTCCCGACTTTTATTGCGGATTTGAATTCTTCTTCTGCGGATTTAAAATCTTCCGCCAGTTTCATGAAAAATCCCGTATACATGTGCGCATTAATATTTTTAGGTGCCAGAGAAATAGCGGTTTTACATTGTTCAATAGCGGTTTCAATACTAATCTGCCCCTGCTCCCACATGAGAGTTGCCAGACGGTAATATGCCTCCGGCATGGACGGATCATATTTTACTGCATCTATATAAAACTCAATAGCTTCCTGCAAATCCGAATTTTGCTGGCACACGAGATATTTTTCATGCGCTAATCTTGCTTTTTCCAAAAATTCTTTTGCTTTTTCGGGGTTCGCTGAAACTATGGGTTGTAGTATAGCTTGTTCTGACATCAATGAGCTCCAATAAGATGTATCATTTTTATGTTCGACACAAATTATAATAAACTTTACAAAACTTAATTAATATCGTCCATGTGGAGTAGAAATTTTATAAGGCGATAGGGCGATTAGGCTATAAGGCGATAAGTGCATATTATTAAACTAGGCATGGTAAAAATTTTACCCATATTGTCAAAAGTTCCCTCCCAGGATGGGGAGGGTTAGGGTGGGGTGATATTACAGCAAACTTTTGACCACAATACTAACCGTATTTAGCTTTAAGTTATTATTTTTTATCAATTTCAAATTGTTTAAAATTTCGGAATATATTTTTTTATTATTTTCGGAATTTTGTGAACTAAACAAGTCCGAAAACGAAACATTTAGGATTGAAGATAATTTTTCAAGATTTTTAGCGGAAATAAAACCCTTTCCTGTCTCAATCAGGCTCAGCGACTTAACTTCAATTCCGGCGAGTTCTGCAAGTTCATTTTGGGTAATTCCTTTTATTTTCCTAAACTTTTTTATATTGTCCCCAAGTATCTTGCAAACCTGATTTTCCATATCAACTCCTATTAATAATGCTATTATTAAGAAATTATAAGTAAATCCAGTTTAAATACTTTACAAAAGTAGTTTAATACCTTATAATAAAAACGGAGGTGATCATGACAAAAAAAGGGTTTACACTACCGGAAGTATTGATAACACTCTGTGTAATTGGTGTTGTTGCGGCAATATCCATGCCTGCTGTTATAAATAACGTGCAAAGAGAACAATTTAGGGCAAAATTTAAAAAAGATATATCATTGTTAAATCAAGCAATAACTATGAACAAGGCAAAGTATGATTGGGATTTTGCAGATATTACTGCATGTAACAATAGTAAATCAGACAATCCCGATACATATAAGTCCGTTTGTTCAGTAATAAACGGTTCTTTAAAAGGAGAATATGTAAACTATATAATAAATTATCCTGATGATGAAATAGATACTTTTGAAGGTGACTATAAATTTATGGCAGTAACGCGAAATGGAGCATTATTTGTTCCGACTGATTACAATGTATCTGAAGGTGGAATACAATATTTGTTGCCGGATGGAAGTTTATTTATGACAATTGGGCAATATGCTGAATGTACAAAAACTAATAAATGTCTCGCGTTAATAGATGTTAATGGCATAAAACCTCCAAACAAAGAAGCTAAATGCAGTCAAGGAAACAATAAATCAATTGACAATCCAAACTGTCAAGATTGTACGGTAAAAAATAATAAAGAGAATTTAACAGATATTTATCCTGTATATTTCTATGATAGCATCGTAGAACCTGCTACAAATGCAGGTGTTGCAGTACTGACAAATGTTAAATAAATATTTAAATATCTACAACTCTAACGACTCCAATAACAATATACATTCAGCTTGTTTGTGTTACAATACCAATATGACTTACCTCAATAACACCTACGATATTATAGTAGTCGGAGCGGGACATGCCGGATGCGAAGCGGTTTTGGCGTGTGCAAAATTGGGCGCAAAAGTTTTGTTGGCGACTTTGAATGTCGATAATATTGCGCTTATGCCCTGTAACCCCGCAATAGGAGGCCCTGCAAAATCGACTTTAGTCAGAGAAATTGATGCTTTAGGCGGTGTTATGGGAGAGGCTGCTGATGCGACGTATCTTCAAATGAAGATGCTAAATTCCTCCAAAGGCCCAGCCGTCAGGGCGCTTCGTGCACAGTCCGACAAAAAACAATACACAAACTATATGCGCAACTTGATTGAGAGTAACGAAAATATTTATCTCAGACAAGCCTGCATTACAGATATAATCGTAAAAGACGGACGGGTAGTCGGTGCGATTGATGAGTTCGGTATTGAATATTCAACCCGTGCGGTTATCTTAACGACAGGAACTTCCCTCAACGGAAGAATTTTTGTCGGCTTGAAATCATATAGTGCAGGAAGATTAGGTGAAAAAGCGGCTTACGGATTATCAGAATCCCTGATAAAACACGGAATTGAACTCAAAAAACTCAAAACAGGAACACCGCCGAGAGTTGACAAAAGGACAATCGATTATTCAAAAATGGATTTGCAGTTGGGTGATGAAACTCTGCATTTCTATTCTTATAAACCAAACCGTCCTGTTCGTCCGCAATATCCGTGCTATTTAACCCGAACAAACGAAAGAACTCATGAAATAATTAAAGCAAATCTTGATAAATCACCGATGTTTAAAGGGTTAATCCAAGGTGTAGGGCCCAGATACTGTCCTTCTATTGAGGATAAAGTTGTCAGATTCAGCGAAAACCCGTCGCATCACATTTTTATCGAACCGGAAGGATTGGGAACTTATGAAGCTTATATTCAAGGATTTTCAAGCAGTCTGCCTGCAGATGTTCAGGTAAAAATGCTCAGAACCTTACCGGGCTTAGAAAATGCGCATGTTATAAAGCCTGCTTATGCGGTTGAATATGACTATGTGCCTGCAGTACAAACAACACATTCTTTAATGTCTAAAAAGATTAAAGGTCTGTTCTTAGGCGGTCAGATTAACGGTACAAGCGGTTATGAGGAAGCCGGTGCACAGGGGCTTGTCGCAGGGATTAATGCGGTGAATTACCTGAATAATTCCGAAATGCTTGAACTTTCGAGGAGTTCATCTTATATCGGAACATTAATTGATGATTTGGTTACAAAAGATATCCAAGACCCTTACAGAATGCTTACTTCCCGCTCCGAATACAGACTTCTTTTAAGGCAGGATAATGCAGATGTCAGATTAACCCCGACAGGCAGAAAATTCGGGCTTGTTGATGATGAACAATTTAAAATTTTTACGGATAAACAAGAAGCTGTAAAACGTGAAATTAACCGACTGAAAGAATTCAAAATTTCCGCAACGGATGAGGTTAATTCGATTTTGGCAAAATACGAAGAACATTTGGACAGAGGAATAAGGGTGTCTGAATTTTTGAAACATCCGAATATAAATTATGATGTTTTGAAACAAATTGATGAAAGTTTTGCACAAATTCCGTTTGATGTGGCTGAGCAGGTTGAAATTTTAACAAAATACGAGGGTTATTTGAAACGTCAGGAGGCGCAAGTGTTACAGGAAGGAAAACTTGATAAATTTAAAATTCCTGATGATATAGATTATTCAAAAATTGACCATATTTCATCAGAAACAAAAGATAAACTTATAAAAATCCGTCCGAAAACTTTGGCTCAAGCCTCACGCATAGGTGGTGTAAAACCTGCGGATATTTCGATATTAATGGTAATGCTTGAAAGACATCAGGTCGCTAGGTTATAAACACTAAAAGAGAAGGGGCTTATCGCCCCTTCTCTTTAATAAAAGAACTAAATATCAGCATTTTTAGCTGTTAATATAATCTTTCCCGAAATTTCCATGACTTAAACATAAAATCTTGATTTATTTACAAAAATTTATATAATTAACTTATAAAGGGAAATTTTATGCAAAACAATATATTAATGCCCGGAGATTCAGCAGGAAGTTATGATAAAAAATGGACGGAAACATTTGATTTAAAATTTTTGATATTATGGTTAATATTATTTATTCTGTTATTGAGTTGGACTTTGATTTTTGACCCGACACTTTTTAACGCAAAAGCATTCTTTTTAAGATCGGGCATAAAACTTTTCATAATGATGATTTTGGCACTGGGTGGCGGAATGTTATGCCGTCACTATTGCAATACTGATGAAAAAGGCTACATCACAACTTCAAAAAACGGGTGGTTTAAAGTAAATTACACAAGAAAAATTCAGCACTTTGCCGCATATCTTGTACCGTTATTAAGCCCGCCGACAGCCCCCTTAGGAATACTTCCACACCTTTGGGAATCTTTGTTTGTACTTTTTATGTTTTTGGTATTGATAAAACCTGTAAGAGAATTTTCGACATTTTTCATGCTCCAGTTTAATTCGTTAGACAGAGTTGAGGACAGACCAAACACATTAAAATGGATAGTTTTGGGCAATATGTTACCCGGACTTTTAATTATAACAATATTTAAACAAATATTTGAAATATATTTGAATTTACCGCTATTGGCAACTGTTGTTGTTTTGACTGTAGCTATTGGAGATGGTTTGGCAGAGCCTGTCGGAACATATTTGGGCAAGAAAAAATACGTAGTGCCTTCATGGAACTTGAAAAACAGATATGTAAGGTCTTATGCTGGAAGTGCTTGTGTTTATATTTGTGCATTATTATTTTTATTCTTGTATAAAGATCAATTTGCAAACCCGCAGGAATTTTGGTCCGCAATAATATTATTCCCGCCTGTAATGACACTTTCAGAGGCTTTTGCACCGCATTCAATGGATACACCCGTTATGATGCTAATCGGATTTTCATTGTTGTTCGGAATATGTGTGATATTTTAAAATTTCAGATGCAGTTGAACAATTATAAATTAAAAAATAAAATTTAAATTTTATCAAAAAACACTTTCCGATAATTTATCAGAAAGTGTTTTTTTATAATTCTGGGATGGAAGGACTCGAACCTCCGAATGCCTGGACCAAAACCAGGTGCCTTACCACTTGGCGACATCCCAATATCCACAACCACTATTTTATATAATAAATCATTATTGTCAATAGTTTTGAAAAGAATTTATTCGTGGTATAGTGGTGAGTAGTGAGTGGTGAGTGGTGAACAGTTCTTTACGTAAAATTATAATTATCTCTGTTATTTTGATTTTGGTACTTATAACTTTACCGTTTAAAAAGTCAAAATCTGATGAAGTTGTTTTCTGGACACTTCAAATGAACGATTTTGCTCCGTACATGAACAAAGTTATTTCCGATTTTGAAACCCAAAACCCTAATATTAAGATAAAATGGGTTGACGTTCCGTTTTCTGAAGGTGAAAAAAGGACTTTAGCATCTGTTTTAAGTGATAATCCGCCCGATTTAATCAACTTAAACCCCGATTTTTCTGCGCTATTGGCTCAAAAAGGGGCTTTGTGGGAAATTGATGAACAATATACCGCTCAATATAACAAATCTATAATAAATTCGCTTAAATATAACGGCAAATTGTATTCCCTCCCGTGGTATGCGACATCTGCAGTAACAATATATAATAAATATTTATCGGACAAAGCCGAAGTAATATTACCGAAAACATATGATGATATATATGAGATTGCTCCTGTTATAAAATCGAAAACAGAAACTTTTGTCATGCTTCCTAACATTACCGAAAATGACACTATGCAAAGAATTTTAAACAAATATGGAGTTATAGGAAATTATAATTCCGAAAAATCCGTTGAAGTTTTTGAAATGTTTAAAACTATGTATGAAAAAGATTTTATTCCTAAAGAAACAGTTACACAAACCCACAGGGAGGCTCTTGAAAAATACATGGCGGAAAAAATTGTTTTCTTTCAAGCCGGAGCAAATTTTTTGACAATGATTAAAGAAAATGCACCGTCTGTTTATAAAAAAACTGATGTTTCATCTCAACTAACCGGAACAATGGGACAATACGATTTTTCATTAATGAATTTTGTAATTCCTATAAGAGCTAAACACAAATCCGAAGCATTAAAATTTGCCCTGTTTTTAACAAATGACGAAAATCAGCTTGAACTTGCAAAATTAACAAATGTTTTAGCGGTAAACGAAAAAACATTAAAAAGTGATTTTTATACAAAATATGACAATTCGGATTTACAGGCAAAAGCAAGAGTAATAAGTGCGAAACAACTAAACAATATTGAACCGTCAATGAAACAGATTAGAAACCAAAAAGAATTAAATATTTTGATAAATACTGCAGTTCAGCAGATACTTTTGAATAAAGCTTCAACAAAAGAAATTCTTGATGATTTAAATAAAAAATACAAAGACTTTGATTTATAATTATGTATGATATTAATATAAAGAGGTAAAAAATATGAAAAGATTTATTATTATATTATGTGTTTTGTTAATTGGAAACATTTCATTATCTGCGGATTTTGAACAAAATATTCCTCAGGAAGTTAATCAACCGATAATTACGGGCGGTATTGAATTTGATTGGCTTGAAATAAATCAATCGGATCGTGATGCAATAATTGACAAACACAAAAATGAATTATTCACTGATGATACCGTATATAAATATGCAAAAAAAGATTTTAGAGAAATGAATAAAGATTTTCTGAAAGATAAGGATTATCAGCGTCATTATATGCTTGTTATCAATAACGTAAAGGAAACTGATGATGAAAATCTTTGCGGGTTCTATAAGGGAAAATTATTAATAAGTTATGCAATTCAGTATAAAAACGATTTAAGAAAAGTTTATTACTATGATGTATTAGGAAATCTCAGATATGTTGATAATATGTCCGAAAATTATCCGAATTTCCCGTATTCTTCAAAACAGTATCGTGTAAACGGAACTTTAGCAGGTGCAATACATTTTGAATCACATGATTTGCAGTACGTATTCAATAATAATAAATCTTTTAAAGGTGTTTGGTATAAAGACAAAATGTTCAACAACAAAGCCAAACAAATTATGACAAGGACGAATTGGTGATAAATTAGTGAAAAGTGAGTAGTGAGTTGTGAAAAGTTCTTTACGGTGCTATCGCACAAAAATTATTTTGCACAAAGTGCTGATATGGTCTTTTCACTTCTCACCTTTCACTACTCACTTTTCACTTTTTATAATATAATCTAAATATGATTATATACATGATTTTATCAACAATTTTATTTATACTTCTCCTGCCGGTTTACGCAATAGTAAGAGCTTGCAGAGGTAAATTTTTATACGGCTGGAGAGAAAAACTGGGAATTTTTGATATGCCTGATTTGGGTGATAAAGTCATTATGTATCATGGAGTTTCTGTCGGAGAAGTTATTGCCCTTGAAAATTTAATCAAAAAAACAAAAGAAACATTCCCTGATTATAAAATTGTCGTTACGACAGGCACAAAAACAGGACAGGAAATTGCTCGGAAAAAATATAAAGACGTTGCAGATTTTATAACGTATTTTCCGTTTGATATAACTTTATTTGTTAAAAATTTTTTGGATAAAATTAATCCGTCGGTTGTATTAATTGCGGAAACAGAGCTTTGGCCGACTTTTTCGCAATTCTGTAAGAAGAGAAATATTCCGCTATATGTAATTAACGGAAGAATTTCCGATGCAACATTCAATACATACAAATTTGCAAAAGGCTTCTTTAAACAATTATTTAAAAATTACACTGAAATCTTAACCCAAAGCGAACAAGACAGAGAAAAGTTCATAAAAATCGGTGCACCCGAAAATATTACTCACGTAATGAAAAACCTTAAATTTGACGTAAAAAGAGTTGATGCAAATATACAAATCGGTCAAAAGGGTAAAAGAGTCATAATAGCAGGAAGTACACACAAAGGGGAAGACGAAATAGTTCTCAATTCATTTACCAAATTAAAAAAAGAATTTTCTGATATAAAATTATTAATAGCCCCAAGACATTTAACACGTCTGAACGAAGTTAAAGAGCTTGTTTCAAAAACAGGCATGGAGTTTGGACAGCGATCAAATAACGACACATTTGATGAAAATGATATTATAATCCTTGATACAATGGGTGAACTGAGCAAAATGTATCAAATCTGCGATTTTGCATTTATCGGAGGAAGTTTTAACAAAACAGGCGGACACAACCCTCTTGAAGCTGTAGTTTACGAAAAACCCGCAATTTCAGGCCCGTCAATACACAATTTCAGAGATATTTACTGGATTTTGGAACGATCAAAAGCAGGAAAAGTAGTTAAAACTCCTGACGAACTTACAAAATACATGCATAAACTCCTTTCTGATAACAATTTTTACAAACAGTCCTGTGACGATTGCAAAACTGTTTTTAATTCGCAACAGGGTGCTTTAGATGTTGTTATAGAAAAATTAAAAATGCTCTTTAACTAATCTGTGTTTACGATTTTAACTATTTTGGCTCATATATTTAAATGATTTTTGTAAAGAAATGTTACAAATCGTGTTAACATGATTAAAGATTTCAACTCATGTTGCCGACATGCATGATACTGGAAACAAAAATTGAAAGGAAACAAGTCATGGGTATGTCAGCTTCGCAGGCAAGATTTTTAGGCTTGACTGCAAGGAAAACAAATACCGAATATGAAGGACAGCAGGTCAACCAACAGAGGACCGTTTTATCCAATGAATCTGCTAACTATTATAATCAGCTGCTTGGCATGACAGTTCCTGTTCCGCCTGCTGTAGCGGATTTCACAAAGACTGTTTATACATTTAATGACGGCGCATTG
>JAGBOW010000138.1 GCA_017633675.1 bacterium | reverse complement strand
GTATTATTACAATAACAACAGATACCAATGGGGGTTAAATAAAATGACACCATTAGAATACAAAAATTTAATAGCCTTGTCCTACTGATTGATTCTTTTTTAGTGGGTACACTTCAAAAGCCCGACCTTTTTTTCTTTTCATTGTTTGCCCCCTCACCCCTAACCCTCTCCCGTTGGGAGAGGGAATTTCCCGTTAAAAGACTATTCCTCTAACCATCTAACCATCTTAACTTCTAATATTCTTCTATTCTCCTATGCTCTTATCCACCTATAATTCCTATAGTCATTTAAAATCGTCGGACCAAAGTTCACCCTTTCTGGTAAAAACTTATTGCCTCAGTACCTTAATAACTTAGTGCCTTTTTAATAAACCTTTTTTATGTTAAGTTTAATCCAAAGAGGTAAAACATGAAAATTGCTTTGTTAAATCACGGTTGTGCAAAAAATTTGGTTGATTCGGAACTTATGCTGGGGCTTTTGGCTGAAAAAGGGCATGAGGTTACGTTAGACGAAAATGATGCGGATATCGTTGTCGTAAACACCTGCTCGTTTATTCATGATGCCGAAAAAGAATCCGTTCAATCGATTCTGCAAATGGTTGATAGCGGTAAAAAAGTTATTGTAACGGGTTGTTTACCCCAAAAGCACAAAGAGGATCTGAAAAAAGCTATCCCTGAGATTTCCGGCATGGTAGGAACATCAGACATAAAAGAGATTGTTGATGTGGTTGAACAAATTTCAAGTAAAAAAGGGTATGTTTCAAAAATCAGTGAAAAACCCGAATATATTTACCCTGAAAATATCGAACGCCAACAAATTACCGTTGGTGCAAGCTCTTACATAAAAATAGCGGATGGTTGTAATTATCACTGCGGATACTGTATTATTCCGCAACTCAGAGGGGAATACCGCTCCCGAACTATGGAAAACATTGTTGAAGAAGCTAAAGATTTGGTCAAAAAAGGGGTAACGGAGATTGTTTTGATAGCTCAGGATACGACAAGCTACGGTTTGGATTTGTATAAGAAAAAAGCACTCCCCGATTTGCTAGAAAAACTAAATGAAATTGAAGGTTTAGGGTGGATTAGGATTATGTATGCTTATCCGACACAAGTTTCTGATGAACTTTTGGACGCTATGGCAAGGCTTGATAAAGTTGCAAAATATATTGATTTACCTTTGCAACATTATAACAAAGAGATTTTGGAAGCTATGCGCAGACCTGTCATGGATTACAGGGAATTGGTCGGGAAAATTCGTTCAAAAGTCCCGAATATTGCTATAAGAACGGCATTTATCGTCGGGTATCCCGGAGAAACTGATGAGCAGTTTAATGAACTTTATGACTTTGTGAAGGACGCAAAATTTGATAGAATGGGAGTTTTTGAATATTCGAGAGAAAAAAATACCGTTTCATATTCAATGGATTTTCAAATTCCTGCGAAAATCAAAAAACAAAGACGAAATAAATTGATGAAATTACAGCAAAAAATTTCGAGAGAAATTAATGAAAAATATGTAGGGAAAACAATTCCCTGTATCGTTGAGGGTTACACTGATGACGGTGTTGTATTGCTTCGTTCTCAGCATGATGCCCCCGAAATTGACGGTATGGTTTATGCAAGGAGTGAAAATCCTGTTGTTCCGGGTGATATTGAGAATATAAAAATTGAACGTGCTGATGAATATGATTTGTACGGGGTTGTGCAGCCACTTGAAAAATTTAAAAAATAGTTTATAATAAGAAATATATTCACAAGGAAAGGAGTTTTGAATATGCGAATGTTAAGAAATGTTAACGGGGGGGGGCAGCTGTAAGCCAGTAGAATCAACCCTTTCCGACGATTTAGGAAGTTTAGAATTTAAAGTTGAAAGCGGGAAGTTAGTATTACCCTCGCCCAACGGGAGAAGGCAGGGTGAGGGGGCTGATAAAAAAGCGGCATTCACGTTGGCCGAAGTCCTCATCACACTTGGCATTATTGGTGTCGTTGCAGCGATAACGTTACCCACAATTATGGTAAACGTAACAGAAAGAATTAATTCAACCCGTCAGGCAAATATCGCATATAAAGTAACACAAGCTATGGAAATGATGAGAGCGCACGGACTGTTAAATCATAGTTATGATTCAACAGAAAGTTTTGTTGATGAATTGCAAAAGTATTTAAAAACAGCTAAACGCTGTGACAGCAGTCATATTGCAGATTGCTGGGCGACAGAAAAAGTAACGACAGCAGACGGTGAAGAATTTGAAGTATCTGATGCTAAAACAGGTAAAAATTTGTCAGTAGGAACAACAACAAATAATGTAGGTTTAGTTTTAGCAGACGGCGGGGCTATTATATTGAATTATAATCCTGCAACACAAGGGCTTGATGTTGGTGACGGAGTTGAGGCTCAACCCAAAAGTCTGCCTGTCGGTTTCGGTAAAAATCAGGATTTTGTCTATACAACAAGTGTAACAGTACCTATAGATTTTGTTATGGACGTTAATGGCGGTAAAGGCCCGAACAGCGAAGTTGCAGGCAGAGCAAGAGATATAAGAAGTTTCAAAATTGCTCAGTTTAGTGAAGGTGGTCCTGATTGTACAAAATATCCAAACAGTTTTTATGTAGAAGATGTCGGTTGTGTAGTAAATGTAGGTACAAGCTATAGTTACATAGATACATACTCAACATCCTCAGGATGGGATACTTCCTGTAAAGCCAATTCAAGCGTTTGTAAACAAAATAGATGGGCAGGTGCTAATGCTAAATGTGCAAGTTTAAATGACATGCACCTAACAGATTTAGATGAATTAAACAAACTATTCAAACGAAACTGTAGTGACTCAAATCCATACTACAATGCATCAACTTGTATTAGTGATATTCCTACTTCAGACTGGCAATGGTCGTCCACAGCGGACGATGCCTATCAAGCAAAAATAAAGTTATTTAGCAATGGAGCTGAGACTAGTGGTAGCAAGAATGCAACAGGCGGGGCTCTGTGTGTAGGTAATTAGTAGCTTTATAGATATTTCTCTTAATTATTACGAAAATGTTACAAATTACAAAGATTTAAAAAGCCAAATCGGGGAAATAATCAGGTTTTCCCCGATTGGCTTTTTAATCTTGAAATAGCAAGGTAGGGTGCGATGTTTCGCACCGCAAAATTTATGCGGCAAGTATGCCAAAACTTTGCTTTCTTTTCCATTGTAAACATTTGTAACGATTTCCAAATCTTCGTAACAATTCTTCATGAAAAAATTACTTTATATATGTAAGGGAAAATATAAGGGGATTGAAAAAATGTCATTTGATGTTAATGTTTTAAGTTCAAAACCGATTATTAAGGCAGCGGCATCTATGCAAAATGATGGCGGCGGCGGAAATCTCGGCTATATGTCACAAGGCAGAAAAAAACAAGATGAAAAAGAAAAAAATCATTTTGATGAAAGCATATTTCTAAACAAAAGTTTTGACGATACGTTCGGATTTAGTAAACCGTTAGAACTTCCGAAAGAAAAATCTTTTATTGAAAAAATAGTTGAATTTGTAAAAAATTTATTGAAAAAATAACAAAAAATCCTTATTTTGAACTAGTTTTAATAAGGATTTTTTATGTTATCATTCAACTATGGAAAGAAAAATTAAAATCGGGCTTATCGGTCTTGGAACGGTTGGTTCAGGTGTTTTCAAGACTTTGAAAAATTTTGATAACGTAGAAGTGGTTAAGATTGCGGTGAAAAATATCAACAAACCCCGCAATATTGAAGGTTTAGACAATTCAATTTTAACTGATAATCCTTACGAGATTGTCGAAAATCCTGAAATTGACATTGTTGCAGAACTTATCGGCGGAATTGATCCCGCATTCGACCTTATTAAAAAGGCAATTGAAAACGGGAAACATATCGTTACCGCAAATAAAGAACTTCTTGCAAAACAAGGAGAAGAACTTTTTAATTTTGCCGAACAACATAACAAAGTCATTCTTTATGAAGCCGCAATCGCAGGCGGAATACCTTTAATCATGCCTGTAAAAACAATCCTTGCAGGTAATAAAATAAACAAAATTGAAGCAATCTTAAACGGCACAACAAATTACATTTTAACTAAAATGGATATGCAGGGCGCATCTTATGATGATGTTTTGAAAGAGGCTCAGGAACTCGGTTATGCGGAAAGTAATCCGACAGGTGATGTCGAAGGGTTTGATGCAGCATACAAAATCGCGACACTTGCAACCATTACATTCAGAAAACGTATAAGAATAGAAAATATTTACCGTGAAGGGATTACGAAAATTCGCCCCGAAGATATGAAAGCTGCAAATGATTTGGGTTATAAGATAAAACTTATTGCATCAGGAAAAATTGATGATGAAGGAAACGCAGATGTAAGAGTCCACCCAATGCTTGTTTCTCAAAAAACAGCTTTGGCGCATATCGATTATGTAACTAATGCCGTGCATTTGAGCGGACATCCTGTCGGAGAAGTTACTCTTTCAGGTCCCGGAGCAGGAGAATTTCCTACCGCAAGTTCAGTTGTGGGTGATATTTTGAATATTTCGGCAGAAATCGGAAAATCTGATTATATTTTGCCTATGATGAGATGCAGACACGACGAATACGCAAATATGATTGATATTTCTGAAACAAAAAATAAATATTATTTGTCGATAAATGCACACAATAATATCGGTGTAATCGGTAAAATCGGAACGATTTGCGCAGAAAATAATATAAGTTTGGCAAGTATTGTTCAAAAATGCGTTAGTGATGATAATACAGCAGATATTACGGTAATTACCGAAATTGCCTCAGAAAGCGCAATGCAAAATGCGATTAAACTCATTGAACAAGACGGTTCAAAAGTAAACAGCCTGATAAGAGTTCAGGTGTAAGTTTCTCTTTTATTAGTCATTTTCCATACTAAATTCCTGTGTGGCATAAATGGTGCTTCTTTTGGTTTTATAACATTCGAAAGCATTATCACGCTCTACACATATCCAATTTTCAAATTTTCTTTGTTCGGCTTTCCATTCTTTCCATTTTTCCGGTTCTTTATTTTTATCCGGTTTTCCCGGCCATTCCGGAAGTTGTATTAACATTTTATATGTTTTATTGTATTTGGCAAGTGCTGTTTTATATTCATCAGTTTCCTTGCCGTCAGGTTTAACGGGTTTTTGTGGTGCTTCAAATTTAGGAATTCCCGAATTGTTATGAATAGCAGCATTAACCGATTCCTGTAATTTTTCTAATCCGTTCACCATAAAATTCGCCATAGGTTTTGTAGTATCTTGTATTGCGGCATGATTTTTTTGCTCATATTTCGGTTTTATTTGTTCTCCGCCTCTGATAACAAACTCGTCTTTCATTTTTTCTCACTCTTTCAAAAACATTTCTTACCGTAATAAAAAATTTTGAACACCGGATTTTTCATAAAAAGATAATATTGTTACAATATTTACAATTTAATGAAAAAGACTAAACTACGACTGACGAGTGGAATGTCTTATCTATCAATCTTAAAACTTAGCATACTATATATTATGGTGGCGGAAGCAGTCCTGCGAGCAAAATGCTCAGATTACCTGAATATTTTTATATATTCTTCAAATATGTAATAACGATTCCGATTAAAGCCAGTTTTTTCTTCTAATATCCCAATTTCAACAAATGTCTTTAATAAACCGTTTGCCGAAACAAATGAAATTCCAAGTTTTTCTGCTGCAGTTTTTGCATTAACTTTTGGTTGAGAATACAAAAGCTGAACGAGTTTTTTACCGTTAATAGCTTTTTTACCGATTTTTTCAAGTTTTTTATCAATTTTCTGAGATAGTTTTGTAATTTTGTCAAAAGTTGCAATACTGCTTTTAGCGGTTTCAACAATTCCATTTAAGAAAAACTTCAACCACTGAGTCATATTGTCTGATTTCTTTACCATTGCCAATGAATCATAATAAGACATTCTGTTCTTTTCAAAAAAGTCAGATATGTATAATACAGGCTTATTAAGTAACCCTGTACTTATTAAATAAAGAATTATCAACAATCTTCCGGTTCTGCCATTACCATCTAAAAACGGGTGAACTGTTTCAAATTGGTAATGCGCAATTCCTGCTCTTACTATTTCAGGAACTTGCAATTCTTCATTATGCAAGAATTTTTCAATATCTGTTAATAAATCCGGTAACATATTTGGTTCAGGCGGAATATAGAATGCATCTTTTAAAGACGAGCCGCCAAGCCAGTTTTGAGTTTTTCGGATTTCGCCAGGAGCTTTGTGTTCGCCTCTTACACCTTTTAATAAAATTTCATGAGATTCTTTCAATAATCTCATTGATAACGGCAACCCTGAAAGCCTATTCACAGAATAGTTTATAGCCTCGATATAATTTTGGACTTCGTGCCAATCATCTCTATATTCCGGTTGAATCTGTTCAACAGGTGAAATAGCATCATCAAAAGTAGTACGTGTACCTTCAATTCTGTTAGAATTTGTAGCTTCTTTTGTTGCGTACATCTTTATAAAAAAGTCTATATCCGGAATCAAATCGGAATAGGAATTTAATTTTCCGAGCCATAAGCTTGCCTCCTGAATTAATCCGGATAATTCAGATAAATTCCAATCGATATCCTCATTGATAAATGACGGTAAAAATGGTTTATACCCTTTGTGTGAGATATATTTACCTGCTTTGTATGACTTCATTATAAAAACCTCTTATTAAAGTCTAATCTATTTAACTTAAATATAGCATATTTATATTAAACTTTCAAGTGGTTAAATTTAAAATATATATAATTTATACTATCTATTTTTTTTGCTTTCTATCTTGCCAAAGAATAAAATCAATTTTTTTAACATTTGATATTGTATTATTAGGAAAAATTTCATCAAAAAATTCTATAATCTCTTTACCTTCAATAGATTTCATATATTCATAAAATTTATCTTTATAATTGTCATATGTCTTTGATGCTTCAATTATTCTAATTTGATTTGGCAAATTTTTTGATGGTGAATATATTTTAAAATGTTCTTTAGTCACTATACTATCCCAAATTGGATAATTAGGATTAATAGTATGTAAAATTTTACTTGAAAAAGACATTTCAAGTTCGCTGTTTTCTCTAAATAAACATATAGTTTGTAATATAGTTTGAAAATCTATATTAGTATTATTTTTAATACTTTCAAAATATTCAAAATAATTATTACAGAATTGATTTGTTCGTCGATAAACTTTATAAAAGTAACGATAATTTTTTTGAAAGTCCATATTATCTGCAATATTTATTTTTTTTTAATGTTGACATAATATAATTATATCTGTCTAAACCTTTTTGAATGTCATTTTTTTTACACTTAAAAATTTATTTAATACCATTATAATGTTTTATCATGTTAATATTTTTTCCATTCTGTTAATCCTACAGTATAAGGTTTAATGTTTCGGTTTATATAAAAATATTTTGGATAGTCATAAACATGTGCTCCGACTTGATATAATGGTGGCAATTTACCATCTCTTCGCCTGTAGTTTTTAATATTTTTATGAATTTAGTTAACAGTCATTTCTCTATTAAAAACGGTTAGAATTTCAATTATTTCTTCATGTAAATAAATGCTCATATTACTCCATATATATTCTATATATTAAATGGTGGAGACGAGGGGAGTTGAACCCCTGTCCAAAACGGATTTCAATAAACGTCTACGAGTGTAGATATTATTCGCTCAAGCCTCCGGGAAATATCTTAACCTGTTGTGAGGCTCAAAGTGTTTTTTAAAGAAACACTAACTTTTGACGATTAATCTTGATGAACATATCGTCATCTGTTCACTGCCGCTTGCATAATGGCCCTATAAAACCGGCAAGCTGGGCTTTATAAGGAGCTACACAGAACTACGCTGCAACTGCATATCTTGCAGGAGTGAAGTCTGCTTCAACAATGTTGTTAGCATTTAATTTGTTTTGCCCGTTGATAACGGAGAACAGCTCTCCGACTCGCAGTCTATTTCCACCGAACGTCCTGTCAAATCCAAAACGTCCCCATGAATTTGGTTGAATGGTTTATAACTGAACAGTTGAAAAGCTAATAAGTTAAAAAAATTCAACCCTTAAACTAATTTATCAATGTTCCGTAATTATTATTATAACCTATTTTTTCCTAATTTCAAGCCCCAAATTTAAGAAAAAAAATAACTTTTTTGAAATATAACGATTTATAATTCCGTCAAATTATTACTCGGAAAAGGTTTTCGGACAATTTTTCATAAACCTTGCAAAATATTTCAAATTAATCTATAATAACACACATACATTTTAATGTATATTGGAAAAAAGTATAGTTTTTTAGTGTGATGAGGTTTTTATGAGTAAGAAGAATTTGACAAAAAAGATTATGGCTACAGCATTTGCGGTAGCAGGTTTGGCATTAACGGGCGGATATGCGCAGGCAAGTGATTATGATAATCCTACAGGGATAATGAAAACAATTAATTCTGCCACAAAGCATAAGACGGGTTTGCAATACAAAAAGGTTGCGCCAAGACGTCTTTATGTAAACAGAACTCCTAACTTTAAAAATACTTCAGGCGGAGCATTAACGGGTTTTGCCGCTCCGACTACCCCGACTATTGATTATCTTAACTCAAAAGTTCCGGAATTTACATCTAATCATACGGGAACTCCATATAATCTTACTGAAATAAAAGGCTCTCACACGCATTCCGTAATTCTCAACGGCACAACATACTACTATACTCCTTCCGAATCTTCTCAGGAAAATAATAGTATCCTCACCTATCTGGTCGGTGCAAACAAATTGACGACAGAAGGCGCAACTTCTTCCAACAGTGTTTTCACAGACGGTACAAATAACTATATTTTTGACAAAAACAATTTACCTCAGAGTGTTTTCTCATACGGTTCGGGAAATGAGGATAATTATAACGTAGCTTATAATGACGGCATAACAATTGTATACAAAACGGTTGACCTGAAACCTGCGGATATGAAAACCGCAACATCAGCAAACAACGGTGCTTTGACTTGGTCGGAAGGTAAGGGCGGTGCGACTTGGTCTGATACGACAACTTTTCCGAAAATAAGCGATATTATTTATCCTGATTATGGTTATGGTACTTTGACGGATAATGTTACCGGAGCAATCCGATATAAACTTTCCGGTAATGGGGACAGTACCGAACGCTATTACAATTTTAGTTTCACACCGAATGGCAGCGCCAACTATCAAGAAACTGATCTTGCAAACAATGTTACCGGCGGATATTTTTACGGATTGACGAGTAGTAATGCATATGATCAGGGTGGAGCAATATATTCTGGTTCATTTTTGGCTGACGGTAAATCAATTACTTCCGATTTTATAAAAAACGGTGCAGTTTACGGCGGTGCTATATTTAACAGCAGAAATTTATCTTCGGTTATCGGTAATTTTATCGGAAACAATGTTGAGGGGGGAAGCAGCGCAAGAGGCGGTGCGATATTGAACAGTGGCGGCAGTATCTCTTCCGTTACGGGTAATTTTACAGGCAACAGTTCAACGGTTGACGGTGGTGCAATTTATAATACAGGCACAGTTTCCTCATTGACGGCAGATTTCATTGGCAACAACGTATATTATGGCGGTGGTGCGATATACAACAGCAATACGGCAAATATCGGTAATATAGTCGGAGATTTTATAGGTAACAGTTCTGCTTCAAGTTCATCAGAATCATGTGGCGGTGCTATATTCAATGCCGGTAACATTTCTTCCGTTACGGGGAATTTTATTTCTAACTCATCATCATATTCCGGTGGTGCTGTAAATAATATCGGTTCAATTTCTGCATTAAATGCTGATTTTATCGGTAATTCATCAAACTTTGGCGGCGGTGCAATACTTAATACGGGTACAATTTCAACTATTACGGGGGATTTTGTAGGTAATAGTGCTCAACAACAGGGTGGTGCTATTTATAACGGCGGACCAAGTGCCGATATTGTATCAATAAACGGTGATTTTATCGGCAATTCAGTTTCTTCATCAGTTTCGGCTTCCGGTGGTGCTGTATATAATTATAATGATGCGGTTAATATTTCAGGTACTTTTACGGGTAACTCCGCAAAAACGACATCAGGCACTTTCGGGGCATACGGCGGTGCAATATTTAACGGACTTGTAAGCTCAAATTCGGTTGTATATAATGCTGATTCAAAAATTACTTTAGGTGATACGGTATTTAAAGATAACTTTGTTGATAACAATGGTGTTGTTACACCAAATTCTATTTATAACGCAGGTATAATTACAATCAAAAACGGTGCAACCGTTACAATCAATGACGGTTATAATACTTTTAAAGATATCAATGACAGTTCAAAGGTCGGACAGTTAAAAGTAGGTACATCTGAAAATTCAGGTGCGGTGCTGAATTTGAATGTAAATAACGGTATTATTCAAACGGATAATTTGGGTGCTGTTACAAATAACGGTGCTATTTATTGGGCTTTAGATGCTAATTTGTCAACCGGTGATGTTGACAGAGTTGTTGTAAGCAGTATATCCAATAATATTATAATTAATGCTATTAACGTTCTTGCAGATGCAGAGGGCAGTTCTAAAGAGATTACATTAACCGGAAGTTATTATTCTATATCAGATACGATAAATAATAATATTACTTACGGAACAGGTGTAACAAACGAATATACCGTTTCTTATGCGGGCGGTAAATTGACCTTTAATAAAGTTGTTCCGACAGTTTTCACAAGTTTGGCTGAAGCTGTTTCTGCAACTGAACCTGCAATAAGGACTTATGATTTATCGGGAAACGAAACCGTTACGGCAGATTTAGGTGCTTTAGGCGGAACAGGAGCTAAATTAACCGTTGACGGAGGTGAAAACAAGTATTCTGTTTCGGGCGGTTCACATAAAGGTATTACGGTTGCAAGCGGTCAAACATTAGAATTAAAAAATCTGTCGGGATTTGGCGGATTTGCATCTGCTGATGCGAATGGTGGTGCTGTTAATAATGCGGGCAGCATAGAAATCGGTGACGGTATTTCGTTTGAAGGTAACTCTGCGGTTGCAGGCGGTGCAATTTATAATGCCGCAACAGGACATATTGAAATCGGTGACAATGCTGTATTTAAAGATAATACTGCCGAATATAACAGCGGACACGGAGGCGGAAGTGATATTAAAAACTTTGGCTATGTAGAAATCGGTGACAATGCACAATTTATTCGTACAACTTATCAGGATCCGATTAGTAATGATGATGTTTATGATGTAAGTATTTTCACAATGAACGGCAGTGAAACCAGAATCGGAAATAACGCTACATTCAAATATATAGGTCAGGTTTTAAACAATGAAGGTAATACTACTCATACTATCGGTGACGGTGCAACATTTGAACATAACGGCAGTGTAATTACCAATTTCGGCGGAACTTATACAATAGGTGATGATGCTACGTTTAAAGATACGCAATTTATGACTATTGCTAACAAAGGTAATAACAGTAGTGTAACAATCGGTGATAATGCGTTATTTGAAGGTAACAAAAACCCTGTTTTCCATCTTCCCGAAGGTGATTGGGTATATATGAACGGTAACGGAGCGGTTGCAAATAACAGTTCCACGAACTCAACAGTTACCTTTGGTGACGGACTTATTGTCAGAAATAATACTTCTGCAGGTAAAGGTGTAATTTATAACGTTGCAAGTTCAACTATAAATTTCAACGGAGATGCAACTTTTACAGGTAATAAATCGGAAGACGGTGCGATTTATAATTTAGGTATTGTTAATTTTAAAGGAAATGCAGCATTCAGCGGAAGTGTAAATAATGCAGATGAAGCGGTAAGCGATATTTACAACAAAGGAACACTTGTATTCAATAACACATCAACAGAGAATACAAATACTGTTTCTGCGGTAATATCGGGTGACGGTTCGGTTAAAGGAAATATTAATAAGACGGGTGCAGGTGTTGTTGCACTTGAAGGTTCCGTAAGTAATCAAACAATTACGGTTAGTGACGGTGAATTATTCCTGGATTCCGCAAAAATAACTTTAGCTGATACAACAGTCGGAGTAAACAGCGGTGCAATAATTAATACAATTGACGGTGTAATCAATAATTACACAACGGGCGGCGGTATAATTACTCTTTCGGACGGTGCGAAATTTAAAGGTGATTTGAATTATACTCTTGGTGTTGCTGATATTTATAATGCTGCGGATAATGCATCAATTATTTATCAGGTTGCAAATGTTTTGGATATTCCTGATTTTATATACGGTGAAGCAAAGGAAATTCAGGTTGCAAACGGCACTAATGTAAGTGTTAATGCCGGAACTTTGACATGGACAGGTAATAAAAATCACGGTTTATCCGTAACAAGTTCCGCTAATTCTGGTTGTGTTACGGTAACAGGTACGGCAGGCGGTATTAACGCTGCAGTCGACAATACTTCCGAAAGCGGTGCAACAATTATTGATTATTCGGTAATAGCAGACGAACACTTTAATCCTGACGGAACAGGTAATAATAACGTTATAGAAAAATCAACATTCTCTATTACAGGCGACGGGGTTGTTCCCGGAACAAATCATCAGATTATTCTTGATAATGATATGATTGTTAACGGTGATTCAACTTTGAATCTTGAAAATGTTATATTCTCAGGTACAAAAACTCTTACAAACAGGGCAGGCGGTCATTTAAATATTAAAAATTCGTTGATTGGTGTTGCAATTAATAATGCAGGTATTTTTGTTTCTGACCCGAATACTTATACTGCAAGACATACAAACTCAGACACTTCAACATATAACGGTGATACTTTTACGGGAATTAATTCAACAGGTTTGAATGGCGGTGCAATTTATAATACAAGTACAGGTAATTTAACTGTTCAAAAAGAAATTGTAACAGATCCTATTACGGGTGATGAAACAGTATATAAACCGACATTTGAAAATAATATCGGAAGATATGGCGGTGCGATATATTCCGAAGGTTTGATAAGCGTTTCAGATGCAGTATTTACAGGTAATTCTGCGGAAGCATCAGGTGCTATAAGAACGAAAGCCGCTTATCCCAGTACCTTAACTCTTACAAACAGTACGTTTACAGGTAATTATGCGTCAGAAAACGGTGCTATAGGTCTGTTTGATAAGAGCGGCATATCAACCGTTACAAATTCAACATTTACTAAAAACTATACAACATTTAATACTGAAGATGCATATACAAGTGATAAAGAAGGCGGCGGTGCAATATCACTCGGTGCAGAATCACTTGTAAGAATTTCAGGTTCAACATTTTTAAATAACTATTCTACTCTGGAAGGCGGTGCTATTACAACAAGAACTACTGCACAGAGTAATGCAAATGCAAAAGTTGATATTACAAACAGTACATTTACGGGTAATAAAGCGGGTGTATTGTATAATGCGTTATCAGATACGACATCAGCAAGCAATTATGCTTCAACACACGGTTTTGGCGGTGCTATATACAATAATGCATGGCATAATAATACAAATACAGAAGCATACGTTTTAATTTCAAACTCAACGTTTACTTCAAACGAAGCATATTCGGGCGGTGCAATTTATAATGATGCCGCAACAGACAAAGTCGGCAGTTTGAATATTACCGGTACAACGTTTACTTCAAACAGTGCATCTGCAAACGGCGGTGCAATATACAATGCCGGTCAAGTTGTAATTAACGGCGGAAGCTTTACCGATAATATTGCTGAAGGATTAGGCGGTGCTATTTATTCTTCTGCTAACCTGAAAATTAATGCTGATGATACAAACGGTTCTGTAACGTTCAGCGGTAACAAACAGGCTTATGTAAGCGGTACAAGTTACACGGCAAATGATATTTATATGGACGGTTCAGCATCATCAACTCCTATTGAATTGGTATTAAAATCCAAAGTTGTCGGTACTGATGAATACAACATAACTTTAGGCAGCGGTGTTGACGGTGTAAATTATAATATCAATGTTAATGAAGAAAGAAACGGTAAAGTTTCTGTTGCAAGTCTTACGGGTGTAAATACAATTTTACTTCAGGGCGGTGAATTAGATTTAACATCTGATACTAGCGCAGCGACATTGAGTGTAACGGAAGCCGCTATTTTGAATGCAAGTTCTGCTAACGGTTTGGAAGTAGGAACTTTAACCGTCGGTAACGGTAAGAACTTTACAAACAGCGGAAATTTAAAAGTTACATCAACTCTTACAAACGGTATTTCAACAAATAAAGGAACAATATCTAATACCGGAACTTTGATTTTGACGGGTTCTGATATGACCAATGTCGGTACAATTACTTCTACAAGTGCAGGCGGCAATTTAAATATTACGGGAACAAGTTCTGCAAATGCTAAATTGACAAATAACGGCACAATTACAGGTAATAATATTACAATCAGTCAATTTGCAACATTGAATACATTGGCAGATGCAATTACGGATAAAGACGGTTCTATTGCAAACAACGGTACATTAGAGCTTAAAGGGGCTGATTCCACAACAGGTTCCGTATTTGCAAACTCTGTAAATGCAAGTGATACAGGTCATACGGATATTATTGGCGGATTGGTTAAAATTACGGATACAACAAAAGCAATCAATCAGGCAATTAATATTAAAACGTCAGGTATCTTAGAAGCAGCTGATGCGGTAAGTATCGGTGGAACTGTTACAAATGATGTTGCTAACGGTCTTGTTCTAAAAGGCGGAAATTTGGCACAAAATGTCGTATCAACAACAGGTATAACAACAGGCACAACAAAAATTGACGGAACAGTTACAATTAATGATGCATCAAATTATATTGCTCAAGGCATTAATATTGTATCAGGCAGTTTGACCGCAAATGCAGGCAGTATTAAGGGTGCTGTTGATAATGCTGTTACCGGCGGTTCAACAGGTCTGGTATTGACGGGCGGAACACTTGTTGCAGGTTCTAATATAACAGGAACGGGAGCAACAGATATCGGTACAACTTCAACACCTGCAACTGTTATAAATAATGCATTGATTTCAACACCGATAACAATTCAAAGTACAAGTACATTGACTACTGCAGGTTCAAATAATGCAACAGCAACCTCTGCGACAAGCGGTGTAACAGGAACAATCGCAAATGCAGGCGGTACTTTGAATGTAACAAGCGGATACATTGTAAGTGCGATTACCGGTGCAAACGGTACTGCTAATATTAAAGGTAATGTAACGGTTAAAGACAGTACTGCAATTGCCAATGCAATCGTAATTGACGGTACAAATCAATTAACAACAAATGCCGATAATATTGATGGCGGTGTTACAAATGCCGGAGGTACTTTGGAATTGACGGGCGGTAAACTTGAAACTGCTGTTTCAGGCGGAGCAGGTGGTACTACAAAAATTACGGGAACAGTTGAAAATGCTTCTACAATTACCAATTCCGCAGTAGTTGCAGGAACAGGCACCTTAACAAATCCTGGTACTATTTCAGGTTCTTTAACCAATAACGGCGGAACTGTTTATAACTACAAGACAGTTAGCGGAACAACAACAAACGGTACGATTACAGGTAATATAATTAATGCCTCCGGTACAATTGAAACAAATGCAAGCTATATTGCAACTACGACTACAAGTGCTACACCAATTCAAAATGACGGTACATTAAAGTTAACAGGCGGTACAATTTCAAAAGCTATTTCCGAATATAGTACAGCGAATGCAGGTACGGTTGAAATTGCAGGTGATGTTGCTCTTGCATCAACAGGAAGTATTTCAAACAACATAATCAAACTTTCAAGCGGAACATTTGATGTAACTGGAATTGCAGATACAACTTCGGGCAATGAAGGTAATATTGACTTAACCGGAGCAACAAAGATTGTAGCAAACGGCGGTACATTGAATGTTCAGGACGGTGAAACAGGTTTAATTTCATTGGGTGCTGTTGATACTGCAACGAACGATAAAAACCTGAATGTTGCAATAGATGCGGATTTTATGCATAATACAACGACAAATGACAGAGGAATTGTCGGAAATGCCGACGTAATTACGGCAACTTCATTAACTGAAGGTGCAAATAACAGTAAAATTCACGTTTCAGACATAAATTTAGTTCTCGGAACTTCTGAAACCAATACACACCCGATTGGAACGGAATTTACCGTTCAGGTAGCAAGCGGAGCCGTTGCACAGGCTGCTATGGATTTCACAGGTACAACAGTTACATCATACCGTACGGGTGCAGGAAGTATTTTACTTGATTACGACAGTACAACAGGTTATTTAACGGGCAGACATGCATCACTTACGGAAGCCGTAACATCTTCAATTGATACAAAGATGTTCTTTATGGATAACGGAGTAGCTGATACGGATACTGCAATCGGTGAGTTAACTTTGTATTCGGGAACAACTCTTTCGGTGTCAGGTAATAATCATTCAATAACAAGTAATGCAACAACAAATAAATCTCAAAAAGGTATAACACTTGCAGATGCAAATCAATATCTTAAAATTACAGATGCTGTTTTAGGTAGTTCAACAAACGGTTTTTCAACGGCAATAGATAATACAAATGGCGGAAAAGTCGAACTTGTTAATATAACAACGGTTGCAACTGACGGCACAGCATACAATACGACTGATGTATTAAACAACGGTGAAGGTACAAAAGGTGTATTTATTGCAGGCACAAGTAATATGGGTAAAATTACGTATTACGGAACTGATGCGGCAGGTCAGACAACAATCGGTAACGATGACGGAGTTACTGATAGTCTTACAATCGGTGAAATCAGTCAGAAAAACGTAAATATTTTATCTGACGGTGTTTTAAATATTGCGGCTGATAAATTACAAACAACCGCAGGTACAAATAACTCAGGTATTGCAAATGTAAGCGGTTCCGCTTTGACTGCTGCAGCATCAAATTTGGGTTCGGATATTACAAGTACGGATAATAAAGGTACGGTAAATCTTTCAGGTAATATAGCTACGGGAAACAAGAGTATTACCGGTCAGGGTTCAGTCAAAGTCGGAAATAACGGAACAGGTGATGTTCCTGCAAAATTGACGGTAAGCAGCGGTACTTCTCTGACAACTTCTGCGGCAGGAAGTGAATCAGGTAATGTAGATGTTACGGCAGGTAATACTCTTGCACTTGCAAACGGTTCGACAACTACCGTAGCAGGTGCTTTAGCCGTTGCTACAGGCGGTACATTAGATATAACAGGTACTCCTGTTTCATTTACGGCTGCTAACGGAGTACAAATTACGGACGGTAGTTTGAATTTGCATGATGCAACCTTAAATACTGCCATAGCAGGTGCGGGTACATCAGGTGTAGACGTAAATGTTGACGGAGCAGGTACAACATCTGTCAGTGCGGCAATTACAAATGCTATAAATCCTGTTGAAGTTGAAAGCGGAGCTACGTTGGCTCTTAATGATAACGGATCTGTTACGGACAGTACGGGTAAAGGAACTGATATTCAGCTTAAAGCTGATACCTCAGGTGCTAACGGTGCAAATTTTGCAGTTAATAATACGGATACTGCAAATGCCAAAACTCTTGATAACAAAGTTACGGCAGTTGCAGGTGCAGGTTCTGAAGTTACGGTTAACTCAGGAACGGGTGCTGTCGGTACTGTAGTCTTGGATACCGTATTGGAAAATGTTAATAAAGTCAATGTGGCAAATGGTACGGCACAGATAGGTACAAACACTGATACAAAAACCAAAACAAGTGATACTATAGGCGGTGCGACACTTAATGTTTCAGGCGGTGCAACAGCGACAATTGCAGCAAGTACAACTCCTGCAGCTGCTAACTCTTATACAATTGACAATAACGTTACAGGCTCAGGTAATCTTGATTTGAACGGTAATTCCGGTACTCCAAAATCAAGCAGTGAAGTCGGTACGGAATTTAATATTGCAAGCGGTACTACAATTACCGATGCTCAGGTTAATTTGAATGCCGGTCAATTGAATATCGGTGACGGTTCCGCATTCTTGGGAACTTCTTCCGTTTCGGTTGCTGCAGATTCCACAATTAATGCTATGGACGGAACACCTTCCGATATAAGCACTCCTATTGCATTTGCTGCAGATTCTGAAGTTAAAGCTGATGTTGATGCAGTAAGCGGAGCTGCGGATAAATTCTTAAATGCAGATGAAACAGCTCTTGTTGCGGGTAATCATGAATATTTGACAGATTTATCAATAAAAGGTATCGAACAGCTTGCACAAAACAGTAAGACAATTAATTTGACAAGCGGAATCGGTTTGGCAAATCTGAGTCCTACAGATGATTTGGTTGCTAATCTTGAAAATAAATATACAAGCGTATTGACACCTATCAGAAAGATGAATGCAAGAGTTCAGGTTACTGATGACGGACAATTATTGTTGAATTTTGTCGGAACAGGTAACAGTTATGACGATTTCAACTCTGCTGTTATGGCATCTCCGATTGCAGCTCAAGTCGGAGGATATTTAACTCAATTACATTCTTATGATGAAGCCTTCAGAAATATGGATATGTATATGCTTTCCACAAAGGCTGAACGTCAGGCAATGAAGATGAGAAATAAATATGCAACAACAAGCAGTGATTTGATATACGATCCTACGGTTACTCAATACGAAAGAACAGCCGGTTGGTTCAGACCTTATGCTACATTTGAAAGTGTACCGTTGAGCGGAGGACCTGATGTATCAAATGTTGCATACGGAACTTATGCCGGCGGAGATTCCGAAATCTATGATTTAGGACACGGTTGGGACGGCATGTGGGGTGTTTATGTCGGATACAACGGTTCGCATCAGGCATACGGATCAGGTAACAGTATTTACCAGAACGGCGGTACTCTTGGTTTGGTCGGTATGGCATACAAAGGTGATTTCTTCACAGGTTTGACGGTTAACGTCGGTGCAAACGGTGCTGAGGCTTCAACTATGTACGGAAGTGAAAACTTCTCAATGTTGATGGCAGGTATTGCATCAAAGACCGGATATAATTGGGAATTGGCAAAAGGCAAGTTTATAATTCAACCGAGTGTATTGGCATCTTATTCATTTGTTGATACATTTGATTATAAAAATGCAGCCGGTGTTAACATAAATGCCGATCCGTTACATGCTGTTCAAATTGAACCGGGTGTAAAATTCATAGGCAATTTGAAGAACGGTTGGCAGCCTTATGCGGGTGTATCAGTAGTAATCAATATTATGGATAAAACTGATTTCCACGCAAATGATGTTTCTTTACCTGATTTGAGTGTAAAACCGTTTGTAAAATACGGTGTCGGTATAAGAAAATCTTGGGGTGAAAGATTTACGGCATTCTTCCAGACATACTTTACAAGCGGCGGCAGAAACGGTGTAGGCTTGCAGACAGGATTAAGATGGACAATAGGTAAGAGTTCATCTAAGAAATCTTCATCATCTGAAAGTTTATACAAAACCGAAATAAATACAAAACATCAAGTAAAATAAAACAAAAACAGAGCATAATCTTTAAACTGCAACTCTGATACTGATTTCAGAGTTGCAGTTTGTTATGTATATCATATAATTCATTAGTGAAATATTATTATCTTGGAATAAAAATAAATAATAATTGCAATAACAATTGCCTTAAAAATTAAAATATGCCATATAGAAATTTTATCCAATAAATCGGGAGCATTGTTTTCTTTACTTTTACTTACATCTAAATCTAATTCGGAAATCTTTGTATTCCATTGCATAAATTCTCTGCAATTTTTGATATTATCTTTTGCAGCTTCATCATTCGGATTAATTCTCAATATTACTTCATTCATTGCAATGGCATTTTCATAATCTTCAGCCATTTCATAAATCATTTCTTTCCAGAAATAAGCTTCAGTATTTGTAGGATCTGTATTTATAATTTCGTCCAATTCCGACAAAATCTCATTTTGTTCGCTTTCTGATAAACCGTCAGGTGTAATTCTGTCAGATAATTCCTCTAATTTTTTTCCAATCTCAAATTTGTCCATTATGACCTCTGTATTTTCTGTCACGAATATTGTCCACAACAAGGACTATATCTATTATGAAAGATATTATAAAAAATATTGAAAACGGAAGAAAAATAAAAGCTGCAAAAGGATCTTTGACAATTACATCATTGAACATATCTTTAAATACAAAAATGAAGAATGAACCCATTATAAAAAATATTATTGACATCCATTTTAATTTATTTGCACCTTCTTTTCCCACTATATCTTTATAACCGCTTTGCAAATATGCGTCAATTTTTTCTTTGTAGTCGGGAATTTCTCCGTATCCCGAAAAGCCGTAATCAAAACTTTGAACTCCTCTTGTCCAATCAATAACTTTATAAATTAATTTCATCGGAGATGAGGTTGTGTTAGAAAGTTCAAAAATCTTACCGTTTAGAGCGGTAAATTTTAAATTCATTTGTTGGAAAGCGATATAAGAACCGTTTTTGGTGCGAACGAGAGTTGATTGCAAATCCATATAAAGTTTTTCAATATCAGAATATGCACAAATAAAATTATATTGAGGCTTTGTAAAGAAAAATTCTACTCTGCCCTCTAAAAGGTTTATATATTTAATATTTAAACCTCCTTTAAATTTTGCAATTGCTTTATGTCTTGAAATAAATGCTCCTATAAATCCTATGTAAACACCTGCGATTAAACCTAAAACCAACCATGGTATAAATGCATCATCTGTACCCTGACAATCAGCCCTCAGAGCTTGGAACGTGTAAAATAACCATTGAAAAAATCCGAAAAATGAAATTTCGGAAACCGAAGTTGTTATATAACCGAATACAAAAGCTATAGTTACAACAGATGCAATTATTGACATAGTTACGACTAACTGACTTGAAGTTTCCGTTGAAACATTATTTATTCTCATAAAAACCAACCTTTTTTATTATTATATCAGATTTTATCCAAAATGCAAAAATTTATGCTTCCAATTCTTTTCTTAATTCATCGGCGGTTACGTGTAATACGGGAGAATTTTCGTCTTTTCTCAATACAACTTCTTTTATTCCTGCCTGAACGATAAATCTCTTACACAAAATACAGATAAAATTATGTCCCCAGATATACATTGTAGCATTTTGACATCTGTCCTGACCTGCTTGTATGATTGCGTTTTGTTCGGCATGGATTGATCGGCATGTTTCGTATTGTGTACCTGATTGAATGTTATTTTTTATCCTGTAACATTCTCCTCTTTCGTTACAAGACTCCACTTTAGTAGGTGTTCCGTTGTAACCTGTTGCTTTTATTTTTTTATCTTCACCGACAATAACCGCTCCGACTTGTGCCCTCAAACAATTTGAACGTCCCGAACAGGTCTTTGCCATATCTAAAAAATAATCCTGCCACGATTTTATTTCCATACGTACCTCCGACAAAATCTTATTATAAATCTCTCTTGCAAACAATATTTTATATATTATTATTACAATATGTTCGGATTGTTCAAAAAGAAACTCAAAACCATTGACAAAGTTGTTGTCGGCAAAGAAATTGAAGCTTTTGATACGGTTGGAATTGAAGCCGGAAGCAATATTATTGTTTCTCTGACATCATTCCCCGAAAGAATGTATGAAATTCACTACACGCTTTATTCATTACTGAATCAGTCATTTAAACCCGAAAAAGTTGTTTTGTGGCTTGCGGAAGAACAATTTCCGAACAGAGAAAAAGACATTCCCGAAAAAGTTTTGAAATTAAGAGATAACGGGTTAGAGATTGAGTGGTGTGAAAATATTTATTCTTACAAAAAACTTATACCTTCACTTGAGAAATATCCCGATAAAATTATTGTTACGGCTGATGATGATATTTATTACGAAAAAAATTGGCTTGAAGTATTAGTTGAAACACACAAAAAAAATCCTGATACCATAATTTGTCATCGTGCGCACAAAATAAAAATGCAAAACGGTAAAATTGCTCCGTATAAAAAATGGAAAAAAAAATATAAAGGTTATAAACCGTCATATCAAAATTTCTTTACAGGGATAGGCGGAGTTCTTTATCCTGCAAATTCTTTATATAAAGATGTAAACAATAAAGAATTATTTGTTGAATTAGCACCAAAAGCTGATGATATTTGGTTTTGGTCAATGGCAGTATTAAATAATACTAAAATAATGGTTCCCAAAAAATATATTGTTAATTTAAGATATCTCAATCCCGAAAGGGAACGTGGGTTAACAAATGAAATTACACTGTTTTCTTCAAATAAAAAAGGCGGTAATGATGTTCAGCTGGCAAATGTAACCGAACATTATCCTGAAATTTTAAATATTTTAAATACATAAAAATCGTAAATTGTGATTTATTAATACTGAAAATACCTGTCAAAATCCACATCATCAAAACTGCAAAGCAGTTGAAAAATTTCATCATCTTCGTCCATTCTTTGAAAAGAATAATTATCAAACTTCCAATATTTTGGATTTATACCTTTGACTCTGACAATGTCTGCATCTTTGAGGATTGTGAGTTTTTTCTTAACTGTTTCGACAGGAAGATCAACCATTTTGGCAAGCTCAACCGCTGTAATCCAGTTATCGACAGCCCCTTTTTCGGGAGTCATAAACATCAATTCCAACCCGACTTTTTTTAACTCTTTGTCCTCAAAGTCATACATAAAAATATATTAGACCTAAAAATAAATTTTTATATCATATTTTTGAAGTAAATATTTTCAACGCTCTTGGTAAAATCCCTAAACAATATGATATTACAATACCGTAGTTTGTAATCGGAATATTTTGTTCATTTGCTTTAATTATTCTTGAAAGAACTTCTCTGCGGTTTGTCATACAAGCACCGCAATGGATTATGAGTTTATAATCCGAAATATCAGGAAAATCGTGTCCTGCAAAATTTTCTATAATTAAGTCTTTTCCTGTTTTTTTTCTTAAAAGGTTCGGGATTTTGACTCTGCCGATATCGTCCTCAATGGCGTGGTGCGTACAGCTTTCAAAAATTAAAACCTTATCGCCGTCTTTAAGACTGTCAATCGCATCTGCACCTTCCGTAAATGCATTTAAATCCCCCTTTAACCTTGCAAAAAGTATTGAAAAAGAGGTTAATGGGATATCTTCAGGCACAATCTCACTTACTTTTTTAAAAGCCTGAGAATCCGTAATAACAAGCGCAGGCGGTTGTTTTAAATCGTCTAAAGCTTTTTGAAGTTCACTTTCCTTAACCGTAATTATAATACAGTTACTGTCCAATAAATCCCTTATTGTCTGTACTTGAGGCAAAATCAGTCTGCCTTTCGGAGCTTCTTTGTCAATGGGAGTAACCAAAACAACCGTACTTTTTTCGGGAATTAAATCGCCTGCAATTTTGGGAGGATTAATATAATCATCAGGAAGAAGATTTATGAGTGATTGTTTGAATTTGGAAACTAACAGGGAATCGGAAGTTGAGGTATGGAGGCTATTAAGTTGAAAATTTAAAGTTGAAAATTGAAAGTTGCTTAACTTTCCACTTTCCACTTTTAACTTTCCACTTTCATTCAGCCTGCCCTCCTGCCCTCCTGCCCTTCGTTTGTCTTTCTTAGCTGCATAGCTGCCTAGCTGCTTAGCTGCTTCATCGCATTTATTCACGATAACAAAATACGGTATCCCAAGTTTCTCCAACTTTTCTATCAAATCTTTTTCATATTCATCAAATTTGCCGGGTTCAGATACAATTACTGCAACATCAACTCTGTCCAAAACTTTCATGGTTTTTGCGATACGTTTTTCCCCCAACTCTGTTTTGTCGTCTAATCCTGCCGTATCCAAAAATGTAACAGGTCCTATCGGTAACAGTTCCATTGATTTCTCAACAATATCGGTTGTCGTTCCCGCAATATCGGAAACTATAGAAACTTCCTGTCCAGTAATTTTATTTATCAGTGAAGATTTTCCGACATTTGTTTTTCCGAAAAATCCGACATGCAAGCGATTTTGTTTTAATGATTTCATAGTTAAATTTTATTATAAACAAATAAATTTTATAAGTTTTGTAAATTATCCGTTTATTTTTTAGCAAATTTTAAATTTTAAATACTTAATATGTAAGTAAAGGGAAAATATTATGAGTAAATTGATATTCTTGTCTGTTGTTTTTACTGCAATACTTTTATCAGAAATAAATTTTAACTGTGGTAAAGTATTTGGCACTTTAGAGAACGGTTGTATTTGCACAAAAGTACAAAATATAATCCAAATGCAAAATCAAATCAGTGATAACGGATTTAACCCTAATAAAAAAAAGAAATGCTAATATAAATTTTAAAAAAGACCGCCTTATGAGCGGTCTTTAAATTAATTGTCTTAAATTTAGCCTCTGATACCTAATTTTTTAATCAAATCTCTGTATTCATCAAGGTTTTGAGTTTTGAGGTAAGAAAGTAATCTCTTTCTTTTACCTACCATCATCAAAAGACCTCTTTTTGTGGCAAAATCATTTTTGTTGGTTTTCAAATGTTCTGTCAATTCAGTGATTTTTTTGCTCATCAAAGCAACTTGAACTGCTGTTGAGCCGGTATCTTTAGCATCTTTACCGAATTTTTTAACAATTTCCTGTTTGTTTTTCAAATTCATGATTGTTTCCTTTACTGTTGAGTGATTATTGGCGTAAGCACTCTACAGAATGAATCATAATATATCAAGAAAAAATTGCAAGAGGGGTAAATATTTAAACTGCTCTGTGTGAAAGATACAATGCTGCCGATAATAAAACATCAGCATCAATTTCTGCATCTTTATAATTATTTTCAGCATGTCTTACCAAGCTGTTTTCATAATCACTTTCAGAATCTGCATATTTATTTTGTAATTTTGTTAATGTATCTTTTAAAGTAGCTTTGTTACCTTTTGCGGCTTGATATTCAGCCCATTTAGCCTCAAATTCCGCCTGATGTTTTTCATAACGTTCATTTAGCATTTTTAAAAACGCTTCACTTGGTTTACCACCGTTTAAAATGTTTTCTATATCATTTCTCAATGCGGGATTTTTTATATCGGCAAGCTTAATGTACAAGTCTTGTTTTGTTAATGCTTTACTTGTATTTTGTCTTTCAAAAGTCCAGCCTTTAATCGGGTTAGATGAATAACCGTAATTTTGTCTTTGTCCCCAGATATTGTTATCTAAACTAATATTATGATTTTTGCAATATTGCTTTGCTGTTTCATAATTCATTAAGTACAGATTATCTTTGCTAAAACCTGTTTCTTGTTTAAATTTTTCAAGTTCTGTTGCGGACATACCGGCAACTTGCGTTTGTAATGCTGCAATCGGATCCATAGTTATACCCTTTTTCTCTTAATACTTATATATATAAAGTATTTATTGATTAAATAATTGCCTTTTTGTTAAGAAATGTAAATAAGTGAAATGTGAGAAGTGAGTAGTTAAAAGTCGTTATAAGGAAAATTATATTTATGTTTGCGTTAGCAAACTATATTGAACTTTTCACTTTTCACCTTTCACGTTTCACTACTCTATGCTAAAATTATCTTATGATTGAACGTTATTCAAGAGAAGAAATGAAGAAAATTTGGGATTTGGAGTCGAAATTCCAATATTATTTGAATGTAGAAATTGCGGTTTGTGAAGCATATTCAGAAATCGGAGATTTCCCCAAAAACGATATAGAAGAACTTAAAAAACGTGCGAAGTTTGACCTCAAAAGGATTGATGAGATTGAGGGGGAAGTTAAGCATGATGTTATTGCGTTTTTGACTTGCGTAAACGAAAGTCTTGGCGATTTGGCAAAATATATGCATGTCGGAATGACAAGTTCTGACGTTATTGACACCGCTTTTGCACTCCAAATTCAGGACAGCGGAAAAATTATTTTGAATGATTTGGACGAAGTAATTCAATCATTAAAAGATTTGGCAAAAAAACATAAAAATACCGTTTGTATCGGGCGTTCACACGGGGTGCATGCGGAAGTTATGACGTTCGGGATAAAACTTTGCAGCTGGATAGATATTTTAGAGCGCCAAAGAGGAAACTTTATCCATGCGCTTGAACAAATCCGAGTCGGGCAAATATCAGGCCCTGTAGGAACTTACAGCAACATTTCGCCTGAAATTGAAAAAATTACCTGCAAAAATCTGGGCTTGAAACCCGCAAGGATTTCAACTCAAATTATTGCAAGAGATTATCACGCATATTTTATGCAGTCTTTGGCTTTAATAGCAAGTGTAATCGAACAGTTTGCAACGGAAATCAGGCATCTTCAAAGAACGGAAGTTTTGGAGGTTGAGGAAGGTTTCGGCAAAAATCAAAAAGGTTCATCTGCTATGCCTCACAAGAAAAACCCTGTCCTGTCCGAGAATTTGTGCGGGCTTGCGAGAGTTGTAAGGGCAAATTCGATTGCATCAATGGAAGATATTGTGCTTTGGCACGAAAGAGATATTTCGCACAGTTCAACAGAGCGTATAATTTTCCCGGACAGCTTGATTTTGGTTGATTTTATGTTAAACAGGCTTAACGGAATTGTGCAAAACCTTGTGGTTCACGAAAAAAATATGCTCAAAAATACCTGTAAATTCGGCGGAATAGTTTTCTCACAAAGAGTTTTATTAAAACTTGTCGAAAAAGGTTTGACAAGAGAAGATGCATATAGACTTGTACAAAGAAACGCTCTTGATGCATTTGAAAACGACGGAGATTTCAGAAAAAATCTTATAACTGACGAAGAAATCACAAAATATCTAACCCCCGTCGAAATTGACGAAATCTTTGAGAAAAAAGAGTTTTTGAAAAATGTTGGTGAAATTTATAAGAGAGTGTTAGAGTAGTATATCTTGAAAATTTGTGAATAAACTGTTATAATGTAACTAAGAGGTATCTATGAAATTTGATGTAATTTTACATAAAGAAGATAACAGTTATTGGGCAGAAGTGCCGGCTTTGAAAGGATGTTTTACTCAAGGCGATACAATAGAAGAAATAGAAAAAAATATAAAAGAAGCTATTACAGCTTGGTTATCTGTTGATTTATCAGGTACTGATGATGAAATTATTTCTGTAGCGTTATGAAAAATATTTCCGGTAAAAAGTTATGTAAAATTTTGGAAGAAAATGGTTGGGAACTAGTCAGAATTGCAGGTTCTCATCATGTTTTTTCAAAAGAAGGTGAAGATGCAAGAATTGTTGTTCCGGTTCATGCAAACAAAGAAATTAAAACAGGTTTGTTAAAAGTAATATTAAAAACTGCCGGTTTGCTATCAATATATTTTACTTTAATTTAATTCTTACTAATCAACATTTTTGACAACACATTTTTTGCGGTTTGAAGCTGGGAATCATTGTTGTTTTTTAAGTCTTTTATGCTCAAGTCAACCTGAATATCAGGGGTAATACCTTTTTTATTAATATCCGTCCCTTTTGGTGTTAAGTATTTTGCGATTGTAAGGTTTAGCCCTGTTTCGTTCTGCATTGGAATAATCTTTTGCACCATACCTTTTCCGTAGGTTTTCGTACCTAAAAGCTTTGCTCTGTTATAATCTTTTAGCGCACCTGAAAGGATTTCGCTTGCGCTTGCGGAAGTCCCGTCAACCAAAACTACAGTAGGCTTGGTTATAGTAAATTCCGTATCCTGTGCGTTTATGTCGTATTTGTATCCGTTTCTGCCGACAATACTTACTAAATTCCCTTGAGGAATAAATAAATTTGCAATAAAAACGGCATTTGGCAGAAGTCCGCCGGTATTGCCCCTTAAATCAAGGATTAAGCCGTCTGTATCTTTAGTTTTCTCTAAAGCTTCCAAAAATTCATTTGGGGTAGTTGAGCCGACAAAGCTGTTTATCTGAATATATCCGATATTTTTATCTATAACAGAGCCTTTGACGGTCTTGATTTTTATTTCTTTGCGCATTATTCTCTTGTTTAATTTATCTGCACCTCTCAGAATAGTCATATTAATAAATGTATTTTCAGGTCCTCTTACTATACTTGCGACTTCGGATAATGAAAGTCCGTTAACCTCTTTCCCGTCAATAGAAAGAATAATATCATCGGGTAAAAGGTTTGCAAATTGAGCAGGAGTACCTTCCATAACATTTACTATATGGATTTTACCTGCAACGGACGCAATATTAACCCCTATACCAGTTATTTTTGATTGAATTGAAATATTTTGTTCGGAATATTCTTCTTTGTTCATAAACCTTGAATAAGGATCATCAAGGCTTGCCAGCATTGTATCTATAGCAACTTTTGCATCTGCATCATTTTTAATTTTACCGTGATAGTGTTCTCTCCAACGATACCAGCTTTGATTATTCAGATTGGCATCATAGTAGTTGTCACGAATTGTTTTCCATGAATTATCGAATAATTTTTGAGATGACACTTGAGTTTTGTCAATCATATCGTCATCAATAATTCCGTCGCTGTCAATAAAAATTTTATTGGCTGTGATAATAGCCGTTATTATAAAGATAAAAAATATGACATGACTGCGTTTCATACAAAATATTTAACATCAAGGAGTTTTTATAATCAATATACTTTTTTAGTAGTTGAGTGGGGTTATAAAGTTTCCGCAAAAATTTTTAGTTCCGCAAAATCGAAAAAATCTTTCATATCAATTCCAAGTCCGTTACAAATCCGCAAAATAGTGTAGGCTCTTGGTTCTTTCATATTTCTTTCGATTTCACTCAACCCGCCTTTAGAAATTCCGCTCTGATAAGCCAATTGTTCAAGAGTGAGTTTTTTCTCTTTTCTGAGGCTTGCAATACGCTGACAGATTATTTTGTTGAAATCGGTGTTAATCATAATTTTACAAATCTTCACATGTATGAACTTTTTATTGATATTAATAAAAATGTAGTTTATAATAGTTCATATGTATGAACATAATAAAGGAGATAATTATGAATTTTAGAAGCGGAAAATTGATTAAAGAGGGCTGGAGGTATAGATGTATAGAGGAATGGCTATTTAATAATAGTGATATTGGTAAAATTCGACAGGAACGGCAAACCGATAACGGTTATACATCTAAAAAGAAGGCAGCGTTCACTTTAGCAGAGGTTTTAATCACACTTGGGGTAATAGGAGTAGTTGCATCAATAACTTTACCCACATTGATAAAGGAATACAACAAGCATGCTTGGGTGAATGCATTGAAACAAAACTATTCTCTTTTAAATCAAGGTTTCAAAAAGATGATGGCAGATGACGGGGTGGAATTTATTGAAGATACGGAAGTTTGGCGAGCAATTCACGGTACGCCTTCTTATTGTAGTAGTAATTCATCGTCAGCAAATTGTAAAGATTTTTATGCACAAATTAATAAATATTTTAAAATAACAAGTATTGGTTCAGGAACTGATAAGTTTGGAACAGGCAATTCAATGATGTTAGGGTATAAATATAAATTTAGAAATTCTTCATACAAAAGTATCTATTTGGACAAAATAATATACCTATCAAACGGTGCTATGATATGGGATTATTCTTTTAGTAAGGATTCAAACATTAGTTCTGATTGTGATGCAATTCATACAGCCGGAGGACATATGTGCGGGGAGGCTGGTAGTTTTAATATAGATGTCAACGGTAACAGAGGACCTAATGAATTTGGAAAAGATATATTCGTGTTCGATATATCAGAAAGAGGACAACTTGCACCATTGGGTGGTAATGATTATGCTGTATACAGAGCTAGTGTAGGTTCGGGCGATATAGATTCATATAAGACAAAGATAGGTATTAACGGAGAGTGTCTTTT
>JAGBOW010000013.1 GCA_017633675.1 bacterium | reverse complement strand
TTTTGAATTTAAAAGATCTTTAATTTGTTCATCTGTAAGACATTTTTGTTTTCGTTTCATTGTTACCTCCTTTACATACTAACATCTCTGAAAACAATTTTTGTCCTACTGATTGATTACTTTTTTAGGGGTACACTTCAACCCATCTCGCCTTTAAATTATTGTCTGGATAGCAAGGAAGGAAAATTCGGTAATTGTTGGATATTAAGGAGATTAAAAATACATTCTCACGGAAAAACATTTAATCGCAAACTATTTTAACTATATCTTCCGCTGAAATTTTCAAGCAATCAAGGTTTTCGCAAGTAGTTTGACGATACTCCCAAAGGCAGGGTTTTATTGGGCAATTGTCATTTGCTTTAATCGGAACGACCAAATCTGATTGCGGTATTAATTTTTTATCATCAGTAGGTCCGAAAATCGGATAAGTCTTTGTTTTCATAGCTACCCCTATATGCAAAGGCGCAGAATCAGAACAAATAAATTTTTCCGCTTTGCCGATTAAAACAGCCAAATCTTTGAGGTTCTTTGTTTTGCCATAATAGTCATCAAATCCTGAAACATTTGTGCGAATAATTTCAATCACTTCTTCATCATCAGGCCCGCCTGCAAGTATAACATGTTTACCCTGTTTAATAAGCAATTCAATAGTTTCTGCCCAAATTTTCGCAGAAATCGTTTTTGTCATACCTTTTTGAACACTCATTTTGCTCACACCGGGATGAATAAGAACAGAATTAGGTATTTTTTCCTGCGGTTCAACATTTATTTCAGGCAAATCGGTCTTAAAATCCGTAATCGGTGAAATAAGGTCATGATACATTGCGCAGGCATACTGATTTTTGTTCAGCGGAACAGCTTTTGTAAATAAAATCCGGCTTAATTTTCCCGTATCATAGCCGTAACGCTTTTTTATCCCCGTCAAAAATAAAAGAATACTGATTAACTTATTTCCGCCTGATGAGATAACAATGTCAAAATGACCGTTCCATGCCAGTAACACAAGTTTTAAAAGCTCAAAATATTTGTTTTTCCCTTTTATATCAATCAAAAACAAATTATCTATTTTATCGGTCAAATCTTTAACGCTTTTGCTTCTTGGCTCAAGTGCAAGAGTAATTTTAGCATCGGGAAACTCTTTTTTTAAAGAAATAATTGTCGGTAAAAAAAATATTTCATCTCCAATTCCGCCAAAATTTATTACCAAAATTTTCATAGAACGATTATACATCAAAATAATCTTAATAAAAAATATTATATGTTTTCAATTTTAAGAAATAGCCTGATTGAATAACCTCTTGGGGTAATGTTTACAACCAAAAATAAAGTACATAATTTAGTATCAGTTTTTTTAGATGTTTTTGAGGTTTTTTTGAAAAAAACCCCACAAGGAGGTAAAAAATGACTATAAAAAAACTTTCTGCGGCAGCTGCAATTGCCTTTGCAATAGCTTCGTATTCTCCGGCAATGGCTGCTTGTCCGTGTTCAACACCTGCTACTCCGTGTCCTGAAAGTTTACCGGTTGTAACAGGTCCGGCATGTCCGTGTGAAAATGTAAAACCGAATACCTGTTCAAAATGTAAAAAGGCTTTACCTGACTGTGACTGCCAAAAGAAAGACCCGTGCGAAGAAGAAAGAGCCGATTGCGGTTGCCCTGATGAAATCAGCTGTGACAAACCGGCACAACCGGCATGTGCTTTATGTCCGCAGACAGGTAAACCTGACAGACGAGATATGAAACAAGTTTACGGCTATCCAAATGCGATTTACGGCACAAACAATTATGTAGGTCAGCCTGCAAACTCTATTTTCTCTACAGATACTCCTCTTGCATCAACTCCAAGAGTATTATCTTCTGAAATTAGCGGTGCAACTGTTGCCACAGACGGAAATATTACGGGTGCTGCGGCACAAATGCCTTGTTTAAACGAATTACCGTCAAGACATAACGGTATTCCGATTGAAAGAAACGAAAGATTAATGGACGGAAACAACTGCCCGATAGATTTTCAATCATCAAATTCTATTGATGCAATAAAAAAGTCTTTCGTTCCTTACGAAATCCCTAACCAATTAATGCAAACCACAGGTGCGGCAGCAAATCTTGGCGGTTGTCAGTTCCCTGACGTTCCAAACGGTTTTTGGGCAGCATGCGACATTGACAAATTAGCTATTAATGACGTTGTTGTCGGTTATCCTGACGGATATTTCAAACCAAACAAAAATATTTCACGTGCGGAATTTGCAACAATTTTGGTTAAAGGTTTCAATTTAGATCAATGTGATATGCCGCGTTCAGGCATGTTCAAAGATGTTCCGAAAAGCAATTGGGCAAATCGTTCTATTGCCAAAGCCGTTGATGAAAATTTACTAAAAGGTTATCCTGACGGCAAATTCAGGCCAAATCATTCCGTAACAAGAGGAGAAGCTTTGACATCTATCGCTCAAGGTATGACCTGTGATATGGATAAATGTCAGGCTGATGAAATCTTAAGCCATTATTCCGACGGTGCATCAGTTCCTGACTGGGCAAGAATTCCTATAGCAAAATCATTACAAAACGGTGCTTTGAAAGATATGCCTAATCCGAATATGATTATGCCTAACAAAGAAGCAAGCCGTGCCGAAGTTGCATCAATGATGCAGACCGTTCGTGTGGCATTAGGTTATGACACTAACCCGAAAACAGCAAACAACATCTGTCCGGCATGTCCGATTGATCAAAATGCTTTCATAGAAAACGAAGAAATCGTTAAAATTCCTACATTAAAAATAAAAATGATTGACCAGTTAACATCAAAATCATCTCACGTAGGACAATATTTCAGAGCTAACACTCTTGAAGACGTAACAATTAACGGTGTTACATACCCATGCGGTTCAACAGTAACAGGTCAGGTTGTTGAAGTTATCAGACCTTCCGGCTGTGATAAAGGTGCTTTAAAATTGTCATTCACAGAAATTAAAAACGGTGATTGCAAAACCAACTTACCTAAACAAATCTTGCAGGCTCAGGTAAACAAATCAAAACAGGTTAATCCTGTCGCAAGATTGGTTGAAATGCCGTTTACATTGGCAGGTTCTTTAGTCGGTGTAACAGGCAGAACAGTAGGCGGCGCAATTGCTAATGTAGGTAACGCTGTTGAAAACGTATCAAATGACGCAGGTTATATGTTGGGACACGCATTCCAGGGGCAATTCGGTGCAGCAGCACGTAACTTGGGTGACGGATTATGGGAAACCGTTAAAGCTCCCGTTGACGTAACAAGAACTGCATTATCGGGTACAATGGGCTTGTTCCAGACTACAGGTGATGAATTTGCTTATCTTGTAGACCCAAGAGGTTACAAAATCTCTGCAGTAAACCCGAAAGAACATATTACAATCGCTTTCGGATGTAACGAATAAAAATATTTTTTCCGAAAACACAAAAAAAACTGACACTTTATATGGTGTCAGTTTTTTGTTATAAATTTGTCATAAACAAAAAATCAATATAAATTAATAAATTTCAACATAAATTTTTTCGATTTCTTCCCGAAATGATTCGGGTAATTTATCAAATTCGTTTATATCAACCAAAAACGGGATATTACTGTCATTAATAAGTTGTCGTAATTCACACAGTTTTAGGTTATCCGAATTAAAACTTTTGACAACCAAATCCAAATCACTTCCCGAATGCGCATTTCCTTTGACACGACTTCCGTAAGCCCAAATTTTAGCATTTGGACAATAATTATCAAAAATATCAGTCAGCATTTTCAAATACTCAGGCTCAATAAACAATTTACCCATTATCAACTATCACTTTCAAATTTTTAACATCAAGCAAAAATTTATCCATCAATTTTAGAGTTTCTTCGGCAAATGCCTGCCCGTAATCATGTGCAGTACTGTTTCTGTTATCTCTGTATTCAAACCAGCGATTTACTTCTTCAGTGGATAAAAGTCCAAACTTATTGGCGTTTCTGAATAAGTCTTTAAAAGTCAAAGCATCAACCGCTTTTTTACTTGAAAAATAAAGCTCAAGTTTTTTACGCAACAATTTTCCGCTTTGTTCCAAAGTCATCTCAAACCCTTTAACAAGCGAATTTCTGTATATTTCATAGTCAATGGAGTTTTCTTCAACGGTTTTTATTAAAGAATAAGATTTTTCCAAAGTTTCTATACATTTTTCAAGATATTCCGTACTGATTGTCATTTTTGTCTCCATACTATCGTCGGCATAGCAATACAAACCTACAGATTGCTGAATGCATCAAATGACGCACTCAAATTTATATATTTGCCAATTGCAGATAATAATCGTTTGCTCTTTCAAATTTATGAGCAACATTAAATAATTTACTTTCCTGCAATTGCGGAGCAAGAATTTGCAAACCTATCGGCATACCGTCTTTGTCAAATCCTGCAGGAACGCTCATACCCGGTATTCCTGCAAGGTTAGCCGAAATCGTTGCAATATCCGTCAAATACATTGCAAGAGGATCTGACGATTTTGCACCAAGTTCAAATGCAGTATTCGGACAGGTCGGAGAAATCAACACATCAACTTTTTTGAAAGCTTCAACAAAATCTTTTGTAACCAATGCTCTCATCTGTTGGGCTTTTTTGTAATATGCATCATAATAACCTGACGACAATGCGTAAGTTCCGAGCATTATACGGCGTTTAACCTCAGCTCCGAAACCTTCTGCCCTTGTTTTTGTGTACATTTCCATCAAATTTTTTGCATCAGGCGTTCTGTAACCGTATTTTACACCGTCAAAACGTGCTAAATTCGAAGAACATTCGGCTGTTGCCAAAATATAATAAATTCCTATCGAATATTTCAAATTCGGCAGAGAAATTTCAACAATTTCACATCCCAATTTTTTGTAATCGTCAATTGCTTTTTGCATAGCTTTCTGAACATCATCAGACAAACCTTCCGACATAAGTTCTTTTATAACACCGACTTTTAAACCTTTAATATCGTTGTTTAGGTTTGCGGAATAATGTTCTACAGGCAAATTCAGAGATGTTGAATCTTTTTTGTCATGTCCCGAAATAACTTCCAGCAAATTTGCTGCATCTTCAACAGTTCTTGCAAAAGGTCCAATCTGGTCTAAAGATGATGCAAAAGCTATCAAACCGTATCTTGAAACCCTTCCGTAAGTCGGTTTCATGCCGACAATACCGCAGAATGATGCCGGAAGTCTGATAGAACCGCCTGTGTCTGAACCTAGTGCCAATGTAGCTTCGCAGGAAGAAACGCTTGCAGCAGAACCGCCTGATGAACCTCCCGGAACTTTTTTCAAATCCCACGGATTATGAACTTTTTTAAATGCTGAGTTTTCGTTTGAAGAACCCATTGCAAATTCGTCCAAATTTGCTTTTCCGACAATCGGAATTAAGTTATTTAAAAGTTTTTCCGTAACCGTAGCATTAAACGGTGATACGAAGTTTTCCAAAATCTTTGATGATGCGGTTGTTTTTGAACCGACCAAATTCATATTATCTTTCAGAGCTAAAGGAACACCTGCCAAAAGCGGTAATTCTTCACCTTTAGCTATTTTTTCATCAACTTTTTTTGCTGTTTCAAGTGCAGTTTCTTTTGTCAAAGAATTAAACGCACCCAATTTTTCATCAAGTTCGTTAATTCTTTCGAATGCGGCATTCGTCAATTCGCATGCGGAAATTTCTTTATTTTTAAGGGCTTTACTCTGTTCTGCAGCCGATTTTTTTAAAAGCTCATTCATACTTATCTCCTTAGTTCTATGAAAAAATTCTATGACAAAAATAACGAGATAGCAAGTTAAAACATATTACAAATAATAAATCGTATCTGAAATTATAATTTTGGTTAATTTTTCTTAAAATAAACCTTATTATATTTGCCTATTTTCGGATAATGAAGTAGAATTGTCTTATGGTTACTAAGGAAAAAGAAGAATTATATTCTGACATCCCTCCTACAAAACTTAGAAACAAAGAAGAAAAATTCACTCCCGCAAAGACAAGTAAATTTTGGCTTTGGGTTGCAAGTTTCTTTTTCTTTAATATGCTTCAAAACCGTTTCTATGCTTTCAGATACAGAGGAGCAGAGAATTATTTTGACGGTGATACAAAAATTCCGACAATATTGTTTGCACCGCATTGTAACTGGTGGGACGGTATAGTTTTTTATAATATTACTCACAGAATTTTTCATAAAGAAGTTCGTCTTATGATTGAAGAATTAAACAGATTTCCGATTCTTAATCATGGGGGCGGATATTCGGTTAATAAAAGTTCTTCCCAATCGGTAATGCAGGCTCTTAAATATTCCGTTGACGTAATGGGAGATTTAAGAAATATGTTATGTATTTTTCCGCAGGGAATAATAAGACCTCCTCATTACAGACCTATCGAATTTCAGACAGGACTTGCTTATATTGCGGAAAATGCCGTAAAAAAATACGGGAAAGTAAATTTAATTCCTGTAGCTTTTGATTATTGTTTCTTTAGAGATAACAGACCGGAAGTTATTGTTGATTTCGGAAAACGCATTGAACTTGACCGTTCAAACAATTATGACAGAAAATCATTAACCCATACTCTTGAAAAAGCGCTTGAACAAACTTGTGATGAACAAGCTTATGAAATTTCTCACGGAGATGTTTCAAAATATAATTTCTTGTTTAAACAGCATTTAAAATGGTACAGACGTATTGAACAGAGATTAAAAAGAATTGATTTACCGCCTGTTTCTGATGTTTAGTTGTTTGTAAAATTTTATCCGCAGGACAAAATAAAAATACAAAAGCTGAGCCGGTGAACGACTCAGCTTTCTGTATAATTTACAGGAACATCAACGCTGTTGAAGCCGCAAGGTTTGCATAAGTTGACCAGTTATCATTTGACAGAGAATTATTTGCTCTGTAAGATGATGCATTATAATTGTTACCTGATGAACTGTTTTGCCTTGCGGCATTAATATAATTCAGTATATTTGAATCAACCTGACTTTGAATATCTTGCAAAAATCCTAAATATGTATATCTGTCTGCAAGTTCGTTTTTCTTTAATTCATCTCCCTTTGCCAATATATCCTGCGCAAGACCGCTCATTGAATCGGCTCTTTTTGATTCTATCGAATCCAGTTTATCCAAAAATGCGGAATTGTCATAATTTCCAAATCTTGATGCGATATCCGATTTCAAATTATTTAACATAGGAGTATAGATGTCATCAATAATTTTTTGTCCGTTTCTTGTATAAGCATTAAGTTGATTTTTTAATTCTCTTTGAGTGTTTTCATCAAAAACATTAACTTTTGACAAAGAATCCGCAAAAGATTTTTGAGCATAGTCATAAATTTGTTTTTCCGTATCAGACATATTGTAATCGGATACAATATTATTTCCTCTCTTATAAAGAGCAGACTTAGTCTGACCGTTGACATTGACAGTACCGCCGGTATACGCAGGGTAACTTGATGTTTTTCCCATATTTTATCCTTTCCGGACAAAATTTAATGAATTTGTTAAGGCACTAATATTATACCATATTATTCAATATTCTGTAAAGTTTGTGTTATAATCCTGTTATGGAAATTTTAGATTATATACAGGGACTGGTGGCAGATAAGGAATTTAAACAGGCAGCAGATGAGCTTTTAACTTATCTGAAAGAAAATGAAAAAGATACGGAGGCCTTAAAACTTTTAGGGTTATGTTATGTAAATCTGGGAAAATATAAAGAAGGACAGGATATTTTTGAAACGGTAGTAAAGTATAATGATGATGCCACAAGTTGGTTTTATCTGGCAAATTGTTACGATAATCAGGGTGATTATCTTCATGCAATATCTTGTTACGAAGAAGTTTTAAGAATGAGGAGTGAGTATCCTGATGCATATAAAAATCTTGCAATTGTTTATATAAAAAATAAAGAACCGCAAAAAGCTGTTGAAACGGCTCAAAAAGCATTAGATTATGTAAAAGACGATTATTCCGTTTATTATATAACCGGAACTGCCTATATGGCACTCAAAGATTTTAATCAGGCTACAACATTCTTTGAAAAGGCAATCGAATTAAACCCTAATCATTCCCAGCTTTATAACAATCTTGGAACATGTCATGTTACACTCGGAAATCTTGAAGCCGCCTATGAAAATTTTTTTCATGCCAGCAAGCTTGATCCGAAAAATGCAATAACATATTTTAATATCGGTTCTATTCTCCAAATGCAGAACAAACATGACAAGGCTTGTGAATTCTTTGAACATGCATACAATCTGGATAATCAGGATAATTATTTAACAGCGCTTGCTCTTTCGGAAGTTAAATCGGAAAAATTTGAAAATGCCATTCAACATTACAAAATACTTGCAACACATCATCCCGAAAAACCGAATTTTCAATATAATCTTGCATGTTGTTATGATGCTGTGGGGCAATATGCAAATGCCATACTTATTTTGGCACAACTTGTCATGATGAATCCGAAATCCGTTTCCATGATAAGAAAACTTGCAACGATTTATATAAAAGTCGGAAAATTTTTAAATGCCAAAGAACTTTATGAAAAAATTATCAAACAGGGAAGTGTATCTCATGACATTTATTATGAATATGCACAAGTCTGTCTGAAATCACAAGACACCGACAAAGCCGAAAAAATCCTGAAAAAAGTTATTGAACTAAATCCTGAATTTGCAAAAGCACACAAAGATTTAGGTGTAATTTATATGACAAAAAGATTGTTTGATTATGCTGAAGATGAATTTTTACAAGGTTTAAAAACCGAACCCGATAACTTCGAAATTTTATTTGAATATGCAAACTTTCTGCACTCTACAACAGATTTTGTAAAAGCTGATGAATATTATACAAAAGCTTTAGAAATTGACCCGCATAATATGGAAGCATTAGGTTTTTGCGCCTTAAATAAAATGCTTATGGGTGATTTGGATACTGCTTGGGAACAGATGGAACATGTTCTGCATCATTTGAGTAATGACTCGTTTATGTTATTCATAGCAGGCAAAATCAAGTTTTTGCAAAAAGAATATGATGATGCAAAAATGTATTTTATAAAATCGTATGAACTTGAAAAAGCAAGTGATATAGAACAAATGCTTGGTCTTTGTTACTTTGAACTGGGAGAATATGAACAGGCAAACAATATTTTCAAACATATTCTTGAAGAAAATCCAATGAATATAAATATTTTACTTAATATGGCAAAATGTTATCAAAAAATGAATGATAAAGATAAAGCCATTGAAACATTGGACAAAATCGTAGAAATTCTCCCCGAATGTGAAGAAGCACAGGAAATGATCAGGGAAATATCTTAAAAAGTGAGTAGTGAGTAGTGAAAAGTCGTTTACGGTGCTATCGCACAAAATATTATTTTTGCACGAAGTGCCGATAAGGTCTTTTCACTTTTCACATCTCACTTTTCACAAAATTTTCTATTAATTTGTGCCTTTATTTTTATAATTTTTCATGTATAATATTAATCATGAAAAAGATATATGTTTTATTGGTTATTGCGTTATTTATGAACTTTGGCATACAAATGCCGTCTGATGCAGGAATTATTGCTAAACAAAAAGCAAAAATCGAACAAAAGAGAAATTACAAATCAACTTTACGGGATATAAAAAATGTTATCTTAACACAGGATAAATTGGCGAATAAGTATGATTATGACGGTTTGTACAAGCTTTATTCGGATAATTTTGTAAATTCGGACGGATTTAACAAAGAAGTTTATTTTAAACTTATAAAAGAAACATGGGAAGTTTATCCTGATATTTCTTATACAACAGAAATTAAAAATATTGAATTTAACGATAATTATGCAACCGTTTTTGTAAAAGAAGTTGCTGTTGCCGCACCAAAAGAAGAAATTGGCGGCTATTCGACTGTCGGTGAACTTCATTCTGTTTCAAAATGTGTTTATCATCTTGAAAGATACGGAAATAATTGGCTTATAAGCTCGGAAAAAATTATTGAAGAAACATCAACCTTAAAATACGGTGAGGCAAGATATGTTGATTTTGAACTTGATACTCCGAAACAAATCGGTTCCGATAAATACTATACGGTAAAATTAAAAGTTGATTTACCTAAAGATACTGTTGCCGTTGCATCTATCAGTAACGAAAAAATAATTTATCCTCAGACAAAATCGGAAGATGCTTTCAGAAGATTAACCGGTGATAATTTGGAAAGAGTATTCAAATCAAATTCAGATAACATTAATGAATATGCCGTTGCATCAGTAGGTTTAACACATACGGAAAATTATGATGAAGAACATGTAAAAGTTTATATGAGCGGTTTAGGTTTTATTATGACAAGAATAAATGTTATTCCTGAAAATAAATACATAAAATCAGAGGCAAAAAATGAGCAAAGCAAGTAAATATATATATTTTGTATTTTGTTATGTGTTTTTTATTTTTGTAAATATTTATACTTCAAGTATTGTTGTCGAAAATATAACTAACGGATTAAAAATTGATAATCCCGTATTTTCACTTAATTACGTAAAAAATACAGGTGCCGCTTTCAGTATATTAAAAGATGCCGGAGAATTTTTAATTATTCTTGCGGTTATTGCACTTGTTTTGCTGATACTGTATGTGATTAAACATATTAAAAAAATATCTCTGAAAGAATGTTTTTTTATAGCACTTTTGTCAGGCGGAATTGCGGGAAATCTGCATGAAAGAATTGTTTTTGGATATGTAAGAGATTATTTCCAGTTGAATTTTGTAAATTTCCCTGTGTTTAACATTTCTGATATATTCATAAATATCGGTGTAATCGCACTTATAATATTGATAATTATAAAAAGGACTAAATAAAATTATTTTTCCAATATGCTTTGAAATTTTTTATATCTTCTATTGCTTTTTTATAGTCCCCGTTAAAACAAACCGCTCTGTCATCAATATGCAAGTATGCTGAAATTTTGACATTCGTAACATCTTTAAAATATTTATCAATTTTGTTATCAATTAACCATTTTGTTGCAAGTTTTAAGTTTCTGGTTGTAAAAAGATAGAGTTCTCCTTCTTTTGAAAGTTCTTTCAAGAATTCTTTAGCTCCCTCCCTGATTTCAGGGATATAATTTTCATCAAATTTTTCTTTTCCGTACTTATTCAAAACCCCGTCTAAATCTATTAAAAATTTCTTTGTATACATAAAACTATCCTTCTGTCCGTGTGGCGGTTTGTTACTTTGTCATTATAGCGGACAATTAAAAAATGGACAAGTCATTATTAGAAAAACTGGCAAAAAGAATTAAAGAATTGCGAAAATTGCACAAATTCACACAAGATGATTTGTCTTTTAAAACCAATATTGCAAGGTCAACTTTAGGTAATATTGAAACTGCACAAAACGATATAACATTTACAAAGCTAAATCAAATTGCAGAGGCATTTGATATGACATTATCAGAATTTTTAAATTTTTAGCAGTTTGAACTTTTAGTTAAACAAAATAGTTTACTTTTTTTAAATATACTTTAAAATTTTTTATTTCCGGAATATAATTTTCATCAAATTTTTCTTTTCCGTACTTATTCAAAACCCCGTCAAGGTCTATTAAAAATTTTTTTACATACATAATTTTCTCCGTATTTAAAATAATTATTAAACTCTTTATTTATAGTTATTATAGCCAATAATAAGCGCATGTGTCTATACAAATAATAAGCGTCATAGTCTATATTGTCAATAATGAATACTAAAGTGCTTGAAAGATTAGGTAAAAAAATAAAACTTGCAAGAAAAGAGGCAGGTTATACACAAGAAATTCTGGCAGAAAAATTAAGTATTCATCCTACATATGTCGGCAAACTTGAGGGTGGAAAAAATAATCCGTCTTTTATGCTATTATATAAAATGTCAAAAGCATTGAAAGTAAAAATAAAAGATTTACTTGATATAGAATAATGAACAAGCCTGCTGCTTATCGTCCTAACATCTTAGTTACTTCCGTTTTTCATCTTGCCTGTGTAAATCATTTATGATTTACTGAAAATATGATTATTACTGTTGACGAAAATGACGAAAAACGGCTTGACAGTTTCCTATCGGAAATAACTGATTTTTCGCGTTCTAAAATTCAATCATTAATAAAATCGGGCGATATAAAAATTAATGAAACAATCAAAAAACCGTCTTATATTCTAAAAGAGGGCGATAAAATTGATTTTGAAATTTCTGAAGCGCAAACACTTAAAATTCAACCCCAAAACATTCCGCTTGAAATTATTTATGAAGATGAAAATATGCTTGTCGTAAACAAACCCTCAGGCATGCTTACTCACCCTACAACAATTGAGAGAGAAAACACTTTGGTCAATGCACTTCTGTATAAATACAGTGAAAATTTATCAGATATAAACGGTGAATACAGACGGGGAATTCTTCACAGATTGGACAGAAATACATCAGGACTTTTGATGATTGCCAAAAACAATAAAACTCACGAATTTTTGGCGGAACAAATTAAAAATCATAAAATTACAAAGAAATATCGTGCAGTTGTAAAAGGGATTATAAAAGAAGATGAGTTTGAAATAAATGCTCCAATCGGAAGAAACCCTAATCAACCGCATAAAATGATGATAAAAAATGACGGAAAACCGAGCAAGACAATTGTTAAGGTTTTGGAAAGGTTTAAAGAACACACATTTGTTGAACTTACACTTATAACAGGCAGAACACACCAAATAAGAGTTCATATGAAATATATAAATCACCCTGTTTATAATGACACTTTATACGGTGCGGGACAGGGAAAAGTTAAGACAGACGAACAGGTTTTGCAATCTTATTATTTAAGGTTTACAAAACCTTTTGAAGATGAAATAATAGAGTTGGAAATTAAACCTGACGATAAAACAGAAAAAGTTTTAAAATATTTGAGGAGCTAAAATGCAAATTTTATCAATATTATCGGCACTATGCGCAGGATTTTTAGTATTAATGAATTATCATAACGGTATAACTGTTAATCTGTTAAGCAGAAAGTTTTCAGCACTAATACACATTTCGGAACAGACATTTACGTTTGACTTGGCAATTTATACATTTTTGATTTTTTTACTGGGAATATTATCGGTATTATTTTTCTTTGTACCTTTATATTCATCTTTAAAAGAAAAATTTGAAGCTTACAAACGGGAATTAGAACGCGGTTCTATTTCAAACACCTCTGCAGAAGCCAAAATCAGTGTTTTGGAAAATAAAATTACCGTACTTGAAAAAGCATTAGATGATGCTTTGAAAAAGCGGAATTAATTTATAACTGAATTGTTCTCAAAATCATGTAGTATTTATAATTTCCCCAATAAACAACAATTGAAATATAGTTGTTATCCAAATCCGTCGCTTCCAAAAAGGTATTCGGAGCAGGCTTTCTCTGAGAAGATTTTACGTGTTTTCCCATAAAATCCAGTAGTTTTACATGGATTGACTGAGTTGGTGTCATTTTTACTTTAGGTAAATTCTCTTCATAAAAACCCATAGGAACAATTTTTCTGTCATAAGCAGGTACAATATATTTTACCCTGCCGGCTTCTTTAAACAAAATATACCACTTTCCCTTGTGTTCTCTTGGTGTCAAAAGATAATATCCGGGTTCAACCGCCACATTTTTAAAATACAAAGGCGACATTAATCTGAAAAGCGGGTAAGGTGACCACATATTGTTTTGAACATCATACATTTCACCGGGATCAATATTATGAACATAGGAAAAATTTGCAGGTTCCAAATCTCTGTATATCTGCTCATAATTATTAATTTCTTCCCCGCAAAAAGCACCCGTACCTGATAATATCAAACATAAAACCAAAATTATCTTTTTCATACTCTTATTTTAATTATTCGGTTGAAAAAAGCAAGTATTTTTGTTAGCATTTTCGTAAGGAGTAAATAATGTTATCAGGACCGTTTTTAGACAGAAATTGGATGGGACAAAATGAAGATTACGACAGTTCGGATATAATAATGCTTGGTTTACCGTTTGACGGAACTGTTTCTTACCGTTCCGGCTCACGCTTTGCACCCGAACAAATCAGACTAGCAAGCTGGGGATTGGAAGATTATTCGCCAAAGTTTGACAAACACTTGCAGGACGTGAATTTTCATGATGCGGGGGATTTGGAATTTCCTCTGGGAAACACATACAAGTCACTTGATTTAATCCAAAAAAATGTCGAAGAAATATACAAAGACGGAAAAAGAGTGTTCGGAGTCGGTGGTGAACATCTGGTTACTCTCCCTGAAATTAAGGCTGTTTCAAAGTTTTATAAGGATTTGGCGATTGTGCATTTTGATGCTCATACTGATTTAAGAGAAGAATATTTGGGCGAAGAAATGTCGCATAGTGCCGTAATTCGTCATGCATCAAAAATTGTCGGCGCACAAAACCTAAAACAAATCGGAATCCGCTCAGGCATGAAAGATGAATGGGAATTTATGAAACAAAATAATACGCTTTGTCATAAATATTCCGATTTGGACTGTTTAAAAGGTAAAAAAATATTCGTAACCGTTGATTTGGACTGCCTTGACCCATCCGTAATGCCCGGAACAGGTACACCTGAAAGCGGCGGAATGCAGTTTAACGAACTTGTCGACTGGTTTGAATATTTAAAAAGTTTTGATGTTGTCGGAGCTGATGTCGTTGAACTTGCTCCCGACTATGATGCATCAGGAGTTTCAACAGCTGTTGCTGCAAAGGTTATCAGAGAATTGTTAATGATTATGTAAATTAATTAAAAAAAGCCCGAAATTTCGGGCTTTTTGTTTTATAAAACCTTTTTATTATGCAACATTTTCTTCTTGTTCTTTTTGACGTTTTATGAATAAAAATTCACCTCTGTAAGATGGTGCTGAACCGTTTTTATCTTTTCCTGCAGCAAGACTCATTATGCTGTTATTTTCGGGTGCTTTTTCTTTTTTTTCAACATTTCCGACACCTTCATTCAAAGCAATCGTAATTTTTCCTTCAACATTTTTTTGAACGTTTTGTGCCGCTTGTGTGTTTAAATATTTGATTGAATTCAGAACATCTTGATTTAATTGAATTTGTAAACCCGAATTGTTAAGAGCAATCTGACGTGCAATTTTTGTATCAACATTACCTTTGTACAAATCAATACCGATATCTGCAGGTTTAAAAACCGTATTAATCTTTGACGTATCAGCATTATACTGTCCGTTTTTTTCTGCTGCACGTTTTAAGATTTCCTTTGAAACCTGCTGTAATGTTGTTGTGTCAATTCCTAATTTGTACTGTGCGTTTACGTTCATTTCCCTTGTTTCCTTATTATTTTATTCGGCATTTTTTATTGAAAACTTTAGTATTTTGAACAGTTTTGTTACAATACTTAATATATATTTTTTGTTCTTGATTTTTTTAATTTTTCATATATCATGGGCTTATACACAAGTAAAAAAGGAAATATAAATATGGCAAAACATTGTGAAATATGCGGAAAAGAACCTGTTAAAGCAGCAAAGAGAACATTCTCAAATAAACAAATTGTTCATACTCAGGAACCAAATTTGCAGTCAGTAAAAGTTAATGTTAACGGAACAGTAAAAAGAATTATGGTTTGCACATCTTGTTTGAGAGCAGGAAAAGTTCAGAAAGCTGTTTAACTTTAAAAAATTTTTGGAATACAAAAAAACCTCAGTATGAGGTTTTTTTGTGTTTGTATTTTTTTATTCATACAAATAAACGATATTATTAAAGTTTAATAAAAAATTTTCCGTTATAAATTAAAAAGAGGTATCTTTATGTTTAATAATGTGAACAACCCTTTTGCACAAAAATCGGTTTCATCTTCAACATCTTCCGACAGCAACGGAAAACATCAAAAAGAAGAACCTAAAAAAGAATTAAAAAAATATATAGACGAAGAAGAACCTGATGAAGTGAAAATTGGCGGACGTCCTATTTTAACGGAAGATGAAGTTAGTGCAATGGTTAAAAGTTATATTGCTAAATTAAAATCCGAAAACAGTGACAATGAAAAAATCGTAAAAAATTTAGATAAATATCTGGAAAGATTTGACATAAAAAAATTTATGAAAAAAAACCCGAACATGACAAGTCCGGATTTTTATATGGTTATGTATAACGAAACGGAAGGGTTGATTAAGTGAAAAGTGAAATGTGAAGAGTCTGTTTTTGCTCGTTTCGCTCGAAAAATATATTTTGCACGAAGTGCCGAAATGGACTTTTCACCACTCACCTTTCACTTTTCACTTTTCACATTTCACTTAATGCACCGCAATTGACTGCCTTGATGTCATTTTGCTCAGCACTTCTATCGCTTTTTTTAATTGAACGTCATTTTTATTTTTAATATCTTCTTCGGTTAATTTTACTTCTATATCGGGTGTTATACCTTTTTTGTTAATATCCGTTCCGTTCGGAGTTAAATATTTTTGAATGGTAATATTTACCCCTGATTCATACGGAAGTTTGTTAATCTCCTGAACAAGACCTTTTCCGAACGACTGTTCTCCGACAATTATTGCTCTTTTGTTGTCTTTCATAGCACCTGAGAAAATTTCTGATGCAGATGCCGAACCTTTATTAATCAATATTACAACAGGTTTATTTGTGTAAACTCCTGATGAAGCTCTGCTTGTTTCCTTATAACTATCTCTGTCAACCGTACTTACAATAGTTCCTCCGTCCAAAAACATATCGGAAATATAAATTGCATTCGTCAAAAGTCCGCCGGGATTTGATCTCAAATCAATAATAAAACCTTTTTTATCTTTATTATTATTCAAAATTGTACCAAATTCACTTGCCGCATTTCTGCTGATGAAAGAACTCAATCTTATGTAACAAAAATCATTCGGTAAATTAACACCTTCGGGCAATTTTTGCGAAATTGATTTAATTTCAATATTTGCACGGGTAATTGTATAAGATTTCGGTTCGACATCTTTACGTTTGATAAGTAAAGTTACCTGCGTTCCTTCTTTACCTCTGATTTTATCGGCAGCTTTGTCTACGGTAATTCCTTTTGTACTGACACCGTCTATTTCCAAAATTTCATCATCTGCCAAAAGTCCGGCTCTTTCTGCAGGAGTATCTTCGATTGGTGCAATAACCATTAATTTTCCGTCTTTAACACCGATTTGAATACCGATACCTTTTAAAGAACCTTTTATGGAACTTGTTTCATCTGCAAATTCTTTCGGATCCAAAAATTTTGTATAAGGGTCATTCAAACTTGCAACCATAGTATTAATTGCGACATAAGCATCTTCATTGGTTTGAATTTTGTCATCATATTTGTGCCGCCATTGTGACCAATCCTGATTGTTGTTTGTCTGATCAACAAATTTGTTGTTTATTAATCTCCAAACATTGTCATACAAATCCGCAGGACCATATGCAAATACATCATCTCTGATTACCCAGCCTGTCAGGAACAAAAATGCTCCAAAAAATATTAAACTTTTCTTCATAATTTTTTTCACTATTTCCTCCAAAATATCCTCAACTGCTTCTCTCTTTATAATGATGTTTTTTTATAAAGAAAGTTCCCGTTAAGAATTTTCTTTATAATAGCATAATTCATAAAAAAATAAAATAGTTTAATTGTTGAATAATAATTGTTTAAAAAATTTTTCAAAAACAATAATTATTCGGATAAATTTAATAATCTAAGGTTTTTTACTTTTAAACAGCCCGATAAATTTATTCCAACATTTTTTTACAAAATTTCCGAATTTTTTTGCTTTATCAACCACATAATTTTTTGCCTTTTTAAAGCTGAAATTTTTAAACTTGTTGCTTATTTTTGACGGAACACTTTTTACCCAATTATATATCGTTTTACCTTTAAATCCAAGAAGAACCAATCCGCTGATTGCTAAAGCACCGAATAACCATTTTTTCCAAGCAGGATTTTTTATTTCATCTGCATTTTCCGTTTTTTCAACACTTGGTTGTTTTGTTTTTTGCATTTTAAATTCATCTATTTCCGGCTGATTTATTGCGGGAGCCGGAGGAATTTGTCCTGCATAAGGTGAAGGCGGACGCATTGGTCTGCCGACATATCTCGGATTTTGTCCCATTACAAATGAAGGAGCATCAAAATCCAACACACCGTTCTGTGCCAACATATCCAAATTATATGCCCAATTTGTTGTCATAAAAATAACCTTTCAACCTTTTACACATGTATGTAAAGTATTTTTTTGATAAATAATTGTCTTTTTTGTAATTTTTTGTTAAGTTTTGTAATATAATTAAGGTGATAGGACTATAGGGAAATATGGCGACAGGATTGTTTCATAAAAACAATTTTATAAAATTTTTGGAAAAACTTTTTTCTTATAAGGCCTTATCGCCCTATAGCCTTATTGCCCTATTGTCCTTAGCAATTATTTCACTCTGTTTTTTTCTGGGACATTATTCGGGAATATTAATCGATTTCGGAAGAGAAGTTTATTATCCCGAACAAATGTTGCAAGGAAAGGTTCTGTATAAAGATTTATTCAATATCTATGGCCCCTTGAGTTATCAGATAAATGCATTGTTATACAAAATATTTGGAATAAAACTTTCAACACTTTATTTTGCAGGTTCTGTTTGTTCTGTCGGAATTGTTTCGGGAATTTATTTAATTGCAAAAAAATTTTTATCTGAATTTTTAAGTTTTACAATCGGATTTTTTACAATATCTGTCGGAGTTGCAACTACAAGTATTTTTAATTTTCATTTTCCGTATTCATGGGCTATGGTGTACGGGTTATTTGCGTTTTTGGTTTCATTATACTTTTTGATTAAATTAATCTCACTCCAAAATTCTTCTGCATCAGCAGACGGAATAAATCTCTGTATCAGTGCATTTTTTGCAGGTATAAGTATTACCTGTAAATATGATTTTTTGTTATATTCGCTTGTTGTATTGTTTTTTATTATCAAAAATAAAAATCTGAAAGCATTATTATGCTTTTTATCCGTTCCTTTTATAAGTTACGGTACTTTATTTTTACAAGGATTAAGTTTTTCCGATTTATTAAATGCACTGGATATATCAAAAAATATAGCAGGAACAAATACTCTTAAATATTTTTATATAAACAGCGGGATTTATTTTTCACCGAAAGTTATACCGCATGATATTTTTTCTTTTTTATTATTACTAATACCATTCAGCGGTGCAATTTTTAGTTACCAATCATTTGAAAGAAAAAACATTTTTATAAAAATTTTATCTGTCATATTATTCATATCGTCATTTATTTTCCTTTTTGTTTTACTAAAAATCAAATCCGAATATTTGTTTGATTTCGTATTGCCTTTTATACTTATTTTTTCACTTGCAATTTTTAAAAAACTAAATTCCAAACTTTGTATTTTAACCGTATCAACAATTTTTGCTTGTGCAAAGGTTTTTTGGGCTGTTTTGATAAACGGTTACGGAACATATTATATTTCTGTTGCTTTAATTACCGCACTCGCATTACTTTTCAGTGTATTACACAAAAAATACGAAAAAATTACCGGTTTTATTATATTGTTTATCGGAATATTTTTTGTATTTAATAATTTCAGCAACATTAATATGCAAAAAATTGAAACCAAGCGCGGAAAAATATTCACAAGACTTACACAATCAGAAAGTACAAAAGATTTAATAGGATATATTAACAAAAATACTCAGCCAAACGATAAAATTTTAATTTTTCCGGAAGGTATGATGATTAATTTCCTTACAAACAGAAAATCAGATGATTTTTACAATTCTCTTATTCCTTTGTATACCGAAACTTTTGGAGAAGATAAAATTATTGAATATTTTTCTAAAGAAAAACCTGAATATATAATTCTCAGTAATTTAAATATGAAAGATTATTATTTTAAATATATTTGTCAGGATTATGCTCTTGATTTTTGTCAATTTATTATTGAAAACTACAACAAAGCAGAATTTATTGACAATAATTCAGAAATTGATAATTCAATCAAATATACGGTTTTTAAATTAAGATAAATCCTTTGTTCTTATCTGCACCGGCATAATCAGGCAAACAAAATCTTCTTCATTTTCAGGTCTGAACATTGTAGCGGATAAAGGTGTATTCAAACCGATTTTGATATTTTCCGAATCAATATGTTTCAATGCATCAAGAACAAATTTGTAATTAAATGCAATTGTTAGTTCTTCATCTGTATAATCAATATCAATATTTTCCTCAGACTTTCCGGAATCCGGAGTATCTGCATTCAGTTTTAAATTATTATTGCTAAATTCAAACTTAACAATACTTGTTTTTTCATCAACCATGATAGAAACACGTTCCAATGCCGATATAAGTTGAGAAACTTTTACTGTTGCTGTTTTTGGACTTTCCTGAGGAATTAATTGATTATATTTCGGATATTGGCCTTCCAATAATCTGGAAATCGTAGTTGTTCTTTCAGTTTTTATAATTATTTTAGAACCTTCCGTATATATTTTTGCTGATTCATCATCTATAAATGAACTTATTTTAATAAATTCATTAAGCGTTTTAGAAGGAATAATCAATTGTTTTGAATGATTATCTTTGTTGTCAATATTTTCTCTGTCACGAGCTAATCTATTTCCGTCAGTAGATGCAATTTCCATAACAGATGAAGATATATCGCAAACAATACCTGATAAAAGATTGCTTGTTTCAAAACTTGCAGCCGCAAAACCTGCTTTTTTAACTGCTTTTACCAACGGTCTTATTTCAATTTCAAAACCTTCTTTATCCTCAAGATTTATATTGGTAAATTCTTGAGGAAATTCTGATGCTGAAATACCTATAATATCAAATTCTGATTTTTGACAGGTAATATTAACCGTTGTTTGACCTTCATTCATATTAAAGGTAATTAATTTATCACCAAGTTTTGAAACTATTTCGTTCAGAGTTTTTGAAGGAAGTGTAATTTTTCCCTGTTCTTCCACCTGCGCATCAACTTCTGCTATAACCGTATAATCAAGGTCTGTTGCAACAAGTTTGATTTTTCCCGTATCAACGGTTTCCAGCAAAATATTCATCAAAACAGGCTGTAATGCTTTTACGGATGTAGCTCTTTCTACAATTTTTATACCGTTATATAAATCTTCTTTCTTAACAACAAATTTCATAAAAATACTCCCTCTTGAAATTATTATATTTCAATCACAAAATAAAATAAACAAAATTGTAAGAAAAATTTACTTTTTTTCAAAGTTAAAGTAACTATTATTATATAGTATATAAATTAATATAAATAATATAATAGTAATAATAAGCTCAAAATATTTGTAGAAAAGTGGTTGAAAGTATTATTATAACCGATAATTTTATTGTATAAAAAATTGTAGAAAAAAAGTATAAAAAATTCCAAAATTGTATAAAACTAATAACTATAAAAATAATTGTAGAAAACTAAAAAATTTTCTACAATAATTTTCCAATTATGAACAATTTTTTCTACAGTATTATTTATCTGTTTTTTCAGATTTTTTTACGTGTAGAATTTTGTCTTTCAATTCAAGTTCGACGTCATGTAAAACAGGATTAATCCCCATTTCTTCAAGGTAAATTTTGGGAATTATAATTCCGTAACTGCCACCGATTGCTCTTAATGATTTCTTTACCATAAAACCTCATTATAATAAAATTATTATTTTATAGTAACATAATATCTTGACATATAATTACTATTTTATTACTATTAAATAGTAAGGAAATAAAAATGCGTTATAATGAATTTACTGATAAACAAAAACTTGATATAATAGATAGAAAAATATTGAAAATTTATAATATTATATTGGTAGTTAATGATGCTCTGGAATACAGACAGGATTAATCTCCGCAAATAACTGATTGTCTTGATTTTTTAAAGAAACTGCAACAAGAAGTGAAGTTTATAAATAAATTGTTCTAGGGTTGACAAAATATGAAACATGGTAAATAATATAAATGCAGGGTATCCTTGAGAAATATTTAAGTGGTAGTTCCCAAGGATTTCTTCATACCCTACGACTTAAGATTTAATGCTATTACTGCTATAGAGAATGCCAGTAATAGCATTATTATTTGCTTTACCATAGTTGGTACCTGCTTCCGTTCAATTTCTACGAAAATTGTGTGTAACGGGGTTGGTTTGCGTACCCTACAAAACAATTTTATGACATATTATTAATATTGTCAAATTAGATGAATAGATGAACAGAGGATTAGCTATTTACGTTAAAAGACTAATCATCTATTCATCTACTCATCTAACCCTCTAATAAAATTCTATCCAAACATGCCTTCGGTGAATATTGCCATTCACGGTAAGTTATGCGTTTTACTTTATAACCGGAACGCTCTAATATTGCTTGTTTTTTCATGTTTGAAATATTTGACTTAACTTTGTCTTCAACACCGTCAATTTCTATAACAAATTTGTCGTCAACAAACAAATCCGCACTTAAACCTGCAATATCCGTGCCTGCCGATACTTTATGATCCAATTCCCTGATTTTTTCGGCAACTTCACGTTCAAACTGGTTTTTGTAAATATTTTCATCAATTTCACCGGACAAAACGGCATCTTTTTTGTTTTGGTATTCCTGCATATAAGAAACATAGTTTCTGAAATGCCCTTCGGGCAACTCTCTCGGGTTACGGGAAACAAAATTTATAACCTTATTTCTGCCCCTTGTTATTGCGACATTAAACAAGTTCGGTTTTTGCATAAATATCAAACTTTGAGTAAAGCTGTTATCGGCAATTGCCCATGAAATCATCATAATATCACGTTCATCACCCTGAAACGTATGTGCCGTACCTATTTCTATCTGATGTTTTTTAATCATATAATCCGATAAAACTTTTGAAACAGAAACTTTCAACTGTTCCACCTGCGCTCTGAACGGTGAAATTATACCGACAGAAACAGGATTGTCGGGGTTTTTGCGTTCATCTTCTATAATTATTTCGTGTAATCTTTTTACTAATGCCTCAATTTCGGGCAAATTTCTTGTCGCATCAAAATCAACTTTGCCGTCCAATACTTCGACAAGTTCTAAAACTTTGTCCTCTCCATTATCTTTTCTCATCACACGAATTCTGTCATTGTAAAATTCGTGGTTAGAAAAATTGATTATCGGCGGTAAACTTCTGAAATGTTCATCAAGCATAACGGAATTCATTGAATAATAATCCGCCAAATCGAACATTGAATTTGTCCTGAACCTCCAAATCAATTGGTATTTTTCGGGAATATTATACTGGCTCAGGAAAGATTGTTCTTTGGCTTTTTCCAAGAATGAAAGATGAGGTAATTGTTTGTCATCACCCACGATTACTGCACGTTTTGCCCTGAAAAGTATCGGAAAACAGCTTGCGATATCGCATTGAGATGCCTCATCAATAATTGCAACATCAAACATTCCCGGTTTCAAAGGCAGAGAATCAGAAACCGCATAAGTCGTAACGCACCAGCAGGGAAATGCCTCTAAAAGCGGTTTAAAATCTTCATCTTCAAGGATTGTATTTTGCAGCCGTTTTCTGTTTGTTATAAGTGATTTTGAGTGAATTTTTAATCTTCTGCGTTTGTTTTCATCTCGAAGAAGTTCTTTTAAAGCTTCTCTTCGTTTGCTTTTCAATATATTTACCGCAAGAGTTTTCTGTTTGCGTTTCATTGTCCTGATTTGTTCGGAGAGCATGTGGAGATTTCCGATTTTTTGGATATCGGATTCAATCTTTCTCAAAGACCATTCAAGTGTTGAAAATTCAAGTTCCTGCTTTAATTTGCCTAAATTTTCGTAATTCACTTCAAAATCTTTCAGATTTAATATTTTTTTTAACTGATTTAAACTTGCAAAATTGGCTATTTTAGCGAAAAATCCTGCTTTTTCTATATTATCTTCCAAAATTTTTATAATGCCTGAAATTATATCAATTTCACCTTTTTTGAGTGATGTTTTAATAAAAAATCTTTCACCGACAACTTTTTCCTGTTCCTCAACTTCTAAAAGTTTATCGTGCCAGTCTTTTTCGAGTTTAATAATATTTTCAGACTTATTTTCAAGATTTTTTAATAAATCAAGATGGTCTTTCATGTCTTTTGTGTCGACAAGCATAATATCTTCAACACCTTCATCAAGCGCACTGTTATTTGATAAGAGGTTGTTTAATTCCTCACTCAACTGTCTTTGATAATTCAAACGACCTGCACGAAGTGCCATATGGCTTGCACCAAGCTCATTTAATCTTTCCGCAACAACATCAACAGCTTTATCCATGCGTGAAGCCACAAGGACGGTTTTTCCGTTCGCAACCAAGTGAGAAACTAAATTCACGATAGTTTGAGATTTACCGGTTCCGGGAGGTCCTTGAACGGCTACAAACTTGCTGTTATCGATATTTTTAACCACCTGTAACTGGCTGTCACTTAAAGATAGCGGAGTAATCGGATAAAAATCGGTTATTTTGTTCAAATCTTTTACGGGAACAGATTTTTCTCTGCTCTGTGCGTATTCTTCATTAATTATACTCAGAGCAGTTTCACGATAAATTCCTGACGGTTTTTCGGCAATTTGGGTAAGTTCGTGCAGAACACCTGCTGTTACAGACGGTCTTTTTGTTAAAATAATTGCGCTTTGATAGGTTAACCCGACTTTTTCAAGTTTTACTTTTTGTTTTTCCTGCTCTCTTTCTTCTTCCTCAATAATTTCGTCTAAATTTTCACCGTCAATTTTTTCTTTATAAAAATCCTTTGATTTTGAAATATTGTCATCTTCTTTAAAATCACCTATATTTTCGGCAATTTCCAAATCAGGAACAAGAGATTTTAAAGTTGTTAAAAAGATGTCTAATTTTTCTTTTGTAATCGGTAAATCGGGAACAACGTCCAATATTCCCTCCAACAATAAATCAACTTCATCTTCATCATCATGTTTGCTCATCAATGCAGTAAGTGCACCTGTGTTTAATGAAAGCATTTCTTCCAGTTTAAAACAGTTTATATTTACTCCGTTGCGTTCCAGTTTACACGGCATATACAAAAGCGGGGTTAAAAATTCATTCTGTTTCTTTGTTTTGGAACTTTTTCCGACCAAAAACAGATAACCATAAATCAAATATTTGTCTTTTGCACCAAGATCGCTCTGAATCATTAATTCGGTTAATTTCGGGTTACTTCCGTCCAATGATAAATAATCGTCAGTATTAGAAAACAACTTTTCTTCACCTTCAAGAAAAATCCATTTGTTATCTTTGTCCCCTTTGAGGTTTCTGAAAGTCGAACTTTTAACTTCTTCCCTTACGCAATCGTGAAGATACTGGCTTAATTTTTTTATAAAACTGTTATTAAATGCCGAATTTAGTGCTCTTGATGCTTCCTGTAACATTGGTACTCCTATTTCATTTTTTTCTATTTTAAGCTAAAATTCAGGTCATGGACATCATCAATATAAACGATAATTCAAATAATTTATACTATATCGGCGGAATTGTCAGAGATGAAATTCTTGGATTAAATTCTTTCGATATAGATATCACTTATGTTGGAAATGCCATTGAATATTGTTCAAAATTCGGTGAAGTTATTCAGAAAAACCCTGATTTTGGAACAGTTAGAGTTAATGTAAACGGAAAAATAGTCGATTTTGCATCAACTCGCTCGGAAAGTTACCCAAAAAAAGGACACCTTCCGGTTGTTGAAAAAATAGGTTGTTCTTTAAAGGAAGATGTTTTGCGCAGGGATTTTACCATAAATGCGCTTGCAAAAAACGTTTCAACAGGCGAAATAATTGACTATACAGGCGGTCTTGAAGATTTGAGAAATAAAAAATTGAGAGTTTTACATGATGAAAGTTTTATTGATGATCCGACAAGAATTATCAGAGGATTAAAATTTTCCGTTCGTTTCGGGTTTGATTTAGAAGAACATACAAAAAAACTTCAAGATGAGTATTTGGCAGATATAAATTATGATATGAGCTACAAACGCTTGAAAAAAGAGCTTATTGAAACTTTTAACCTAAATTCTCAAAAGGCATTTGAAAAATTTATAAATGAAAAAATATATAAGCTTGTTACACCAAAAGATGTTGAGTTGCCGAAAGTGAATATTGAGGAATTGGTTAATAAGTATGTTTTAAGTAGTGGAAAGTTTAATAATTTTCAATTTTGTATCTGGCTTGTTTATGTCGGAGTTTTAGGTGATTTGTGCAGACTTCCGTTAACAAAAACCGAACAAAAAATTCTTGATGATGTTCCGAAATTTGAACCTGAAACAGATTTTGAAATATATAAAATGTTTGAAAATATTCACATAGAAAGTATTTTACTATATGCAATTTTGAAAAATGAAAGAATTGCAAGGCATTATTTGGATAATTTACGTCAAATAAAAACAGAAACAAACGGAAATGATTTAAAAAATCTTGGAATTCCACCCTCTCCAAAATATCAGGAGATTTTTAACGAAATATTGAAAGAGAAACTTAAAAACCCGAATATGACGAAAAAAAATGAAATTGATTTTTTACGGCTAAAATTCAATGTTTGACAAATATTTTTTCGTCTAATATTATTGAAATATGGATAAGAAAATTATTTTAACAGGTGACAGACCGACAGGTTGTCTACACTTAGGACACTATGTCGGATCTTTAAAAAGAAGAGTTGAATTACAAAATTCCGGAAAATATGACGAAATTTATATTATGATTGCTGATGCACAGGCATTAACCGATAATATGGAAAATCCTGAAAAAGTTCGCCAAAATATTGTTGAAGTTGCATTGGATTATTTGGCTTGCGGACTTGACCCCGAAAAATCAACCATGTTTATTCAGTCGCAAATCCCCGAACTTTGTGAAATGTCTTTTTATTATATGAATTTGGTTACTGTAGCAAGATTAAAACGCAACCCGACCGTTAAAACGGAAATTCAGATGAGAAATTTTGAAGAACGTATTCCTGTCGGATTTTTTACATATCCGATTAGTCAGGCTGCCGATATTACCGCATTTAAGGCAAATATCGTTCCTGTCGGAGAAGATCAGGCTCCGATGATTGAACAGACAAGAGAAATTGTTCACAGATTTAATCATGTTTACGGGGAAACCCTTGTAGAACCCGATATAATGCTTCCTGATAATCAGTATTGTATGAGATTACTGGGACTTGACGGCAAAGCAAAGATGAGTAAATCTTTGGGAAATTGTATTTATCTTTCTGATACTGCGGAAGATGTTAAGAAAAAAGTTATGTCAATGTTTACCGATCCTGACCACTTGAGGGTGGAAGATCCCGGAAAAACAGAAGGAAACCCTGTATTTATATATCTGGAAGCATTTTCTAATGATGAACATTTTTCTAAATATTTACCCGAATATAAAAATCTTGAAGAATTAAAAGCACATTATGAGCGTGGTGGTTTAGGTGATGTTAAGGTTAAAAAATTCTTAAATAATGTTCTTGAAGAAACCCTGAAACCAATCAGAGAAAGAAGAACAGAATTTTCAAAAGATATTCCGTCAGTCTATAAAATGCTTGAAAAGGGCAGTATCGTTGCAAGAAAAAAAGCACAACAGACACTGTCAGAAATGAAAAATGCTATGAAAATAAACTATTTTGATGATAGATCTTTGATTGATGAACAAATAAAAAGATTTCAATAAAAAGATATTAAGAGCCTGAGAGCTTAAGAGCTTAAGTTCTTATCAGGAATATACTCTAACAAATCTCCAACTTTACAATTAAAATATTTGCAAATCAAATCTATGGTTCTGGCTTCATATCCTTTAGTTAAGTTACTTCTTAAATCGGATAATGTACTTTCACTCAGCCCTGTTTTTTCATGTATATCCTTAGCTGTGGTTCTGTTTTGCCAAATAAGATCATCTAATTTGCAAATAATCATACAATACTAATCAGGAATATATTCCAGAAAATCTCCAATTTTACATTTAAAATATTTGCAAATCAAATCTATGGTTCTGGCTTCATAAGCAATATTTTTATTGTTCTTCAAACGTGATAGAGTATTTGTACTTATACCAGTCGCTTTTGACAAATCCTTTGCATTAGTTCTGTTTTGCCATAACAAATCATCTAATTTACAAACAATCATATTGAAAATTATAGACTTAATAATACTTGTTTTTAAATTATTACTAAGTATAGTATTTTAATATACAAGTATAGTAATATAATGTAAGAAAGGTTTATATGATTTGGAATTTATTAGAATTTTTTATGGATTTAGATGAAAAAATGTTTTCGGCATCTGTATATATTTTTCTTAACAACATTTATTATCAAATGACTGAAGAAATACCATACCCGATTTTGTACCAATTGAAAAATTGGCAGTACGATTTATCGGATATAATCCTCCCTTATTGCAAAGACGGATATCACAAAGCTTTTTTATAATATAACTTTTATGGGTTATACTTTAATTGTTTTAATATCTTCTTCGATTTTTGCCAAAATTTCATCAAGTTTTGATGCATCTTTTATACCGCCCTGTGCAAAATTCGGACGTCCGCCACCGTTTGCTCCTGTTGCACGTGCGATATCTCCGACTATTTTTCCTGCCTGAATACCCTGTTTTACAAAGTTATCGGAAACTTTAGCAATAACGGTTTTGCTGTTTGCAAGGACAATTATGCTGTCTTTAAGTTTTGCTGATAAATATTCAACACCAATCTTCAATCCGACAGGTTTTATGCTGTCATCTGCTTTGGTGATAAATAGTTTTCCGCCTTCTATATCCTGAGCTTTTGAGAGGAATGTTGCAAATTTCGCCTTAGAATTTTCTTCTTCCAATTTCTCTATTTGTTTTGAAAGTTCTTTATTTTCTTCCTGAAGTTTTTCAACACGTTCAACAACTTCATTCGAATGAGCTTTGAACATCAAGGAAAGTTTGTCGAGTTCTTTAACTTTTTCGTTCATAAAATCGAATGCGGAATTTGAAACAACAACTTCGATACGTCTTGTACCCGCTGAAATTGCACCTTCCGAAACAATTTTGAACAATCTTAAATCACGAGTGTTTCTTGCATGAGTTCCTGCGCAAAATTCTTTAGAAACACAGTTTTCACCTTCGCCCATTGAAACAACTCTTACGACATCTTCGTATTTTTCACCGAAAAGTGCTGTTGCACCTGTCAATTTTGCCTGTTCAATATCCATTTCTTGTGTTATAATTGGCAAACCTTTTGCAATCCATTTGTTTACGATTTCTTCAGTCTTGAAAATTTCGTCTTGAGTCATGGCTCTTGAGAACGTAAAGTCAAATCTCATGCGGTTTTCTTCGACTTGCGAACCTGCCTGATGAACTTCATCACCCAAAACTTTTATCAAAGCAGCCTGCAACAAGTGTGCAGATGAGTGATGAACCCTGATTTCTTCACGCCTTGCAAGGTCGATTTTTGCGTGGACTTCGCATCCTGTCAAATCATCACCATTGATAACTTTACAACGATGTACAAACAATTTGTTAACTTTGAAGGTAGTCAGTACTTCAAGCTTGACCTCCTGACCTCCTGACCTCTTGTCCTCTATTATTCCCGAATCGCCGACTTGTCCGCCACATTCAGCATAGAATGGAGTTTTGTCTAAAACAACATCTACAAAGCCTTCACCGTCAATAGTTGCAAGGATTTTTGCATCACATTCGTTCTCTGTATAGCCGACAAAATCTGTTGAACCGACTTCATTTTCGACTTTTGCATATTTAATATCACCTGTAACACTGATTTTTGCAGTTGCTGCTTTTGCTCTGTCTTTTTGCTCCTGCATTGCTGTTTTGTAGCCTTCTTCATCAACTTTTAAATTGTTTTCTTCCGCGATTTCTTTTGTTAATTCAAGAGGAAATCCGAATGTATCATAGAGTTTGAATGCGCTTTCACCGTCAATATCTTTCTTTTCGGCAATAAATTCATCAAGCATTTTGTAACCCCTGTCAAGAGTTTCTTTAAAACGGTTTTCTTCTTTTTGGATAACATCTTTGATTTTTTCTTTGTTCTTAATCAAGTCAGGATAAGCTTCACCGTAGTTTTCGATAACAACGTCAACAAGTTTATACAGGAACGGCAAATCCATGCCGAGAATTTTTCCGTGCCTTAATGCACGGCGCAAAATCATTCTCAAAACGTAGCTTCTGCCTTCATTTCCCGGTATTACACCGTCAGAAATAAGGAAAGTTACGCATCTTGCGTGGTCTGTTATGATACGGAGTGAGATATCGGTTTTTTCAGTCCCATTTTTAAAGGATATATTTCCTTCTCCCCTTGTGGGAGAAGGTGCCCGAAGGGCGGATGAGGGGTTATGTTTGGAATATAAAACACCGCTCATCTCTGAAACCTTATCCATAATCGGTTTTAACAAATCAGTTTCAAAGGTTGATGCAACACCTTGACAAACCATTGTAATTCTTTCCAAGCCCATACCTGTATCAACGTTTTTAGATTCCAAAGGTGATTGGTTTCCTTCTTCGTCCTGATAAAGTTCAGTGAAAACTAAGTTCCAAATTTCAACCCAGCGGTCGCATTCGCAAGTATTGATACCGCAGTTCGGGTGTCCGCAGGAATATTGTTCACCTAAGTCATAGTGAATTTCGGAACATGGCCCGCAAGAACCTGATGCACCGGGAGGTCCCCAGAAATTATCCTTTTTGCCTTTACGTTTAATTCTTTCAGCAGGAACGCCGACACTTCTCCAAATTTCATAAGCTTCATCATCAGTTTCAAAAATTGTAATCCAAAGTCTGTCTTTATCGAGTTTCAAGATTTCCGTAACAAATTCCCAAGCCCAAGGAATAATTTCTTTTTTGTAATAATCACCGAAAGAGAAATTACCCAACATTTCAAAAAATGTATGATGTCGCGGAGTTCTTCCGACATTTTCGATATCACTATCTTTTCCGCCCGCTCTGGCGCATTTTTGGCAAGATGTAGCTCTGGCAGGGTCATAAGGTGATTTTACAATTCCTAAAAATATCGGTAAAAATTGTAACATTCCCGCAGTTGTTAATAAAACTGTCGGATTGTCAGGCACAAGACTTGAACTTTCAACAATAGTGTGCTGATGTTTATCTTTAAAATAATCTAAGTATAATTTTCTGATTTGATTTCCGGTTAGCATAATTTCCACTTCCTGTTAATTGTCGGGTTCCCCCCAACCTACTTTTCTATAAGAAAATTATACTATAAAAATTATTAATGTTTAAAAAAATCTTCCGGTTTTAATTGGTAAATTTCTGAAATATGTAATAACATTGCAAGACTAATTTTCTCTTTATTATTTTCTAATCTGCTAATATATTCACGCGAACAAGAAATTGTTTCGGCAAATTTTTCTTGTGATAATTTCTTGCCCAGTCTTAGTAATTTAATATTTTTAGCAATAATTTTATAATAATTTGACTCAACGCCTTGCATAATAACAATTTTTGAGTATTATTATGAGTAACACTATGAAGTAATACATCACAGGAGTGTTTATGAATATTTGGTTAAAAAAATTTGCTATAAATACATTAAAAATAATAAAATCTATATTAAAATTTATTATAATGTTTCCTATATATTGTATGATGCCTGATAAATATAATGGTGTTGACTATGATGAATGGTCAAAAAAATAATTATGAAAAACAGTTGCAGAAAAAAATTTTCATGCTAACATAGACTTGTAAGCGTCTGTAGCTCAGCTGGATAGAGCATCTGCCTTCTAAGCAGAGGGTCGCGCGTTCGAATCGCGCCAGGCGTAGATATAACAGGGTAGGTTAATCCTACCCTGTTATATTTATGGCTGAATAAGACAATCTCTTTGAATGTACTCTTTGTCAGGCTATTATCTGATCTACAAGTTTATTATTTATAATGTTTTGATTATTTGGGTATTCCAGTATTTATTGTTGAATACCATAAACATCCTGTAGTTTTACCATTATATTTTCGTTCAAGCTCTTCTTCTATATACCAAAAAGGAACTCTTAATAAAATAGCAATTTGCCCAATATTATAACAATTTTCATCTAAATCACTAATTGCATTTGTATATGATAAATATTTTGCCTTATAAGGAGAAGTTTGATATTTAATAGATTCAAATCTATTTTTATTTTTTTTTCTTGTTTCTATTAATTGTTTTTCAATTTTATTATCTGCAATTTTTCTTTTTTGTTCTTCTTTTGTATATATATACGTTTTCTTCATAAAATTATCTGATTCGTTTTAAATTGTATAGTACGATAAAGCTTCAATATAAAAATTTTTACTAGTTTATTAATTATTATGAAGCAACATTTTCAACCAAGTTCGAAGTTTGTCGATTTTCTACCATTTGCGAGAGGTATGCAAAACTCTCAATACATAAATATTATTATCTCTTACCTGATATGACACAATATACGGATATTTTGAGATAACAAGTTCTCTTGTTCTCAATATTCTACCTGCTCTGCCGATAGATGGATTATCTTTTAATTTTTCAATACTTTCCAAAATGCGTTTCACGACTTCCTGAGCCGCAGAAAAATTATCACAACAAATATACTTCTTTATGGCTCTCAAATCTTCTTGCGCAGAAACGGTAAATACAATATCGTATGGCATTATTCAATATTCCATTCTTTTTTTATATCTTGGTATGAGATAATTCTACCCTCATCGACATCTTTTAAACCGTCTTGAATGGCTCTTATTTGCCAGGATTCAAGTTCTAAATATTTTTCAATTGCATCTTGAGCCAAAAAAGCCTTTGTTCTGCCTGTCGCATCAGCAAGTTCTTGTAGCCTATCTTTTGTACCTTTAGGAAGTCTTAATGAAAACTGTTCTGCCATACAATACTCCTTTGTGTTACATCTAATTATATTATAATATATTGTGTTACAAATTTCAAGATGTCTGAAATTTTTAGACAACATTTTCCATTAACCAAGTTCGAAGCTTGTCGACTAAAGGGTAGATAATAGGGCAAAGCATTTGCTTTGTTCTATTATTATTTAATTATAACAAGTTCTATACGATATTCTTATCCGTGCATTAAAATGCATGTTACAAACTTTTTATTGTTTATTGTTTAAATTATCGTCAATATGAAATATTTTGCGTTTTATTTGGCATTTATAAAACATGTTTATACGTCTGAAAAAATTATAAACCTGAAACCATTTAGTTTTCTTTAATAACAGAAAATTCCAGTATTCTTCTCTTAGATTATGTATGTACATTTCATAAGGATATTTTTTATATAAATATTTTTTATTTCTGTCAAGTGTATCCGTAAAATGTTGAGAAGTTGTTGAAACATAATGAAAAAAACAAGTTTTATATGAAACATATATATTATAACCGATACCAATAACTCTACATTTTATATCATCATCTTCACAAAATGCAGGAGTGTATATTTCATCAAATTTTCCAATTTTATCCATAACACTTTTTTTAGTAATTACACAAGAAAAAGAACAATCATCATAACTTTTTTTATAATCAAAAGATTTTTTCATTTTTTTAATATATTTTATAT
>JAGBOW010000012.1 GCA_017633675.1 bacterium | reverse complement strand
TGAACAGAAAGATTTATTTTTACTCGAACTTATTGCTTTATTGCACTATCACCCTATCGACTTTAAAAGTTTTCATTTTTATACTAAAATTAAACCATGCTACTGGAAATTATTAACGGGATATACGAATTTAACGAAAATTTGTTTGTGGGTTTTGACAGTCGGATAGAAGGTTTTGGTATGGCTGATTGGTTGTGTGATGCCATAATCGACAGTTTTCATATTTTACCGTTATTATTCATCATATTTTTTATAATCGAAGTTGTTGAATTTTTCTTTGCGGAAAATATTAATGACTTTATGAAAAAATCGGAAAAATCTGCTCCCGCAATAGGCAGTTTAGCAGCAATAATCCCTCAGTGCGGTTTCTCCGTTATAGCGAGCACTCTTTACATAAGAAAATTTATTACAAAAGGGACATTAGTCGCAATTTATCTTGCTACGTCAGATGAAGCTATTCCTATTTTGCTTGCCGAACCTTCAAAAATACATTACGTACTGCCTATAATAGGTCTGAAAGTAATTATTGCAATATGCGCAGGGTATTTAATCGATTTTATTCTGAAAAATGATAAATATATTTCAATTAAATCAAGACACGGTGATAACTGTGAACACTGCGAAGAAGATGAAGGCTGCTGCCGTCACAGTGTTTCAAGAAGGAGGAAAAGAGAACTTATTTACCACCCGTTGAAGCACACCTGCAGCATATTTTTATTTATCCTGATAATTACAATAACTTTGAATTTCTTTATTGATATTTATTCCAAACACATAGCCTTGCATACGATAATTGCTAAATTTAAATTTTTTGAACCTGTTATAACATCAGTATTCGGACTTATACCAAATTGCGCAACTTCAATCGCCCTGACAATGTTATTGATAAAAGGGTCAATAAGTTTTGGTGCAGCTTTTTCAGGTTTATTATCAAATGCAGGTTTGGGAATTTTGGTACTGTTAAGGCATAATGAAAACATTAAAGATACTTTAAAAATTATTGGAATTTTGCTTATAATAAGTATCACATCAGGCTTAATTATAGAATTGTTACCATTAGGTATTTAAAATTTTAAATATCAATAAAATAACAACCTCTAAAGAATTAGAGGTTGTTATTTTGTATGTTTTATGAGTGAAAGATTATTCACCGTCATCTATCTGAAAATCAGGAGCTCCAAACATACCTTCGATTTCTTCCAAAATCGCAGACGGTTTGCGGGCTTGATTTCTTTGTGCAACTGCGCGTTTTCTTTCTTCACGTTCTCTTTCTTCATTCGCATTTGAAAGATGATGGAAACCTGTACCTGCAGGTATCAAACGACCAATAATAACGTTTTCTTTCAAACCTCTCAACAGGTCTTTCTTACCATCTACTGCTGCTTCTGTCAGGATTCTTGTTGTTTCTTGGAAAGATGCCGCTGAAATGAAACTTTCCGTATTCAATGAAGCTTTTGTAATACCTAACAACATGTATTCACAGGTTGCAGGTGTTTTTCCGGCTTCTTCGGCAACTTTATTTTCCTTTTCAAATGTCTGCATTTCAACAAGTTCACCTGGCAGCAACGTTGTATCACCGGCATCAACAATTCTGACTTTCTTAGTCATTTGTCTTACGATAATTTCAACGTGTTTATCGGCAATTTCTACACCCTGTGAACGATATACTCTTTGTACTTCATCTACAAGGTATTGTTGAGCCGCTTCCGGACCGCAAAGTCTTATAATATCATGCGGATTTAAAGGACCGCTTGTTAAAGGCTGACCCTTTGTAATTTTTTGGTTGTTTTGAACGATAATATTTGCATCAATTGCGTATTTAATCTCACATCTGCCATTATCATTTACCAAATATAATCTTGGTAAATCTTCGTCAGTTACAACTTCCGCAACACCGTCCTCTTCTGCAAGGATAGCACAATCTTTCGGTTTTCTTCCTTCAAGAAGTTCTTCTACCCTCGGCAAACCTTGAACGATATCACCTGTTTTTTGTCTTTCAAATACCAATGTCGCAATATTATCACCACGGTTAACAAGAGCTCCGGCTTCAACCTGCAACATAGTACCCGGACTGATTAAATACGGACGACCTGTTCTGATTGTAATCTCACCTTTATTAACAGATGCAACCATACCCGAAACCGGAGATTTCTCTCCGCCGTCAGATAAAATTGATTCCAATCTTACAAAATCACCTTTCTTTACATTAGCTTTACCTTTTACGGGAACTACTGTTTCGTAGGTAGATGAAGTCAATAATAATCTTCTTGCCTCTTCTTCGTCTTTCTTGATTGATGCAACACCGTCATTAATTGCCAATACTTGAGTTTTCGCAACCGGAGTTTTCGGATCGATTACCTGACCGTCTTTTACCAGTAATTCGGTTTGAAGTGAAGATAACATTTTTGCATTACCTTCAAATTCACGACGAACAATCAGGTTTTCAAGAACAACAATTCTCAATGCTTGTTTGCTGTCTAACTCAACCATACCTTTAAGGTGTGATAAATAGCCCTGCATCTGAAGAACCAGACTTGTTCTTGTGATTGTAGAACCGTCAAGGTTTCTGACTCTTGCACCGTCTTTGTATTGTAATTGCGTAACAGGAACAATATCAATTAATTCATCTGATGTATTGAATTTGATAGATACATTTTTCTGTTCAACATCTAATACCTGAACAGGTCTTACCAAAATTTGAACAGGCTGATTTGAAATTGAATCTTCATCTAATGAAAGTGATGAATCTAATTCTTCGTCCAAATCATCAATGTCTAAATCGTCCATTGAGGAATCCATAATTGTTACGATAGAGGTTTCTTTAACCTTTATACCATCAGCAATTACGGTACCTTTCTTAACAACTTCACCTTCATCAACTTTCAATTCGGAAATGCTTGATAAGGTATGGACCTGTCCCGGACGTATAGTTACTTCATGGATTACATCATTGTATTCTTTAAATTCAACAATACCGTCAATATGACAATATACGTCTTTTACAACTTCAGTACCGGCTGTAACATTTGCACCGTTTTCAACCATTTTTAATGTCGCATCTTTATTAAGCTGATGAACTTCTTCAGGTATAAATACAACTTTACCGGGTTTTGTGATTATCTGATTTTCGTCAACTTCAACATCAACATATCTGATTTCACCGGAAGATGTTACGGCACATTCATCATCAATAAGTTCGGCAATAATCATACCGTTTTCAACCGTAGTATCTACGGGAGCTTTAACGATATATTTTTCACCGGTTTTATTAACCGTCCAGATTTGTTCTTTTTTGGTTTGTTCAAAAGATGCATTTTCAGGCTGTAAAGAAGCAATTACGATAGTTAATTCTTTACCGTGAACAATCTTCTTTATATTTTTACCTTCAAATTTTACATCTTCGATTTCCAAGTCTTCACCAAAACGAACTTCACCGCCATGTTCGGAAATCATCAGAGTTTCTGCAAGTTTTTCACCTTCTTTGATTTTTTGTCCGTCTTTTACAAGAACTTTAGAACCGCCCGGAAGGTTATAAACATCACCGCCAAGAACCCAAATAATGCCTTGTTTATTTGTTGTTCTTGAAATGTTTCCCTGTCTGTCTTTCTTTTCATCAGCAACGAAATCTTCATACAATACTTCACCTGACAAATCAGACGTGATATCTTTTGTAGCTTTTTCAGTCAAACGGGAGCCGGAACCTTGAGATGCCGGCTCATATTGAGCTAATTTAAAGCCTTTTTTAACTTTCATTCCGTTAGTAAAGAAAATTGTTGACCCTGCAGGAATGTGATATTTTTCGGTTTTCTTAGCACCTTTAATTTCAATATCGGTTTCGTAATTTGAAATATTAACAACATCACCGTGACGGGTTCTCAATTCTCTTGTTTTTACGGTTGAAATAACTTCACCGTCTTGGTTAGCAAGAACTTCTTTAATCGCGTCTTTAACACCAACCGCACCACCTGTGTGGAATGTTCTCATTGTTAACTGCGTACCGGGTTCACCGATTGACTGCGCTGCAATAATCCCGATTGCTTCACCGATATCAACGGGTTTTTGGGTTGTCATTGCCCAACCGTAACATTTTTGGCAGATACCATATTCCAAACCGCAAGTTAAACCCGAACGAACTTTAAGCTCCTGTAAGTTCAAATGAGCGATTTTCTTGATATCAGCTCTGTTCATTGTAGTACCTTTTGCAACAAGAACAGTACCGTCCGTATCTTTAATATCCTCAGCAACGGTTCTTCCCAATAATCTGTCGATTAAAGGAACTATTACATTATCACCGTCCGTAATCGGCTTCATGTTGATGAATTTATCCGTATGACAATCATCAGCACGAATAATTACATCTTGAGCAACGTCAACAAGACGTCTTGTTAAGTATCCTGAGTCAGCAGTTTTCAAAGCTGTATCTACAAGACCTTTTCTTGCACCGTATGATGAAATGATGTATTCTGTAACGGATAAGCCTTCTTTAAAGTTTGATTTAATAGGCAAGTCTATAATTTGACCTTGTGCGTCAGCCATCAAACCTCTCATACCGACCAACTGTGATACTTGAGATAAGTTACCTCTTGCACCGGAGAATGCCATCATATAAACAGGATTTAATCTGTCAAAATTTTCAACAACCGAAGCCGTTAATTTTGCGGTTGTTTCAGACCAGGTATCAATCACTTTTGTATATCTTTCAACTTCTGTGATTTCACCTTTCAAATACCTGTTTGTTGATTTTTCGATTTCTTTTTCTGCTTCTTTAAGCATAGCTTTCTTGGCATCAGGAACCTGCAAATCCGCAATAGAAATTGTTGTACCGGATTTTGTAGCATATTTGTAGCCAAGGTTTTTGAGGCTGTTCGCCAATTCTGCGGTTTTTGCTCCGCCAAACTCCAGATACATTTGTGAAAGCAAATTGTTCAAACCTTTTTTGTCCATTTGCTTGTTAATGAAATCTACAGTTTTTTTACCATGTGCATGTAATGTTTCCATTTATGTTTCCTTTATATTTTTAACTATATTTGTTTTTTGAAGTTCAGAGGTCAGGAGGTCAAGAGGTCAGGCTATTTAACGTTAATGGCTTGCCTTCTTGCCTTCCGAGCTTCCTGCCCTCCGTTACGCTAACGCATTTCTAACAGCTTCGTTGAAGATAATTCTTCCTGCAGTAGTTTCTATTCTTTCACCGTGTTCATCTCTTACGACAATTTTGTCGTGAAGTTCGATAACACCGACTTCAAGCGCAGAAATTGCATCTTGGAAGTTGTAGAAATAACCTTTCGGTTCCATTTCAGGATCTTTCAAGATTGTTAAATAGTACATACCCAAGACCATATCCTGAGTAGGAGTGATAATCGGCTTACCTGTCGCAGGAGCTAAAATGTTGTTTGTAGCTAACATCAACATTCTTGCTTCTGTCTGAGCTTCAATTGACAAAGGAACGTGAACAGCCATCTGGTCGCCGTCGAAGTCTGCGTTAAACGCTGTACATACTAACGGGTGAAGCTGAATTGCACGACCTTCTACCAATTTCGGTTCGAAAGCCTGAATACCTAATCTGTGAAGAGTAGGAGCACGGTTCGAAAGAACAGGGTGTCCTTCAATAACCTCTTCCAATATATCCCAAACTATTGCATCGGAACGTTCAATCTTTTTCTTTGCAGATTTAATATTTTGAACATATCCTCTTTCGATAAGTTTATTTACTACAAATGGTTTAAACAATTCTATTGCCATTTCTTTCGGTAAACCGCATTGATTTAATTTTAACTGCGGGCCAACAACGATAACTGAACGGCCAGAGTAGTCAACACGTTTACCGAGCAAGTTTTGACGGAAACGGCCTTGTTTACCTTCAATAATATTTGATAATGATTTCAATGCTCTGTTATTCGGACCGACAACCGTTCTTCCGCGTCTGCCGTTATCAATCAACGCATCTACAGCTTCCTGTAACATACGTTTTTCGTTTCTTACGATAATTTCGGGAGCACCCATTTCCAAAAGTCTTTGCAAACGGTTGTTTCTGTTGATTACACGTCTGTACAAATCATTCAAATCTGATGTTGCAAAACGTCCGCCGTCCAGTTGAACCATCGGTCTTAAATCCGGAGGAGTAACGGGAAGTACGTCCATAATCATCCAGGTCGGATCAGTTTCTGACGAAATCAATGCATCTAATAATCTTAAACGTTTGATTAATTTACTTTTCTTTTGTACGGAATTTACACCTTCATTAAGTTCGGCTCTTATTTCTTCTGCCAATTCTTTAGTATTAACCTCAGACAAAAGTTCTTTAATAGCTTCGGCACCGATACCGACTTTAAGTTCGGATTCTTCGTGCTCAACCATATAATCATCATATTCTTCTTCCGACAACAATTGTAATTTTTTAAATTCACTGTCAGCCGGATCAAGAACAACGTAACTGTTGAAGTAAATTACCTGTTCCAAATCTTTCAAAGTCATATCTAAAAGCAGACCCAAATATGAAGGAATACCTTTTAAAAACCAGATATGAGAAACAGGAGCAGCAAGTTTTATGTGTCCCATTCTCTGACGTCTGACTTTTGAATCGGTAACTTCAACACCGCATCTTTCGCAGATGATACCTTTGTGTCTTACTCTTTTATATTTACCGCAATAGCATTCCCAGTCTTTTGACGGTCCGAAAATTCTTTCACAGAACAAGCCGTCACGTTCGGGTTTTAATGTACGGTAGTTAATTGTTTCCGGTTTAGTAACTTCGCCGTATGACCATTTCATGATTCTGTCGGGCGACGCAATACTAATTCGTATATAGTCAAAATAATCTATGCTTGTTGACATTTTCTTTATATTCTCCTTTTTTATTAAGTGAGTAATTCTTGGTTGAAAGTTGAGAGTGGAAAGTTGAAAGTTTTTATATAACTTTCCACTTTCAATTTTACACTTTCAACTAATTAAATTTCTCCAAATGTAGTCGGTGTTTCAAAGAAATTGATGTTCAGGAGTTCCGAATCCATATCGGAAAGAACTCTTCTCGGAGCTGATTTTCTCAAATCGTCCATATCAGTCATCAAATCTACTTCTGCACCGTCTTTTTTAGCTACCGTAATATCCAAACCGATACTTTGCAATTCTCTTACAAGTACCTTGAATGATTCGGGAATACCCGGTCTTGGAATATTATCACCTTTAACGATTGCTTCATAAGCTCTGTTACGTCCGTTAACATCATCTGATTTGATAGTTAACATTTCTTGTAAAGTATATGCAGCACCGTATGCTTCCAATGCCCAAACTTCCATTTCACCGAATCTCTGTCCGCCGAATTGAGCTTTACCACCCAAAGGCTGTTGAGTTACTAATGAGTATGGGCCGGTTGATCTTGCGTGGATTTTGTCATCAACAAGGTGGACAAGTTTCAAGATATAAGAAAGACCTACAGCTACCGGTTCGTCAAACTGTTCACCGGTTCTACCGTCAATAAGTCTAACTTTACCGTCCTCATTTACCCAGTCACAGCCTGAAGCTTTGATACCTTTAATCAATTCAGCTTTTGTAGCAATTTCTGATTGGTTATCGCCGTATCTCTCATCAAAAGACGGAGCTTCATAATAATTACCTGTTAAGTATGCTGCCAAACCTAACAACAATTCATAAGTCTGACCAACGTTCATACGGGAAGGTACACCAAGCGGATTTAATACGATATCTACAGGTGTTCCGTCAGGTAAGAACGGCATATCTTCTTTAGGCAATATA
>JAGBOW010000137.1 GCA_017633675.1 bacterium | reverse complement strand
TTTCAACCGAATTATAATAAACCAAATTTCCGTCTGTGTTATAATAACAATCCACTCTGCCGTGTTCGATTCTTAAGGTTTTTCTGACAAACTCTTTTTTTATTAAAGGCGGTAAAACAAGCATCATAATCATCATAATAGTTAACACTATTAACATTTCAGCTAAACTAAAACCTGATTTGCCGATTTTTTTATTATAGTTCAACATCCGCCATCCTCTTATATATAATCGTAACATATTCTTTACAAAAATTCAAGTGTAATATTGAAATTGTTTACAGTATGGTTTACAATAATACATGTAACAATAAATAATTATGAGGAGTATTATATGAAAGATTTTAAATGCGGATTTACACTTTCGGAAGTATTGGTTACGTTAGCCGTTATTGTTGTTATAGTAGCCGTTGGATTTCCTGTTATGAAAAATATTTTGCCGGACAGAGATGAAGAAACTTATAAGAAAAATAAGTTTGAAATTGAACAGGTTGTTGCTCAATTAATAGCCGACGGAAATGTTTATCCTGAGCTTTCCAATCCCGATAAAGCCGGATTTAACAATACCGATTCTGTTATTGTTAACGGTACGGAATATTCGGGTGAAACAAAATTTTGTAAACTGTTTGCTTCAAGGTTTATCAAAACAAACGAAAATGATTGTTTAGATAATGCTGATGCATATACTGACGGAGAAGCAATAACGAATACCGTTCCTACGTTTACGGCAACGGATAAAATTGACTGGTATGTTTCTAAAGGAACTTTTGGTCACGGCTATGAAGTTGTAATAGCTGATTTAAACGGTTCCGATTGTCCTAATACAACAAACCTTTCAACACCGGGTGAAGGATGTACGGGAAATTATAAAAATCCGGACAGATTTAAGTATTACATAAGAAGTAACGGTACTGTTGTTCCCGAAAGAAGATTGAATCCTAATAACAAGAAAGCTTGGAAACAAAAAGATTGGGTATCAAGCGGAGGTATGCAAACCGAAACTACATCTGCAAGACCGGGTAACAAATATACTATAGAAACAACCATTGTTTGTAACGGCGGAGGAGAAGGTTGCGGCAGTGTTAAAATACTTGATTTAGCCGGTGAAGAACAGGGGAAAACGGATTTATTGGCAGGAACATATGTTTTGAAAGTTACCCCTAATTCCGGTTATTACAGTGAATGGAAAGATAATCAAAAAATTATTAAACTCAGTGGCACTCCTTATAATAAAAAAGTTACAGTCAGATTTTCGCCGATAAGTTATAAAAATTTGTATGTTAATATAAACGGTTGTCAGGAAACCAAAACCGGTACAGAAGGAAAAGAAGTAACAGATTTAGATGAATGTATTGAAGAGATTCAGGTGATTAAATATCCAAACTGGCAACAAAATGATAATATAAAAACCGGAGAAGTAATCGGTGAAGGTGGTGAAAGTAAGGATATTTCCCAACCTGATGAAAATTTAAACACCTATGTCAGCTTAGGATTGGAACCCGGTAACTATAAACTTCGTATAACTCCTAAAAAATCTGAAGATGACGGATATGCGGTTGTTACAAGGAGTGATATGTCATATTATGACCAAGATTTCAAACTTGGAACTTCTGATCTTACATACAATATTGATATTGCAAAATATCCGGAAGTGTTTACCGTTAACGAAAGAACTGTTGTTAATATAGGCGGCAGATATTATGACCTTGAAGATAGGAGTCATGAATATATTTGCAATGGAGAAACATGTTATGAAAGAAATGTCGAAAATTTAGCTAAAGAAAAGCAAATAAAAGGACATTTAGAAGGCGGAGGATTTCAAATATCGCATTAAATCAAAAGAAAAGCCCTAAAATAGAATACAATTCTTTGTTTTGGGGCTTTTGTTTGTAAAAATTATTAATTCCAAAAATAAAAAAACGGAACTTTAAAACAAAATCAGCTTCTTTATCTGATTGGGTTCTGTAATGCGATAAATTACAGAACATTTTTTAATTGAAAAGGTACATACAAGGTACACGATTTTTGGGTAAATCTCTAATTGATTTCTATATAGAAATGAACTGTTTATAGTGTATCATAAATATGAAATCATGGACTTGACAAATGTGTAGGTCTGACCTACAATATTAATAATGGAAGCCAAAATGGAAAAACAAATTATACATTACTATACTGTTAATGGTGATTGCCCATATAAAGAATGGTTTTGCAATCTGGACAAATCAATACAGTTAAGAGTAGATAAGCGTGTTGAAAAATTAAGGACAGGATTATATGGCGACCACCACCCGTTACAAAAGTCTGAATTGTCTGAACTTCGCATGGACTTTGACAAGGGATACAGGATTTATTATTATGACTTGGATACAACATTAATTCTGTTTGTTGGCGGTAGCGAAAAGAAAGACCAGAAACAAGCAGTAAAGAAATGTAATGATTACTTCAATGACTTCATAGAAAGGAACTCATAAGATGTTAGATAAAATAAAGTTACAGAAATATATAGAGAATGCACCGAATTTTGAAACTGATCTTTTAAATCGTTTACAAGATATAGAATATCAAAAGGGTTGGTTAGAACTGACATTAAATGAATTTCTGGAAAATGGTGACTTGGATACATTTATAAGATGTTTAACAGATGTTGTTAAGGCACGTGTACAAGCTAGCGGTCGTGGGGAAATCACAAGACTTGCTAAAGAATTAAAGATAGACCGTAGCAACTTGTCTGAAATTGTAAATGGTGCAAAGCAACCACGATTAGAAACCGCTTTTAAACTGTTGAACGGACTTGGTTTTAAGTACGATATTAAACTAAAATCACCCTAAACGTAAATTACTATAATGCAGAATTTTATAGCTGGTTGAGTTTTGTATGGATAGAGTGGAAATGTACACAATCTGTATACAAAAATTTTCTATAGACAATAAAAAAGAGCCGAAAGGCTCAATTTTATTATATCGGCGGTAAGGGGAATTGAACCCCTGTTTGGAGAATGAGAATCTCCCGTCCTAACCACTAGACGATACCGCTAAGTTTAACAACATTAGTTTAATACAAAAATTTCCAATGGCAAGATATAATTTCCCTCTCACCAAAATTTCACACTTTCTTAAAATCAAATTAAGAATTTCCCCTTTTCAGCAATGGGTGAGGGGATAAATCAAACCTTTTTTTGAATTTTTATTTCGTAGCCCAATAAGTCGGCTATGGTTTCCATTTCGTCATAATTGAGAGAACTTAACGAAATCTTATTTTGCAAACTTCTTTGAGTATAATGCCTGCCGGTTTTTTCTTCTAAAAGAACCGCAAGTTTCTTTACAGTTAAGGCTTCACGCATTATCATAATTTTAAGTTCTTCTCTTGATGACATTTTTACCTCTTATTTAAGGTAATTATACGTTTTTTGAGTAAATATTGACAAATATAAGATAACTTGATAATATGTAATAGAAATATAAGTCTAATATCTTATATTTAAGCAATAAAATTAAGGAGGATTAATTTATTTTTTCAATTTTTATTTTGTAACCCAATAAATCAGCGATAACTTCCATTTCATCATAATTGAGAGAACTTAAAAATATTTTATGTTGGAGGCTTACTTGTGTATAATTTTTACCGGTTTTATTTTTAAGTAAGTCAGCCAGCTTTTTTACGGTTAAGCCTTCCCGCATTATCATAATTTTAAGTTCTTCTTTTGATGACATAATATTCCCTATTTGGTCTGATTCTACCTTTTTACGATTGATATTGACAAATAAGGATAAAAATATTATTATTTATTTCAAATAAGGATAAATAATTCTTTATAAGGATAAAATAATTAAGAAAGGAGAATTAATATGAAAAGCTGTATCGCTAAAAATGCCGTCCGGAAATTGCTTCAGAATATGCCGTCTAATATTGACGGATTTTGTGTCAGGCATGGAATGTTAAAGAAAGCATTTACTCTGGCAGAGGTTTTGATTACATTGGGTGTAATCGGTGTTGTTGCAGCAATTACTTTACCTGCAATTATGGAAAATGTTACGGAAAGAGTAAATTCGGAACGTCAGGCAAATATTGCTCAAAAAATTACACAAGCAATGGAGCAGATGAGAGCGCATGGTTTATTGAACACCCAATACGCATCAACTGATGCATTTGTAGATGAACTTCAAAAGTATTTAAAAGTAGCAAAGCGTTGTGACGCATCAAATATCGCAGACTGCTGGCCGACAGATAAAGTAACAACGTCAGACGGTGAAGAATTTGAAGTAAGTAAAGCAAAGGCAGGAAAGAATTTAAGCTTGTCTACAGAAACAAATAATGTAGGTTTGATATTAGCAGATGGTGCATCAATTATTCTTAATTACAATCCTGCAACTCAAGGACTTGATGTAGGTGACAGAGTTGAGGCGAAACCCAAAAGTCTGCCTGTAGGATTTGGGCAGAGTAAAAAT
>JAGBOW010000136.1 GCA_017633675.1 bacterium | reverse complement strand
TTTGAAATTTTTATATATTTTTGAAATTCATCAACAAAACTTTCTGTTGAGGAATATTGAGTGTTCAATAACCCATGCGCCCTCATCTGCTCCATAGCTTGTGTAACCTTTTGACCGATATTTTCCTGACGTTTTGTGTTTACATATCCTGTTATATTAGTAAACAGTGCCGGCAGAGTTATTGCCGCAACAACTCCGATTACCCCCAATGTGATTAATACCTCTGCTAAGGTAAAAGCTGTTTTATTTTTTTCCATAATGTACTCCTCTTTATTATAATAACTTATATTAACAAAAATGACAAGTGAGATTTGGTAGAATGCTTAATATAATTTAATAAAATTGTTATGTGGATAACGATAACTTAAAAATGCTCGGCAAAAACATAAAATTTTACAGAAAACAATTAGGGTTTTCACAGGAACAATTAGCCGAAGCGTTATCAAAGAGCCGAAATTATATAGGAATGATTGAACGGGCAGAGGTTAATCTTCCTGTCGGAACTTTATTTGAAATTGCTCAAATTCTAGATACGGAAATAGAGAACTTTTTTAAATTAAGATAATATTTCATGCTGATATGCCCAAGCAGAATGATTATGGATACTCTCCATAGCTTCGCAGTCAACCTCAAATTCATTTATATTCGGGGTATTTCTTAATTTTACAACAACATCTCTCAAAACATCTTCAACAAATTTCGGATTTTCCCACGCCCTTTCCGTTACGTATTTTTCGTCCTCTCTTTTTAAAAGAGTATAAACAGGACAGGACGCACAGGATTCAATCATTTCTATCAAATCTTCAAGCCAGATTTGTTTACTTTCATCATAAGAGATTTTTACATTAATAATTGCTCTTTGATTATGCGCACCGTTTTCCGATATTTCTTTTGAACAGGGGCAAAGAGTTGTTACCGGTACTGAAACCCCCAGAATAAATTTATTAATCCCCTCAACAATCCTTCCTTCAAAAGAACATTTATAACCCATCGGGGCAGACATTTTTTTTACGGGAGATTTTTTATCGATAAAATATGTGAAAGTAAACTTCAATTCACCGCTTTGTGCATTGAGTTTTTTTATTATTTTTTCAAGACAGCCTCTTATATCAACACCCAAAAGATGTTTATTTTGCCATTCCGATAAGACTTCCACAAATCTTGACATATGTGTACCCTTATAATGCTTAGGCAAAGATACATTAGCCCTTGCGACAGCAGAAACAATCTGATCCGTACTGTTTTTTCGCTGAACAATCAAAGGCAGATACAGATTTTTTATACCAACTTTCTGAATATCAACATTCCTGTCATCTTTAAGGTTTTGAATATCTTTCATAAGTTCCTTTTAATATTTCTTAACAAAAGCATTAAAAACTGGCAAAAATTTTTAATGATCGTACTTTATATAGATATAAAGCTCTCTCTTCTTATTTTAAGTATTGACCTTGACGAATAATCAGGGTCTTTTTTTTTGTTATTTGCTGTCTAATAAAGCTCTTATGCGTAAATATCTGTCAAGTTCCGTTCTGAATTTACCCAAATCCTGATAAATTGTATTTGATATCAAAACTTTATTATCATACTTAGGATCAAGTATATAAACGGTAGGATAACCGGCAATACCCGTATTTTGTGTAAGTTTTATGTTTTCTGCACCGCCTTCAACATTCAGCATTACAAAATTGTATTTGTTTCCGTATAATTTGCTGAGTGTCTGAAACTTTGGCATAAATCTCAGGCAATATCCGCACCAATCGGCATAAAACAGAATAAGCATGGGTTTATCGGAATTTAAAGCCTCATTATAAGTTATACCGATATGATAATCCGACGGGTGTTTTGGTGTATTCATCTGTGCATAACCGATTCCGGCAGTTACACCGACTGCGAAAAATAAAATAACAGATGATATAATAATAATTAATTTCTTCTTCATAAATTCCCCTCCGTAAAAATTATACATCAAAATTTTAAAATTACAAAAAAATATGCAGACTTGAAATTTATTTTGTTTTCTGTTATACTTATAGAGTACTAATAAGACCATAAAGGTGGTGAAAATATAAATGGCAGAAGTTAAAGTTGGCGAAAACGAATCAATTGAAAGCGCATTAAGACGTTTTAAGAAAAAAATTCAAAAAGCCGGTATCCTTTCGGAAGTAAAAAAACGTGAAAGATACGAAAAACCGAGCGTAAAAAGAAAACGCAAATCGGAAGCTGCTCGCAAGAGAAAAGTTTAGATATAACACAAAAAAGAAACCGAAAGGTTTCTTTTTTGTTGCATCATAATAACAAATTTTATGCAAAAAATCAGCCGATAAGATTTCTTATCGGCAATAACAAACTTCCACTAATAAACACTCACAATTTATATTTACCCTACATAACCCGCCAGCACTTCCTGACCTAACACGGAGAATCTCATCTTCTTTAAAGCTCTCAATTCTGTTTGACGTATACACTCTTTGGTTACACCGTAAATATTTCCGATTTCTTCAAGTGTCATTTTTTCACAGTTATTTAATCCGTACCTCATTCTGACAACTTCTTGCTCACGTTCTTTTAATGTTGACACAACATTCAAAATATCATTTTGCAAATCTTCAAATTCAGCTTGTTCTGTAGCTGAAGCCTTTTCATCTTCAATTATATCCGCAACACTCATTTCTTTTCCGTCACTGTTTTCAAGCCCGCTTTCTAACGAAATGGTTTTCGAATATGCGTTTAAAAACGTATCGATTTTGCAGGGATCTACATTCATTTTCTTTGCTACATCTTCTGTTTTTACCGGACAATTAGTTTCACGTTCCATTTCACGTTTAATTTTTGAAAATTTAGATAAAGTTTCCTGAATATATACAGGAATTTTCATACAATGGGACTGTTCCGAAATAGCTTTAAACATTGCCTGTTTAATCCACCAGCTTGCGTAGGTTGCAAATTTATAGCCCAGTTTGTAATTAAATTTATCAGCTGCAACCATTAAACCCAAATTGCCTTCCTGAATTAAGTCAATAACGGGCAGATGCGACATGTGAATAGCTTTTTTGGCTATTGTAACCACTAATTTTAAATTTGCTTTAATAAGTTTCTGTTTAGCTTCTTCACTGCCTTCTGCCGCTCTTTTTGCTACTTCTTTTTCTTCTTCCGAAGATAAAGATTTGTAATCAGCAATTTCTTTGATGTAATTTGCAAGAACCGTATCTCCTTCAAGGACTTCGTTTCTTGCGGGGTTGGAAAACTCTCCTGTTTTTCTCATTTTGATAAACTCAGTCATACCTCTTAAACTCCTTCTTATTTTTTAAACACAAGACAAACTGCAACTTATATACTTAGTATATATCATAGTATATACTTTTTCAAGTCATGTGTTAAGTTTTTGTTACAATTCTGTTTTTTGCAGCTAATCACTAAATTTCAATAAGTTTTCAATATTTATTTGAAGGGCATTTGATAATTCCAAAATTTTTCCTAATGACATATTTTGCCGCCCGCATTCGATACAGGCTATATAATTTTGGCTAACGTCCATAATTTCAGCTAACTGTTCCTGTGTTAAATCCTTTTTTATTCTTTCAATCCTGATATTTTTACCAAATTTTTTAAGTAATTCTTGCTTATTCATAACTTATAACTATACAAAGATTGACTTATAACTTGTATTGAGTTATAATATTTAATATATAAGTTATTAATTATATGGTTAAGGAAAGGATTTATATGAGCAATTTAAAAACAGCATTTACTTTAGCGGAAGTATTGATTACTTTAGGGGTAATCGGAGTTGTTGCCGCAATAACCATGCCGACAGTTATTGCAAATATTAATGAAAGAGTTAATTCAGAAAGACAGGCAAATATTGCTCAAAAAATCACACAAGCAATGGAGCAAATGAGAGCACATGGACTTTTAAATACTAAATACGCATCAACAGATGCGTTTGTAGATGAACTTCAAAAATATCTAAAAATTGCAAAGAGATGTGACAGTGA